>NZ_ATDK01000001.1 GCF_000444135.1 Pseudomonas avellanae BPIC 631
CCCCCCAGCCGCTCCGGCCCCTGCGCCAGCAGCGGCCCCGGCAGCGCCTGCGCAACTGGCGACAGTGGCACCGTCAACAGAGGCAGCGGCACCCCAGGCCTCGGCTCCAGCCCCCGCACCTGCCGGCACCCCCGCCGCAGTGCCGGCACCTGCCGCTGACAAGCAGGCTCAATACGTCACCGCCAACAACGATACCCTGTGGGAAATTGCCGCGAAGGTGCGTACCGGTGGGACTGTTCAGCAAACCATGCTGGCGATTCAGGCGCTGAATCCGGATGCTTTCATGGGCGGCAACATTAACCGCCTGAAAAAGGGTCAGGTGCTGCGCCTGCCGACCCCGCAGCAGACCACCGCACTGCCACAGCCGCAGGCGATTGCCGAGGTTTCCCGTCAATACAGCGCCTGGCGTGAAGGTCGGCGTTTGCCGACCGGCACGCGTCAGGTCGATGCCACCCGGCGTGATCGGGCCGGTGCGGCGCCTTCAAAGGTTGATACTTCCGACAATCTCAGCCTGGTCTCGGCAGGTGGCAAACCGGCCGCCAAAGGTGGGGCTGGCGACGCTGACCTGGGCAATAAGCTGGCCGTGGCACAGGAAGCGCTCGATACCACGCGCCGTGATAATGCCGAGCTGAAAAGCCGCATGAACGACCTGCAAAGCCAGCTTGACAAGCTACAGCGTCTGATCGAGCTGAAAAACGGTCAACTGGCCAAAATGCAGGCCGCCGGAGCAGCGGTTCCGCCTGTGGCTGTAACCCCTGAAGCTACGACCCCGGCCAATGCGGCAGTGCCTGCTTCGCTGGTCGATGCCAATGGTGCTCCGGTCAAGCCGGCTGGCGAAATCGCCCCGGAAGACGCATTGCCGGCAGGTGCTGCCCAGGTTGCAAC
>NZ_ATDK01000002.1 GCF_000444135.1 Pseudomonas avellanae BPIC 631
CTGGGTCTCCCGAAGGTAGTGAGTGTCGCCTGACTGCTGCGTTAACAACCGTAACTCTGTCCTTTTATTGGGCACGCCAGACGGTTGGCAGCTTTAATTTCAGGGCGGCGCTCGACGTCAAATTGCGTGAGGCGCAGTTGACCGATAGGGCGAAAAAGGTACGATTCTTCGCACCCCTTGCGCCCAGGAGGCCAATATGTGTCCATGCAAAAACGTGCCAATGTGGCGCGCGCGGCAGTTAGGCTCTTTGTGGCTGCCCTCTGCTTCGTCTGCTTGCTGG
>NZ_ATDK01000003.1 GCF_000444135.1 Pseudomonas avellanae BPIC 631
ATGAATTAATAATTCCATTGAATCTCCAAAAAAATCCCAATTTATGTATGGATCCATAGGTCCATGTGTGTATATAGATCCTGTTCATGGATTAACGAAAATGTGCAAGAATTCTATTTGCCTCCGCCATTCTCTGAGTCTCTTCCTTTTTGCGTATGGCATCACCACTCCCTTTGGCAGCATCCACTAATTCGGAACTTAATTTGAAAGCCATATTTCGACCCGGAC
>NZ_ATDK01000004.1 GCF_000444135.1 Pseudomonas avellanae BPIC 631
CACCGAGATCTACACGCGTTCCCTACACGACGCTTCCGAGCTCAAGATTCCAAATCCTTGTTGCTAGGCTGAAGGTTCTTGACAAAGGATATTCTACTGCTGATCACGTAAAGAAGATCATCAGAAGTCTACCCAAGCAATGGAGGCCAATGGTCACAATACTTAAGCTAGCTAAAGATCTCAATAAGATATCTCTGGAGAAACTTGTCATCTCCCTCAT
>NZ_ATDK01000005.1 GCF_000444135.1 Pseudomonas avellanae BPIC 631
CCCTCCGGGCAGAAGCCCGAATATCCGGGCTCTTCAGGACGTGTGCAAAACGCAGATCAAGACCTCAGGCAATCTGTGCCTTGGCGGAGACTTTTTCGAAAGTTGCAGGATCCAGAGCATCCTCTTGGTCGTTGAGCACCTGACGTGGATGATCATTGCCGGGGATGCTGCTGTCGATCAACGCCAGCAGGCTGGCTCCGCGCGGGGTGAGGATGAAGCCGGAGCCATCGCCCTCGTCTGCAGGCCGTGATTGAACGAATGCTCTGTCCAGCAGCGTTGCGAATTCAGTGGTGGCCGAGCTGACGGCGTCGTTCTGCACGTCGTGCAACAAACGCTCAATAAGGTCCCAGTTGTAAGTCATTTTTCTAAACCTCCGTCCAGCATGGATTGATCGCCCATGACATCCAGCCACAGGCATACGACTCAGAAAATGTGACCTGCGGGGTGTGTGACGGTTCAGAGAAGCTGCTGGAAGGTATACAGGCGGTTGTCTGCGCAGAGGGCAAACGAGGGGAAGAACTGATCGTTCCCGCCTGCGCGGGAACGATCATGGCAATCACTCGGCAGCAGGGGCCGGGGTGCTGCGTTTTTTCAGGGGTGCCATGCCGTCCTGGCTGACCAGGTCAGACTTGGGACGGTTGACCGTCTTGCGCTTGGTAGGGCCTTTTGCCGCTACTTTCTTCTTGTCGCCCTTCACATCGGTCTTTTTCTTCTTGACGCCTACCGCCTTGCCCGACGCCTTGACTTTCTTCGGCCCGCCGTAGGTGCCTTTGACTTCCTTGATGACGCGACGCTCGAAGCTCTGCTTGAGGTAGCGCTCGACGCTCGACATCAGGTTCCAGTCGCCATGACAGATAAGCGAGATCGCCAGACCGTCGCTGCCCGCACGGCCGGTACGACCGACGCGGTGGACGTAATCGTCACCGCTGCGTGGCATGTCGAAGTTGATCACCATGTCCAGGCCTTCAACATCAAGACCGCGAGCCGCCACATCGGTCGCGACCATGATCTTCGCACCGCCCTGCTTCAGGCGGTCGATGGCGGCCTTGCGGTCCTTCTGGTCCTTGTCGCCGTGCAGCACGAACGCTTTGTATTCCAGCGCAACCAGACGGCCATACAGGCGGTCGGCCATGGCTTTGGTGTTGGTGAAGATAATGGCTTTCTGGTAGGTCTCGTTGGCCAGCAGCCAGTTCAACACCTGCTCTTTGTGCACGTTGTGGTCAGCAGTGATGATCTGGTGGCGTGTGCCGGAAGCCAGTTCGCTGACGCTGTTCACTTGCAGATGCTGTGGATCCTTGAGCACCTTGCCGATCATTTCCCGCAGGCCGGCACCGCCGGTGGTTGCGGAGAACAGCATGGTCTGCTCGCGGCCGGCGCACTCGCCTGCCAGACGTTCGACGTCTTCGGAGAAGCCCATGTCGAGCATGCGGTCGGCTTCGTCCAGCACCAGCACTTCAACGTGCTTGAGGTCGAGGTTGCCAGCGTTGAGCTGCTCCAGCAGACGACCCGGCGTGCCGATGAGGATGTCCGGAACCTTGCGCAGCATGGCTGCCTGGACCTTGAAGTCCTCGCCGCCGGTGATCAAACCGGCCTTGACGAAGGTGAACTGGGAAAACCGCTCGACTTCCTTGAGGGTCTGCTGAGCCAGCTCACGGGTCGGCAGCAGGATCACCGCGCGAATATCAACGCGAACCTTGGCCGGGCCGATCAGGCGGTTGAGGATCGGCAACACAAAGGCGGCTGTCTTGCCACTACCGGTTTGCGCAGTCACCCGCAGGTCGCGCCCTTGCAGTGCGAGCGGGATGGCGGCCGCCTGCACGGGCGTAGGCTCGACAAATTTAAGCTCGGCCACAGCTTTAAGCAGGCGTTCGTGCAGGGCGAATTCGGAAAACACGGGTGTTACCTCGACGAAAAACAAAAATACAGCTGCATAGCGTAACGGTTTCGAGCGCCGGGGCCGAGTTTCTTTACCACCATAGGTCGATTTTGTTTATCGATAGGCCGATGAACCGCCGCGCAAAGCCACTCGTTCGAACTTCCAGACCCGGTGATCAAGCGCGCCAGATCACGCTGGCAGCAAGATATCCACCACCAACCCACCGCCCGCCCGGTTGCGTGCACCAATCTGCCCGCCATGCATTTCAACGGCCCGAAGTGCGATGGCCAGGCCCAGCCCGAAGCCGTGAGCCGTGTTGTCCAGGCCACGCTCGAATGGCTGAAAGATACGTTGCAGGCACTCTTCATCCACGCCAGGCCCCTGATCGATAACGTTTACGATCAGGCCCGCCGGATGCGCCTGCACGTTGGCAACCACCACCACATCGCTGCCGACGGCAGTGTGGCGAACCGCATTGCGGATCACGTTTTCGAAGGCCAGGTAGAGAAGCTCGCCATCGACCTGCGCCACGAACGACCCCGGGGCCTGCAACCGGACCCGACATTGCTTGAGCCCGGCCTCGAATTCGGCATCTTCGACGATCGCCGCCAGCAGGCTGATGACATCCACCGCCTCTCGCGACAGGCTTTCGGGATGGCTCTGCATGCGCGCCAGCGTCAGCAGCTCTTCAATGAGGGCGTCCATTTTTTCTGACTCACGCTCGACTCGCTCAAGCATGTCCAGCTGGCTGGGCTCCTGACGCAACAGGCCTATGGCGGCGCTCATTCGCGTCAGGGGTGAGCGCAGTTCGTGGGAAATGTCATGCAACAACTGTTGCTGGGAGTCGGCCATGACCTTGAGCTGATTGGCCATGCGGTCGCAATCCTCGGCAAGGTCGACAATTTCGTCACGTCGCCGCCCCATATCGGGCTTCACTCGTGTATCGAATCGACCTCTGGCGACCTTGCCCATCGCCTCGCGCAGCTTCATCAGCGGCGCAACCAGGTAGCTGCTGAGAAACCAGCTGAACAGCGCGCTCATGAACGTGCCGGTGATCAGCGGATTGATATGTGAAGGCCCCTTATTATCAAAATCAGGACGAAGGGTGGAGCGGATGTGCACGGTCGCGCCCTCCCGGGTGTGCACAGCCAGCTCGAAACTCGCAGCGTCCACCGGCTTGCCAGCCAGCAAACGACCCTGATCATCGTAAAGCCCGACCCGATCCTGCCGATCAGGCTGCCAGACATCAAGCAACGCCCGCCCGGCCGGAATGCCGGACTGCTGCAGGAGGCGGACTTCGTTGTCGAGCACGGTACTGAAAGACGGGTCGCCGGGGCCGGAACGGGTAAAGATGAACAGGCCCGCCCCCACCAGAAACGTCAGGCTGGTCGCCAGCCAGAAGGCCAGAAACAGCTTCCAGAACAACCGGCTCGGCCTCATGGCGTAATCAACATGTAGCCCAGATTGCGCACGCTCTGTATCCAGCTCTGGTTATCGTTGCGCGGGCCGAGCTTGTGGCGAATGCTGCTGATGTGCACGTCGATGCTGCGGTCGTAGCGGGCCAGCGGCCGGCCCAGTGCGTTCATCGACAGGTTCTGCTTGCTGACCAGTTGCCCGGCATGGCGCGCCAGTTCTTCGAGCAGGCAGAACTCGTTGCCGGTCAGTTCCAGCGCACGCCCCTGCCAGCGCGCCTCACGCTTGCCCGGCCAGAGGGCCAGCTCGCCAGCATGAAGCACGTCCCTGACCGCGTCGGTCAGCGGCACCGAGCGCACTCTGCGCATGATCGCCCGCAAACGCGCAACCAGCTCGCCCGGCGAACTGGGCTTGGGCACGTAATCATCGGCGCCCAGCTCAAGCCCGGAAATCCGGTCGATGTTGTCGCCGCGCGCCGTCAGGAGAACCACCGGCACCTGGCTTTGCGCGCGAATACGCCTGAGCACTTCGATGCCGGACATGCGCGGCATCATGATGTCGAGCACAACAATGTCGTGACGACCGGACAGCGCTTCGACTTCACCCTCTTCGGCACCGTTGGTGCAGGTCACAGTGAAGCGTTCGCGGGTCAGGTACTGGCTGAGCATGTCCGTCAGTTCCCGATCATCATCGACAAGCAATACGGATGTCATGGCAGTACCTTGATGGTGGTCGCCGATTATCCCGGCGCGGCTGCGGCCTGTCAGCCAGGCCGGTGAATCTTTACCCAACCTTACATTGCGTTAACCGTCCCCAACATCCCCTCCCCCTATGCTGCGCAGCCAACGGCACCCCAGCGTGCGCAGTTTTTCTGGAAAGGGTTTGATGATTTATTCGCGCCTGCTTGTATCGCTCTGCCTGCTATTCAGCGTTCCGCTGGTTTACGCCGACACTTTTGCCATCTCCGACATCCGCGTCAACGGCCTGCAACGGGTGTCCGCCGGCAGCGTGTTTGCTGCACTGCCGCTTAATGTCGGCGATCAGGCAGATGAACAGCGCTTGGCCGACTCTGCCCGCTCATTGTTCAAGACCGGTTTCTTTCAGGACATTGATGTAGCGCGCGACGGCAATGTGCTGGTGATCAATGTAGTAGAGCGCCCGTCCATTGCCAGTATCGAGATCGAAGGCAACAAGGCCATCAGCACCGAAGACCTTATGAAAGGGCTCAAGCAATCCGGGCTCACTGAAGGCGAAATCTTCCAGCGCGCCACGCTGGAAGGCGTGCGCAACGAGTTGCAACGCCAATACGTCGCCCAGGGCCGCTACAGCGCTTCGGTCGAGGCCCAGGCCGTGCCAGCACCGCGCAACCGCATCGCCCTGAAAATCATCATCGATGAGGGCACGGTCGCCTCCATTCAGCACATCAACGTGGTCGGCAACACGGTTTTTTCAGATGAGGAGCTGTCCGACCAGTTTCAGCTCAAGACCAGCAACTGGCTGTCGTTCTTCAAGAACGACGACAAGTACGCCCGCGAAAAACTCTCTGGTGACCTTGAGCGCTTGCGATCCTGGTACCTGGATCGCGGCTACATCAACATGGATATCAATTCGACTCAGGTGTCGCTGACGCCCGACAAGAAGAGCGTGTTCATCACCGTCAATATCACCGAAGGCGCCCGATACACGGTGGCCAGCGTCAAGCTGGGCGGCGACCTGAAAGTGCCGCAAGACCAGCTTGAACAGCTGATATTGGTCAAGCCGGGCCAGGTGTTCTCGCGCAAGGTCATGACCGACACAACCAACCTGATCACCCGCCGCCTGGGCAACGACGGCTATACCTTTGCCAACGTCAATGGCGTGCCAAAGCCCAACGACGCCGACCACACGGTGGACGTCAGTTTCGTGGTCGATCCCGGCAAACGCGCCTACGCCAACCGCATCAATTTCCGGGGCAACACCAAGACTGCCGATGAAGTGCTACGCCGTGAAATGCGCCAAATGGAGGGCGGCTGGGCATCGACTTATCTGATTGACCAGTCGAAGGTACGCCTTGAACGTCTGGGCTTTTTCAAGGAAGTGAACGTCGAGACGCCAGCGGTCCCGGGCACCGACGATCAGGTGGACATCAACTACGCCGTCGAAGAGCAGGCCTCGGGCAACATTACCGCCAGCGTAGGCTTTGCGCAGAGCGCCGGGCTGATACTCGGCGGCTCCATCTCGCAGAACAACATCCTGGGCACCGGCAACTTCGCAAGCCTCGGCATGACGCGTTCCGAGTACCAGACCAAGTACAACTTCGCCTTCACCAACCCGTACTTTACGCCCGACGGCGTCAGCCTGGGCTACAACGTTTTCTACAACGCAACCGACTACAGCAAGTATTACGACGACAGCGATGAAGTTTCTTACTACTCGCTCAACAGCTTGGGTGCCGGGGTCAACCTCGGGTACCCGATCAACGAAACTTCACGCTTGACCTACGGACTGTCAATCCAGCACGACAGCATTGACCCAGGCAGCTACAGCGCCGATGAAATCTACGACTTCATCGAGCGTGAGGGTTCGGAATTCACCAACCTCAAGGCCAGCATCGGCTGGTCGGAATCGACCCTCAACAAGGGTGTGCTGGCCACCCGCGGCCACTCGCAAAGCCTGACCATGACCACCACCGTGCCGGGCAGCGACCTGCAGTTTTACAAGATCGACTACAACGGCCAGACCTTCATGCCGCTCGGCGACACCACCTCGCTGCGCCTGCATACCAAGCTGGGCTACGGCAACGGTTACGGCGACACCGACGGCCTGCCCTTCTACGAAAACTACACCGCAGGCGGGCAGAGCACGGTGCGTGGTTTCAAGGACGGCACACTGGGGCCGCGCAATACGCCGTCTACCGGCACCTACGCCAGCCAGGGGCAGATTTACTATTCTGACCGCGACACCGAGGCGCTGGGCGGCAACATTTTGATTACCGGCGGCATGGAATACCTGTTCCCGATGCCGTTTATCAAGGACCAGAAATCCTTGCGCACGTCACTGTTCTGGGACTTCGGTACGGTCTATTCGGACAAGTGCTACCTGACCACCACGCAGAACTGCGGCAACATCAATATCGACCAGATGGCCAGTTCGGTGGGCGTCGGCGTGACTTGGTATTCGCCACTCGGGCCGCTCAGCTTCGACCTCGCCGTGCCCGTCAAAAAGCCCGAAGACGCCGAGACTCAAGTGTTCCAGTTCTCGCTGGGCCAAACCTTCTGAAACACTGACTTTTAAATCATGAACCAGGCGGTCTTTACCCAGCATTACCCGGCCCGGACCGCGCTTTACATCCAGCCGTTGAATACTGCTCGGCATCCCCCTACAGGTCAGGAGCCGCTACATGAGCAGCCAGGTCAGACAGATTACCCCCGATGTTCAGGAAATTATCCAGCACGCCCTGCGGTCCTTGTTGGGCAAAGGCTTCGTCATCGCGCTGTTCGGCAGCGAAGACGCGACCGGGGCCATGCAGTACCACCTGCGCATCGACCATGACGCCACGGGGCTGGGCATCGAGCACCACGATAACGTTGAAGACGGTTTTATCGACGACATCTTCATGCTGGCCACCCGCATGAAAGCAATGCTCAAGCAACGCGAAACCCTCAGCCGCATGCAGGGCGGCAGCCAGGCGACAGGCCAGGTGCGGCTGCTGACCTGGATCACCGAAGACAACAGCCAGACGGTGCTGCAAACAGCGCAGAAAGCCGGGCGTGAATGTTTGAATGCGTTGCGCGAGCGGCGGATGGCAGGTTGACACCTGGCTGGACGCAGGCCCGGACCGAAACCGCCCGCGCAGCCATTGATGCTTGAGTCTATGAGTGATCGGACAGCCCATCAGGCAGGCAATGTGAAATATTCAACACTGACTTCGGTGCTGTTGTGTCTGTTGCTCGGCGCCCCTGCCAGGGCCGATCATTATCAGGTCGTCACTGAAGAGTGGGCGCCTTACAACTATGAAGAAAACGGCCAGCTCACCGGTATGACCACCGAGATTGTCCGGGCGATCATGGCGGTTACCGGAAACGACTTCAACATCGTGCTGACCTCCAGCATGAGGGCGAGTCATACCTTGCGTACACGGCCCAGAACCATCATGTATTCCATGTTTCGCACGCCGGAGCGCGAGGCGTTGTACAAATGGGTCGGCCCGATTGTGGAAGAGTCGATACACCCTTATCAGTTGGCAACGGCGGCGCCGGTCACCTCCCTGGAACAACTGCTGCACGCGCCGCAGATCACCACGCGATCTGCGGGCCTGCTGCCCGACATGCTGCAATCACTGGGCTTTAAAAACCTCGATAAAAGCGCCACGGAAAACGTCCAGTTCTACCGCATGCTGCAGAACGGCCGCACCGCAATCATCATCGGCGATACCGATGCGGGGGTGACCTACCAGAGCCGACAATTGGGCATTGCCCCCGGCACGTTGCGACAGATACCCATCGAGCTGTACCGCTCCTCGCTGTACATCGCCTTCAGCCGCGACTGTGATGACGAACTGGTAGCCTCCTGGACCAGAGCGCTGGAGACACTGCGCCAATCGGGGGAACTGGAGCGTATTCAGCGAAGGTATGAGCAGCCTGTGGAGCAGTGATTGATGAGCAGCGCTCATCTTCACATGTACGCCCACACAGACAAGAAATCGCCTCACGCCCGGTATGCTTGTGCCACAGCACTCACCGGGTACAAAGCCATTACAAAAGCACGATTGCGACACTCGAAACCGCAGGTATTTGCAGGCCTGAGGTTATCAATCTGCCTGGGTTGCAGCGTCCTGATGCCACTGATGCCGCAAACGACGTTCGCGCAACAGCAAACGCCCTCAAACGGTCAGGAGCGCGGTATGAATATCAGCATGCTTGCCGGCGACAAGGTCGTCATGTTTCATCTGGAAGACAGCGCAACAACCAGAGACTTCGTTGCGATGCTGCCACTTGAACTCACGCTGGAAGACTACGCCGCCACCGAGAAGATCGGCACACTCCCACGCAAGTTGGACGTGAGCGGTACAGCGGCTGGCAGCACGCCGGTCCAGGGCGATATTGCCTATTACGCGCCGTGGGGCAATCTGGCGATTTACCACAAAGGCTTTGAATACTCGCCGGGGCTGGTGAGGCTGGGCAGAATCGAATCAGGCATTGAAACCATTCGAAAGCCAGGCGCTGTGGCGGTCAGATTTGAAGTCACAAAAGACTGAAAACGAAAAAAGGCCCTGCGGTTGCAGGGCCTTTGGAAGTGCTCTGGTTACTGCCTGATTACTTCAGGTTCTTCTTGAAGAACTCACCCAATGTGTCGAACGGGATGAGATCGACGCGATCGTAGAGATCCACATGCCCAGCACCCGGCACAATAATCAGTTGCTTGGGCTGGCCGGCCAGTTTGTAGGCTTCTTCACTGAACTCCAGCGAGTGTGCAGCCGAACCCGCGATGAACAGCATGGGCCGTGGCGATATCGTTAAACGGGTAGAAGTTCATGAACTTGACGTTGCTGGTCAGCGTCGGGTGGGTGGTCAGTTCAGGCGACTGGCCTTCAGGCGTGAACTCGCCCCGTGGCGTGCGATAGAAGTCATAGAACTCACGTTCGATTGGGCCGGACTTTTCAGTCAGCTTGTGCACGGTGCCGCTAGTGTATGCAGTGTCGCCGCCGCTGAATTCCACATCGCGCTGCAGTGCCGCCTGCCCGATGGTTTTCTTGCGCTGCGCCAGGGTCTGCGCATGTTTCAGGCCATTGCGATTGGCGGCGCCCATGTCGTACATACTGACGGTGGCGATGGCTTTCATGCGCGGGTCGATCTTCGCGGCACTGATGACAAAGCTGCCGCTGCCACAGATACCCACTACGCCGATGCGGTTCTTGTCCACAAACGTCTGGGTGCCGAGAAAGTCCACGGCGGCACTGAAGTCTTCGGCATAGATGTCCGGTGAAACAGCGTTGCGCGGCAGGCCTTCACTTTCGCCCCAGAACGACAGGTCCAGCGACAGCGTTACAAAGCCCTGCTCGGCCAGTTTCTGCGCATAGAGGTTGGCGCTTTGCTCTTTCACGGCACCCATCGGATGGCCGACGATGATTGCCGGCGCTTTTGTAGTCGGATCAGAGCCTTTGGGGATGAACAGGCTGCCGCCAACTTTCATCTTGTACTGATTAGTGAACAACACTTTTTGCGCAGTGACTGTGTCGCTTGTGTAGAAATTATCGGCACCGTGAGACATGTCTGCTCCTATCGCAGAATAGGAGCTTATTAACAGCCCAAACATCAAAAGAAACTTTTTCATGGAGCGTTCCCCTCATTGAATGATTGACCAGCGTGGTTTTGTTAAGCGCTTACGTGTGGCGTTGTTGATCAGTGCGAGCGTTAAGTCGTGCCGCCCCGGCCAGCACAGCCGAACCCGCCAGCACCACGCCACCGAACGCGAACGGGCTCCACCAGCCGAGGTTGTCGAACAGCGCACCGCCGACGCCCGCACCCGCCGTGATTGCCATCTGAATGGTTGCCACCATCAGCCCGCCGCCTGCCTCCGCATCGTCGGGCAGTGCTCTGCTCAACCACAGGCCCCAGGCAACAGGTGCTGGCGTGGCGATCAGCCCCCAGGCGGCAAGCACGGCGGCGACGGCCAGCGGCGAGTGGCCCAGGCCGGTGAGTGCCACAGCAAGAACGGCCATCACCAGCGGAATCGCGATCAGGCAGGCATAGATGCGTTTTTGCAGCAGCCCGCCAATCAGGTAAGTCCCGAGCAACCCGCTGGCACCCAGCAACAGCAGCATCAGCGACAGGGTGGTGACGCTGACGCCGGTGACCTCTTCCAGAAACGGGCGCAAGTAGGTGAAGACGGCGAACTGGCCCATGAACAGCAGCATGATGGCGGCCATGCCAATGGCGATCTGCGGAGTGCGCAGCAGTTGAAACGGGTTGCGCGCCCGACCGCTCGGCGCGTTGTTCATCGCCGGAAGGCTCAACCACTGCCAGGCGAAGGCCAAAGCGGCGAGCGGGATAACCAGAAAAAACGCGCCACGCCAGCCAATGTATTGGCCCATGAAACTGCCCAGCGGCGCAGCCACGGTGGCCGCCAGTGCGTTACCGCCGTTGATCAGCGCCAGGCCCTTGGCGACGGATTCTTTGGGCACCAGTCTCATCACGGTCGCCGTGGACATCGACCAGAAGCCGCCGATGGCGACCCCGAGCAATGCGCGGCCGGTCACGAACACCCAGCCGCTGGACGCCAGCGTGACGATCACCCCGGACACCAGCAACAACAGGCTGAAGCCCAGCAGGACATGCTTGCGGTCAAGATGCCCGGTCAACGAGGTGTTCAGCAGACTGGTCAATACGGCAAAAAAGCCGGAAATCGAAATTGCCTGCCCGGCCTGGCCCTGGCTGATGCCGAGATCCTGCGCGATCGGTGTCAGCAGGCTGACCGGCATGAACTCCGACGCAATCAGCACCACCACACACAGGGCCATGGAAAACACGGCGCCCCAGGCAGGCGGGTGAGCCGTTGTCGTCGTCTGCTGCGGGGTTGATTCAAATGCGTTCATGCGTCACTGACCTGGGGAATTGCAAAATAGTCGGCACAGGTTAGGGCAAAGGGATTAGGATGATTAGATAGCGCAATCCCCACGCGATTGTGAGAGATATTCAGCAATGAGCACACCCAAACTCAACGATCTGCAAGCCTTCCTACTGGTTGCGCGGGAGCAGAGCTTTACCAAGGCCGCCATCAAACTGGGTATCACGCCCTCGGCCCTGAGCCACACAATGCGAGCGCTTGAAGAGCGCATGGGCCTGCGCCTGCTGGCCAGAACCACACGCAATGTGGCCCCCACCGAAGCTGGCGAACAGTTGATGCGCTCGATAGGGCCGCTGCTGGATCAGATCGCCGCAGAAGTCGAAGTCTTGGGCGAGCTGCGCGACAAACCCGCTGGCACCATCCGCATCACCTGTTCCGATGACGCCGCAGAAGGCATCCTTCGGCCCATGCTGGCGGGGTTTCTTGCGCAGTACCCGGATATCCAGATCGAGGTCTGTATCGACTACGGCTTCACCAACATTGTCAGCGAACGTTTCGACGCGGGCATTCGCCTGGGTGAATCCATCAGCAAGGACATGATCGCCGTGCGTCTGGGGCCGGACTGGCGCTTGTCAGTGGTCGGGGCGCCTGGCTACTTCGAGAACCATCCCGTGCCGCTGCAACCCCAGGACCTGACTCAGCACACCTGCATCAACATCCGTCACTCCCCGAACGGCAGTTGCTATGCCTGGGAGTTCGAAAAAGACAGCCGCAAACTGAACATCCGGGTCAATGGCCAGTTCACGTCCAACAGCATGATCCACGTCCTCAACGCCGCACTCGACGGCGTGGGCCTGGCCTACGTGCCGATTTCACTGGCCCAGCCGCACATCGAAAGCGGCCGCCTGAAAGAAGTACTGGTGGACTGGAGCCCGTACTTTGAAGGCTTTCATTTGTATTACCCGAACCGGCGTCAGGCGTCGCCGGCGTTTACAGCGTTTGTCGAGGCGGTGAGGTATCGCGGCTAGCAGGTCGTTTTACTGCGCAGCCTTTATAGCCTCTGCGACCTTGTTCAGCGAGCCTTCGGCAGGCTCGGCGAGCAGTTTAAGTTCGGTTGTTTTGCCGCGCACAATCACTTGCATGCCGGTTGGCGCGCCCTGCGCATCGCCCACAATCCGGTAAGTGGTGTCACCGCGCACGAAGCTCAATGTGTGAGTGGCTTCGTCGTACTTCAATTGCTCACCTTCGGCCTGGGGATACACCAGCCCGACCAGATTCTTGCTGTCCACTGCGGCGTAATAAACCGGCTCCGCAAACTCGGAGCGAAACAGAACAATCCGTTTGCCGGACGGCGCAAGCCTGAACGACAAGAGCGTTTCACGCACTTCGTCTTCTTCCCAGACAATGCGGGTGGTGTAGGTCATTTTTCCATTCTGATTGCGGCCCTCCGTTTCAGTCGGCAGCCCCGACCCGCCGGTGTGTTCAATGACTGTTTGCGTCTCCAGAACCGGCTCACCGTTATGGATGCCGTAAGTGGACATCTGGTGCCAGCAGCAACCGCTTTTGGTCATGGTCTCGACCGTGCGGGTTTTCTCATCCACGCTGAACAGGCCGCAGTTGCTCTGCGCCAGTTCAGTAAACGAATCGCTGTGCCGGAAACTATCGGCCGTGCCGAGAAAGACCTGATACGAGGGGCCGTGATAGCAGCTGTTCTGACCGTCCATCAAGGCCAGGTCCTTAATGCCATCGAAGTTGAAATCCTGATAGATCAGTACGCTCTGCTCGCCATAAGGCAACTCGTGCACGTTGGTTTTGACCTCGCCGGTTTTCGGGTCAGTGCCAAGCACCAGCTCATCGGACTGCACGCGGATCAAGGCGTTGCCGCTGGCCTTGTCGTAAACGTTGATGACGCCGGGACGAAACACGTCGTCCTTGGCGGAAATTTCCAGCGTGGCCCGGTATCGATCAGAAAAGTCCTGCAAGGTGTAGCTGTCCCTGGTCGCGCCCGCAAAGCCTGCTGCGTCCATCCCACCGTAGGTCGCCGGCGTACCGGCCGCACTGGCCAGCGTAGACGAGGCCAACCCGACAAGTACCCACAAGGCCTGCAACCCGAGACGTGAGTCGCAGCGTTGAACGATGGATAAGTGCAAGACGCAACTCCCTTGATAATGAGTGATGAGTGTACTTCAGCCGACCAGCCTATTAGTGAATGGTGTTCACAGGGCCAGGCAAGTATCTCTGGCTAATCAACGGCCGGCCAGTGCCATAGAGTGGTGCTCTATCCTTCTTGTTGAGAAGAAAAAGATGACAGACGTAACAGTAGTCATTGGCGCGGGATCGATCGGCCAGGCCATCGCTCGGCGTGTCAGTGCCGGCAAGCATGTTGTGCTGGCTGACCTGCGACAGGAAGCCGCTGATGCTGCCGCAAAAGTGTTGAGCGATGCAGGTTTTGGCGTGACGACCTGTGTGGTGGATGTTTCATCAAGAGAATCGGTTCAAGCGCTCGTCGCGACAGCGTCGGCTATCGGCACTGTCACCGGGGTCATTCACGCAGCGGGCGTGTCACCCTCGCAGGCGGCACCGGCCACCATTCTTCGGGTCGACCTGTACGGAACCGCGCTGGTGCTGGAGCTGTTCGGCAACGTGATTGCAAAAGGCGGTTCGGCAATCGTCATCGCCTCGCAGTCAGGTCATCGCTTGCCCGCACTGACCGCCGAACAGAACAAGGCCCTGGCGTTGACCCCGGTTGAAGAACTTCTCGCGTTGCCGATGCTGCAGCCGGATCAAGTGACCGACCCGCTGAACGCTTACCAGTTGTCCAAACGCGGCAACTCGCTGCGCGTGGCTGCGCAGGCTGTTCAATGGGGCAAGCGCGGTGCGCGTGTCAATACGATCAGCCCGGGCATTATCTTCACCCCCCTGGCCCGTGATGAACTCAATGGCCCGCGTGGAGACGGGTATCGCCGCATGATCGAATCGTCTGCAGCCGGACGCGGCGGTACGCCGGATGAAGTCGGCGCTGTCGCGGCACTGCTCATGGGGCCTGAAGGGACATTCATCACCGGCAGCGACTTCCTCATGGACGGCGGCGTGACTGCTCAATATTGGTATGGCGATGACCAATAGCGCTACGCGCTGACCGGCGTGGCTTTATTCCTGCTGGCGCACCCAGTCGCGTAGCGCTTCGGCGAACATGCGCAAGGCCATAGGCGGGTGGCGGTTGGCCGGGTAATAAAGGCATGCGCCGGTATAGCGAGGCCCCCAGTCAGGCAGCAGATGAACCAGCCGCCCGGCCTGCAAGTGCTCGGCGACCTGATGTTCGGGCAGCCACGCGATGCCGATGCCCGCCAGCGCGGCTTCTGCCACCAGATTAATGTTGTCCATGGTCATGGGCCCATCGACATCGATGCTGGCCGAGCGGCCCAGATGATCGAGATCCCAGCGAAACAGCGTGCCACTGGCAAAGCGAAAGCGAATGCAGCGGTGCGCCTTGAGGTCATGGGGTGTCGTCACGGAGGCCGGATGACGGCTCAGGTACTCAGGCGACGCCACAGCGGCAAAGCGTATGTCCGGGCCGAAGCGCACGGCGATCATGTCGCGCGGCACATCGTCAAACAGCCGGATACCTGCATCAAACCCGTCTGCGACGATATCAACCAGGCGACTGTCCGCCACACACTCAATATGGATCTGCGGATTGTCTTTCAAAAAGCGGGGCATGACGTGGCGTATCAACAGCTTGAAGGACGACTCGGACGCGCTCAGACGTATCAGGCCCGACGGCGTGTTGCGCTCGGAAGTGACGTCATTGACCGCACATTCCAGATCGCCCAGCAGCGGCTGCACACGCCGAAAAAGCTGCTCCCCCGCCTCCGTCAAGGCAACCGAGCGGGTTGTCCGGTTGAACAACCGCAATTCAAGACGCGACTCAAGCCCGCGCATGGAATGGCTCAGCGCCGACGGCGAGACACCCAGCATCCGCGCAGCGCCGCTGAAACTGCGTTGCTCGGCGATGGCGACAAAAGCAGTCAACTCAGGAAGCCCGGCACGGATCATTAGTGAATACCCTTCAACTACCTATTAAGCAATGTGCCAATTGTTGAGCCCGGCACAGGAATTTAAAGTGTACCCGTCAGTTACAGCTTTGCGAAGGAGATGAAACATGCAGAAACGTCATTTGGGAAAAAGCGGTCTGGAAGTGTCCTCCATCGGCCTGGGCTGCATGGGCCTGAGTTTCGCCTACGGCCCGGCGATGGAAAACAAAGCCCCCATTACCCTGATTCGTGATGCTTTCGACAAGGGCGTCAATTTCTTCGACAGCGCAGAGGCCTGCGGGCCTTACACCAACGAAACCTTGCTGGGCGAAGCGCTGGCCCCGATGCGTGATCAGGTGGTGATAGCAACCAAGTTCGGTTTCAAGAATGGCGTGCCGGGTGAAGGCCTGGACAGCCGACCCGAGACGATCAAGGCCGTTGTCGAAGCGTCGCTGGCGCGGTGAAACAACTGGTAGAGGAAGGCAAGGTGCTGCACTTCGGAATGTCCGAAGCAGGGCCTGACGCGATACGCCGCGCGCATGCCGTGCTGCCGGTTGCGGTGCTGCAAAGCGAGTACTCGCTGTGGTGGCGTGAGCCGGAAGAACAGATCCTGCCGGTACTGGAAGAACTCGGGATCGGTTTCGTGCCCTTTAGCCCGCTGGGCAAAGGCTTTCTGACCGGTGCTATCGACGCGGATACACAGTTCGCAGACGACGATTTCCGCAATCAGGTCCCACGCTTCTCCGAAGAGAATCGCAAGGCCAATGCGAAGCTGGTGGAGGTGCTGGGGCAGATCGCCGAAGGCAAGGGCGCAACCCGGGCTCAGGTTGCCCTGGCCTGGCTGCTGGCGCAGAAGCCCTGGATCGTGCCGATTCCGGGCACCACCAAACTGAGTCGGCTGGAAGAGAACATTGGCGCGGCCAGCCTTTTTCTGAGCAGCACCGACCTGGCCGCCATTGCCACGGCACTCGAGCAGATCAAGGTTGTCGGTGATCGCTACCCCGCCCACTTGCAGAAGAACGTCAATCGCTGACGCTCAACCTGTTCGCACAACGCCAGCGCCCGAACCTGGGCGCTGGCGTTCGTATTCGTGTTGTGCCTTGTGGAATTCCGGAGCCCGACTGCCTGACGCCGTTCAGGCGTACTCCGATGTCGAAGCGCCCATCAGGCGTGAGCGCTAAAGCCATTGCCAGCACTCGGAAACACTACTTCGCCGCAGCCGTGTTCGCCTGGGCTATACGTACCTGATCCCCCATTGCCAACCCATCGGGCGGGTTGGCAATGACCTGATCGGCCTGACTGACAGCACCGTCGACAAGCTCGATGTAGGTGCCGTGATCGCGGGCCACCTGCACCTGTTTCAACTGCACGGCTCCAGCACCATCCACAGTTGCCACCTGCACACCGACCTTGCCGACGATCAGCGCGCCGGGTGGCAGGCTGAGGGTGGTAGGTACACGCGTGCCGGAAAACTGCACCGTGGCAAACGACCCCGGTAGCAGCTGACCGCTTTCATTGTCGACACTCAACTGGACGCGCATCGCGCCGGATTCCATATCGACCGCCTGGGCCAACGATTGTACGGTGGCGTCGAAGGTCTTGCCGGGATGCTCAGGGACGCTGAGGCTGGCGCGAGCACCGACTTTCACCCAGGCGAGCTGACGTTGAGGAACGCTGACATAAACACGCAGCCGACTCACATCGGAGACCACGAATAATTCGCTCCCGGATGCTGTGCCGACGTTTATCAGCGCGCCGACATCGGTGTTGCGGGCAGTCACTATGCCGTCAAATGGTGCCACGATCCGGGTGTAGCGCTGCAGCGCCTGAAGCCGATCGACATTGGCCTGGGCCTCGTTGACCCGCGACCGTTTGGTGGTCAGATCGCCAAGGCGCTCTTCAACGTCCTGCAGGGCCACCGCCTCACTCTCACGCAGCAGCTCCCAGCGTTTGGCCGTGGTGCTGGCCAACGCCGCCTCGCTGCGGGACGTCGCCAGTTCTGCGCGGGCCTGACGCAACTGCTGATCAAGGTCCGGGGCGTCTATTTCGGCCAGAAGCTGACCCGCCTTGACCGCTGACCCAATGTCCGTGTCCCAGCGTTTCAGATAGCCACTGACCCGCGCATAAAGCGGCGCGCGCGACCACGCCTCGATACGCCCCGGCAGCTGCAAGGAGGCGGGGGCTACCAGGCCGGGCACCACCAGAGCGACCGTGGCGATGCGTTTGCGCTCGGCAATCTGCTCCAGTTGATCGGCGTGTGAATGGCGACTGGCAATGCCCACAACGACGATGATGCCGGCAGTGGTGACTGCGCCGAGGGTGAACAGCAAGCGGCTGGTCGCGCTGAAGTGTGCGGGGGCTTTGACAGGCATATCAGGTTGCTCCAGAAACAAGGTGCTGCGTGGGCGCAGTACGCAGATCGTTACGGTGAGCCAGGCTGAACAGCACCGGTACAAACAACAGGGTCGCGACGGTCGCAAACAACAAACCGCCAATCACTGCACGGCCCAGCGGAGCATTCTGTTCACCCCCCTCGCCCATGCCCAACGCCATGGGCAACATGCCGAGCATCATCGCCAGTGCGGTCATCAGCACTGGGCGCAAGCGTGCGATACCCGCTTGCAGCGCTGCGGCCGTTGCATCCCCCAGCTCTTGCAGGCGTTCGCGGGCAAAGCTGATCACCAGCACACTGTTGGCCGTGGCCACGCCCATGCACATGATCGCGCCGGTCAATGCGGGCACCGACAATGTGGTGCCTGTGGCGAAGAGCATCCAGACGATCCCGGCGAGCGCTGCGCACAGACCTGAAACAATCACGGCCGGATCGATCCAGGATTGAAAGTTGACCACGATCAACAGGTAGATCAGTACCACCGCACCGAGCAGGCCGTACAGCAGCCCCGAGAACGCACGTTCCATGGTCTGCACCTGCCCCATCAGGTTGACCGTGCTGCCTCGCGGCACCTCATCGGTCGTTTGCGCGATGATTCGGCGAATGTCTTTGGCAACCGAGCCAAGGTCACGATCCTGAGTGGCTGCGTGAATCTGCACCATCGGCTGGACGTTGTACTGGCTGACCATGCCACTGCCGGTGGTTCGCTCGAAATCGGCTACCGCGCCGAGCGTCGTGACATTCGCGGTGCTGCCATTGCCCACCGGCAGGTTCGCCAACGCTGACAGCGAGTCCAGCTTTGGCTGTGGCGTTTGCAGCACAATCGGGTAGCTCACACCGTTGGCGGGGTTGAGCCAGTACGTCGGCGCAACCTGGCTGCTCCCCGCCAGGCTGACGACCAGGCTATTGGTCACATCACGGGTGGTCAGGTCGAGCAGTCCGGCCTGCGTGCGATCCAGGTCAACGTTGAAGACCGGGGCCTTGTTCGATTGCAGAATGCGCGCATCCGCCAGGCCCGGCACCGTGCGGATTCGCTTGAGCAATTGCTGCGCATAGGCGAAGTTCGCGTCTACGTTGTTGCCACGAATCTGGATGTCGATAGGCGCAGGGGCACCGAAGTTGAGAATCTGACTGACGATGTCCGCTGGCGGGAACGAAAAGGTGCTGTCCGGAAATCGCTCAGGCAATACCTCGCGCAGTGTCTTCACGTAATCGGCAGTAGGCTGATGACCGGAACGTAAAGCGATCTGAAAATCGCCATCCTGAGAACCCATGACCCCGGTGTTGTTGTAGGTCAGGTTGATGTTGCTCGGCGGCAGACCGATGTTGTCGACCAGCGTGGTGATTTCTTCGGCGGGTATAACGCCCCGTATTGCCTCCTCTATTTGTGCGAAGCGCGAAGCGGTCTCTTCCACGCGAGTGCCCACGGGCACACGCACATGCATCAGGACCTGCCCCGAATCGACGGTGGGGAAAAAATTACTGCCAATGAACGGCACCAGTCCGAACGACAGCATCACCACCACCATGAACCCCAGGAGAAATGTCTTGCGACGGCGCAATGCACTTTCGAGCACCTGCTGATAGCGCTGGCGCAATTGCTCGAAACGGCCCTCGAACCCCCTCTGAAAACGCACCAGCGGATTGCGTGAAACCGGCAGCGGCTCGTGGCTTGGCGGGTGCGGCTGGAGCAGATACCTGGCCATGGTTGGCACCAGGGTTCTGGACAGAATGAACGAGCAGATCATGGCAAAGATCACCGCCTCGGCCATGGGCACGAACAGGTATCGCGAAACGCCCTCAAGAAAGAACATCGGAACGAAGGCGATACAGATGCACAACAACGACACGAAAGCTGGCGTGACGATCTGGCGAGCACCGTCCAGAATCGCGGTCTCGACATCCTTGCCCTGCTCCAGGTGCCAGTTGACATTCTCGATGGTCACCGTCGCGTCATCCACCAGAATGCCGATGGCCAACGCCAGCCCGCCAAGCGTCATCAGGTTAAGGGTCTCGCCCAGCGCCGCCAGAATGATCAACGAACCCAGAATCGCCAGCGGAATCGACACCGCAATGATCAACGTCGAGCGCCAACTGCCGAGGAACAACAGGATCATCACGCTGGTCAGCGCGGCGGCAATGGCACCTTCCAGCACCACGCCTTTGATCGCTGCGCGCACGAACAGCGACTGGTCGTTGATGGGCTGAACGTTCAGCGCTTCTGGCCAGCCAGGTTTCAGGGTCTCGATCTGCGCGCGAATACCATCGACGATGGCCAGGGTGGAGGCCGATCCATTCTTGAGCACCGACATCAACACCGAACGGCTGCCGTCGACATGAACGATATTGGTTTGCGGCGCATTGCCGTCATGTACATCGGCAACATCGCGCATGTAGATCATGCTGCCGTTCACGACCTTGATCGGCAGCAACCCCAATTCGTCGATGGCCGAAGGCGCGCCGTTCAGTTGAAGGGTGTACTCAAACTCACCGATCTTCTGCGTGCCGATGGGCACCAGAATGTTGTGGGCCGCAAGCGCGGAAGACACATCCTGAGCCGACAGCCCCCGGGCCTGAAGGGCCTCGGGATTGACGTCAATCTGCACCTGCCGTTGTTTGCCGCCGTAAGGCAACGGCATCACCACACCGGGCACCGTGATCAAAGGCGTTCGGACGGTATTCATGCCCAGATCGAACAGTTGCTGCTCCGACAAACCCTCACCTGAAAGTGCCAGTTGCAGAATCGGCACCGTCGCAGCGTTGTAGTTGAGGATCACCGGGGGCTGAATACCGGCAGGCATCTGCCGCAATGCGACCTGCGACGCAGCGGTTATCTGCGCGTTTGCGACAGCAATGTCCACGCCCGGCTGGAAGAATATCTTGACCACTCCGACGCCTGGATAGGTATTGGATTCTATGTGTTCGATGTCATTGACCGATGCGGTCAGCAGGCGCTGAAAGACTGTGGAAATACGCCCTGCCATCTGGTCTGGCGGTAGCCCCGTGTACTGCCAGGCCACGGCAATTACGGGAATACGAATTTCCGGAAAAATATCCGTCGGCGTACGCAACGCGGTCAGCGGACCGACAATCAAGACCAGCAAGGCCATGACGACAAAGGTATAGGGGCGACGCAAGGCCACCATCACGGTACGGATCAGCACGGGCGGCTCCGGTTTCTTGATCGGCGAAAGGCGAGTTCAGTTCAGTTCGGGGCGTCAGTTGCCGGAAGCTACAGTGGCCAGAGAGACGAAGCTGCCGAAGCTGAGGCTCGCGCCGGTGTCGATCAGGTAATCGAGCAACTGCATCATTGGCGCTTCATCGAAAGACCGGGTCATCAAAGATTCACTTTCCCAGTAACCTGTAAGCCGCCAGAGCCCCGGCTCTCGCGGGCTGCGCGTCAATGTGTAATCGAGGCATCCGCAAGCGGCCTGAAGGCCGTCGATGTAAGTCCGGGCGGTCTGCGCAAACGTCGAGTCCAACGGCTCGACCAGGCGTATTTCAATGGTATTGATGCATTCGGTAGCCATCGGCTGATCCTGCTTGATTGGCTCGGCGCGAATCTAACTGCCGTCAGACCCAGCGACTACCTCACTGATCCTGCATATGCATGTGAGCCGGGCTCATCAATACGATCAAGCCCGCGTAACTCGCGACGTTGAAGATCAACAACGGGCTTGCCGATACAATTTGAAATCATTGGTCATCGTGTACTTCGTGTTTACAGGCCGCCCCGTGCGGCCTGGTAAATGTTCTAATCACGCCCCCTCTTCACTCTCGGGCTTCGGGTTTCATGGATATTCAATCGCTTTGGCTTCGCACTCAGGAACTATGGGGCATGCTCGACCAGCATCCGTGGGTGCGCACCGGGCTGGCGCTGATCCTGTTGCTGACGGCAGCGCTGGTGCTCGGCCGCGTGGCACGCTTTGTGCTGCTGTACACCGTCAGGATGCTCGGTCGTCAGCCGTCGCTGCACTGGATCAACGATTTTCGTCATAACAAGGTTTTCCACCGGCTGGCGCAAATGGTGCCTTCGCTGGTTGTCCAGTTCGGGCTCAACCTGGTGCCCGGCCTGACTGCCACTGGCAAAAACGTCATCGGCAACCTGGCCATGGCGTTCACCATTCTGTTCATGACCCTGGCCATCGGCGCACTGCTCAACGCCCTGCTGGACATCTACGCTCGCACCGAGCACGCCCGCACCCGCTCGATCAAAGGCTACGTGCAACTGTCGAAAATGATCCTCTACGTCTTCGCCACGATCATCATCGTCGCCACACTGATCGACCGCTCGCCGCTGTTGCTGCTGTCCGGCCTCGGCGCCATGTCGGCGGTCATTCTGCTGGTCTACAAAGACACCCTGCTGTCTTTCGTTGCCAGCGTACAGCTGACCAGCAACGACATGCTGCGCGTCGGCGACTGGATCGAAATGCCGCAAGTGGGCGCCGATGGCGACGTGGTGGACATCACCTTGCATACCGTGAAGGTGCAGAACTTCGACAAAACCATCGTCTCCATCCCGACCTGGCGCCTGATGTCCGAGTCGTTCCGCAACTCAATGCAAGCACCGCACTATAACTACTACTAGAACCACAGCCCCCGCGCATCCTTTGGCCTCAGATAGTATATATACTCTAATTTCAACTACTACCTTAGTAGCACGCCCATAATCTGTCAGCCTTGACAGCATTCCCCTCAGTCCAAAGCAGCCACCCGTAAGCCATCCAGCGACGCCCCCAGAGCCAACCCTGATGAACGTGATGCGGTTCACCGATTTCTATCTCCGCCGGTGCAGGGAGGACGCCAATCAGGACAGCCCGGCCACACTGGAAATTTCTTCACCATTGGCGGAAGCGGAAAACTTGGGCGTGGATGCAAAGTCACTCGCCCTGCAATCCAAGCCGAAAGCCTCACTACGCTTCCATTTTTGCCCACCACATAGGGCATACAGTCAATCAGCTGAGCGTAAAGAAAAAATCATCGCCGCATTACGTCATCCGGCTCAGGTAAAATACACCGGACAGTAGGCTTTGGTGGCAGAAATGAGGCCTACCAGGACTGATAGATCGAGGTTAAGCGACGCTTAAGTTGGCTCGTCGCCGCACAAAATCTGGTGTTAGGGGGAATGAATGGCTCAGTTTGTTCGAAAGCGCATCGTCAAAGACTTGATCGAAGAAATAGTTGAAATTGACGCCGTGTCACTTGAGTTTGTAGGTCACAAAGTCCTCGAAATCCTAGAAGGTACCTCCCTGATTCAGCGCGGCGTGAACAAGGACTACAAGCCAGTCGGCTACACCTTAGATACCTACTCTCACGATTTCAAAGTGGTGGGTGAATACAGCACTGAAGAAGATTATTTTATTGGTGTAAAAGCCGCCGATGAAAGTATTAAATTTGCCAAAATCGAAAAAGACTTGACCCATGTGCTGGCACATTGCGCTGGTCGAATTCCCGAGAGAATTTACTTGGTCTCCAGTGAGGAACAGCCGGCGTCCTTTCGTGTTAAATTTAACAAAACAAAGTTGGCCGAAGATCACTCGGAACAGATTCGATTTCTAAGCGCGCGCGACCTCGCTGAGCATATATTCGATGCATCCGTCGACAATGCTAATCACGCAGATTTCTTTCGCGAGTATTTCCCAGATTTTGGTCAGAATCTTGACAATTACGCATACTTTGGTCGTGTGCCGCCGGTTTGTGCGGATTTCAAAAGTGAAGAGATTTTCTTTCGCCAGATTCGCGACCATTTCGCTGCCGGCCCTCAAATCTGCGTGCTACATGGACTCAGCGGAGCAGGCAAAACGCAAGCCGCAATTAATTACGTTCGCGAAACCCTGGATGAATACGAAAACTATATCTGGATTTCCGGAGAGGATTGGAGGCCTGATGTAGCCCTTAGCGCGATAAAACGGGTTCGCGGCGGGGTCGCCATCAACGTTGCGGGGATATTCAATGCCTCTAAAACCCTGCTTGTCATAGACGATCTGACGCGTGCGTTGCAGCCCAGCCATTTACAGGCAGAGCTGGCTGCCGGGTTCAATCATGGCGGCAGAGTGCTGGTAACCTCTCAAATTGGAGCAACTGGTAAAGAGGAGGCCAGGATTTGTGTCCCGATTGAGCGAGTCTCCCATAAAACAGCGTTTCAGATTTTAGATGAAAGCGAGGCAACCGCTACTGACGCTTGTCGAAGGTTTGTCGAGGAGTGTCGATTCTCACCTCTCATTCTATCGATCGTGCGAAGTCTTGGTGACGAGGATGATATATCCAAAGAAGATTTGTATCGGGAGGTGCTTGAGAACCCTGGTGAAGCACAGCAAGCAGATGGCACCTCAATACTGTCGCTGATGCTGGGGAAGCTGAGTCCGGAAAACCGCAACGCCTTGGGCAAGATCGCCAATGGTGGCTGTAGAACCTACGAAATAAAATTTCTGAACAGCTTCATTGGCACAATGACGCGAGCGGCGCTACAGAGATTGGCAATTCTCAGCCGAACTGCGACCTCCTCAACTGTTGCCGTGCATGAGCTTATTTGCCGGGCCGTGCGCACCGCTGAGGACGACGGCGTTTTGGCCACCGCCATCGAACAGTATGTGAGTCTCAGTCACGGTGAAATGGTTCCAAGCACGCTGCGCCAGATCCATTTGGCGGTCGCGCAACTCAAGTCTGCGAATGACCGAAAAGGGGATAGGGCGCCTGATTGGCTGACATACGCGCTCATGCAGGTTGACCCTATCAGGTATAGAGCGCCCGGTTTGCAGGAAACCTCAGTCACTGGTGATATGCCGATGGCCCAATTGCTGTGCGTCGTAGATGCCAAGGAGGGACACGCCTATACCTTGGCTCAGGAAGACCGCAGCGCGTATTACGAACGATGCGCTGAAGAATATGGCCAAGCTCTCGATTCGGCTTCTGATACAGAAGTGCGAGCAGAGCTGATGCACCATCAAGGGAAAGCGTTTCGTCGCTGCGCCAAGCCAGAGCTGGCGCTGGATTGTTTCAAGCGCCTACTGACTGAAAAACCCGATTGGCACGCTGCTCACGGTCAGGTTGCACATCTAGGTACCCAGAAAGGTGTACCGCAGATAATGGTGGCAGAGGGTGAGATAGCCAACAGATATCTTATCGACCGCACGCTTGATTCGCCGGAGAAGGTTCCGCTTCGCGTTTCGCTAGCAGCCATTAGCAGGCTTAGGAGCTACTTTACGCTTAGTAATCAAATCAAGGATGATTCGGTAAAGGTTCAACAGCTCGCCGATGTCGTTGGACTTTCGGCGCTGGAAGGCTTCGATCAATTCTATGAAGCATTTCTGGCTCTCACTAGCCTGTATGGGTATCACCACGCTGATATCTGCCTTGTGCTCGCTGAGGCATTTCCAGAAATGCTGACGATTCGTCCCAACTCCGTGCAGGCGCGACAATGGTCGAATACGTCCGAAGGGCTGACAAATGTTGCTGTTGCGGCTCGCTCGGCTGGGAAGCAGGTGCTTGCCAATGAACTCAACGAAGCCGCCTGTAGCTTCGCAGATGAAGTCAGTCGCGGTGACCGGTTGACTTCTTACACAGCCCGTGTGGTAGCGAAGACGTTGATTGAAGCTAATAGAGCGTCAGATGCCTTGGTGGCGATTGATAAGGTACCCCCAGACCGTGTTGATCACTGGGTACTCTATCAGAAGACCCGGGCTGAGCTGGCCCTTGGTACCCCAGAGCTTGCAATTGAATCTGCGACGCTTGCATTGCAAATGGTTGAAAATGATGAAAAGGCACAAGGCAGGAGGAATATTTATCATGCCCAGCAAAGCCAATGTTGGGAGGCCTTGGGTGAAGTAGAAAAGGCCGTAGCCAGCAAGGCAGCGGCATGCGAACTCACCACTGACCCCAAATACCGCGAACAGTTGGAATCCCAACTCCAAAAGCTGACCGCGAAATTGCCATAGCATCATACTGTTATGCGCGTCGCACGCTGCTTTCTGAATGGCAGCAGGCGGCAGTCGACGCACTTTCGCAGTGCTGTGAGGAGTTGGCCAACCCTCGTACGCGCGTGAAGCTCTACGCCCTGCTGACCAAAAAACTGGGCCACACGATCGGTTAGCTCGTGAGCCCCTGACAGCGTCTGGACTCAATGGCCGCCTAGGCGGTGGCCTGCGCTCACTCCTGTAACCCGCGTGCCCCCCATTCTGCTCTACCGAGCCGATACGCCCGTCGGTTTAACGCTGCCGTAGGGTGCCAAGTGTTCGCCGAGGTATTTCAGCAGGATGCTGACCTTGGGTAACGCTTCCCGGGTTTTGAGCCACACAAGGTTCATCGGCAATCCATCAGTGGCAAGCTCAGGTAGTACCTCCACCAATCAGCCTTCATCCAGGTGCGTCTGAACAAGCCATGTCGGCAGTTGAGCAATCCCGTGCCCTCCGAGCGTTGCAACCACCTCGCCTTCATCATCCCCGACAGCGATACGAGGGTGGCCGGCACTCCCGAACAATGCCTGGCGCATTTCTTCTTCACTCAGCTGGTCGTTCACTGAGGCTCTCCTTCTAGATTTATAACCAGTTGATACACAGTGAGCTTATCAGCAATGCCCGCAAGCATTGAGCCCCCACGAACGCTACCCACTCCCCGCCCATATCCCCCCTGAAACGCCTGACCGCTGAGTTGACAAACCAGACGTTCTGCACAAAAATGTCGGTTGACAGTATCTCTGATTTGCACAAATTTCGAGGTCGTACCGATGCACGAAACCCAGCACCCAAGTCATTTCGTACCCGAATTGCTAGCCAAATACCTGGATCTGGTTTGCCAGGAAGTGATCTCAGTTGCGTATCAGGCGCTGGCTGATACATCCACACCTCACGATACGGCGTACACGCGAGCAACCCTGCTCTACGGACGTCTCCAAGGCCTGTGCAAAGCACTGGGCGCCGATGTGACCCTACCTTGGCTTGAGCTTCGAAATGGCACCATGGACTTCACGATCAGCGTCAATGGCGTGCTGCTGCAGATCGTCACCGACGATCCTGATGCTCCTAAAAAGCTGCACCGATTGAAAGCCAACCTGGTTGAGCTGCATCAGCTGAGTCTGTTTGAAGCCAGTCCCGATGTTTCGACCTGGCGACTGTTCGTCGATGGCAACAACGATATTGAGTTCCCGGAGTTCAAGGCCACGATCGTTGGCTTTGATATCAATAAAAACATCCTTTGCTACTGGACACACGAGTACAAGGCCAGTGTGCCTGTCAGAACCAGCGATCTGCCTGCTCAAGTCGAAATCGAGGAACCTTTGGTGGTTCGCAGAAACAAAGACGCCGACAAGAAGAAACCCGACGAACCTGGCAGCGTAGATGGACGATAGAACACAGCAACTCGCGTTAGGCGACGAATTTTCTCCGGACAAGCTGCGCCTGGCGCGCTGCGCGTCCGGAAGGTCGCTTGCAGACATTGGCGATCTGCTCGGGGTGACCCGGCAGTACGCTCACAAATTGGAAGTGAATGGCCTCCCCTCTCCTGCACAACTGGAGGTGTTGAGCGAAGCTCTGGGCGTGACTCAGGAGTTTTTCTTCGCCCCTAGGCGCAGTTCCGTTGAGCTTGAGCAATGCCATTTCCGAAGCGTGCGTGCCTCAACCTTGACGGTAAAAAAATCGATTGCAGCGCAAGTTGAGCTGTTTGAATTGATGGTTGATGAGATGGATAAGGAGGTCGCGTTTCCGGAGGTCAGCTTCCGGACTCATGATGAACCGGTTTCCAGCGTTGACGCCATTGAGCAGATTGCCGAGCGTTTTCGCAGAGAGCAGGGGCTAGGTCTCGGCCCGCTTTCCAACGTGACCCGGCTTGTGGAAAAGATTGGAGTGCTGGTCGTCAACATCGCTGACGCCGATGACCGGGTCGATGCCTTTTCCCTGCACAACAAGCGGCCATTGATTGTGCGCAACACCGCAAAGCAGAACCCATGCAGACAACGTTTCGACATTGCCCATGAGCTCGGCCATCTGGTTATGCACCAAGGGGTGGAAACTGGCTGCCGGCACACTGAGGATCAGGCCAACCAATTCGCAAGTGCCCTGTTAATGCCCCGGGCAAGCTTTGCCGGAGAGTTTCCAGCCATGCGAGGCAGGTATCTAAACTGGCATGCCTTGGGTGAGCTGAAACTGAGATGGAAGGTTAGCTTCAAGGCGCTGATCTATCGGGCTCAGTCCCTTGATCTCATTAGTCAGGAACAGGCCAAGTCAGGTTTCACCTATCTGAATCGTAAGGGGTTCACGCGCCGGGAAGATCTTGATGATCAGATCGAGATGGAGTCACCTCGCCTCGTGCAGCGCGCGCTCGACTTGCTGGATCACGCAAGTTGGAGAAAGACGCTCAGGTCTTGTGGGCTTACCCGGGAGATGGTCGAAACCCGCTTTCTGCTGAAACCACCTGAGTCACCCTTGAAACTGGTTTGAAGGATCAACTACCAGAGAGGCGGATATGGAGCATAATTTCGGTTATCGGCAAGCCCCTTGGCGTCTGCGCGACAGACGTTGAGGGGCCATTCTTCACGCGCCGCGCAGCCCAATGCCCCCTACCACCAAGACCGGAAAGAGTGGCCGAAACTGGCGCTGGCATTGCTCGTCATCCCCCCATTAGCTCCATGAGCTCGTCCGCTTCCTCTTCCTTGAGTCCGGGGAGGAAATACATCATGTCGAAATTAAGAACCCCTGGTTCGTCATTGACTACCATGAAGGCATGCATGTCGTTCCACAGATAAATCAGGTCTTTGTCGGCAGTCACAAAGAAAACATTGCCACCATGGTTGCGGATCTCGCTCAGAAAAAGCACGAGTGAATAGATATCCAGAGCACCATTGGTATCCGTCTGGCCAT
>NZ_ATDK01000006.1 GCF_000444135.1 Pseudomonas avellanae BPIC 631
GGGCCAGCCACTCCCGGCTGGCGTCGAAAAAGGCCTGGCGCTCGCGCAGGTGGGGCTGGCAGCGCTGCCCGTCGCTGATCCATTCCACGCCTTCGGGGGACAGCAGCAGGTGCAGGTCGTAGGTTCTGCTCAGCAACTGCTGTTCGATCCACGCCGGGCAATCGCCGAACAGGGCGCAGCTCCAGAGCAGGTTGCTCAGCAAGTGCGTATCAAGAATCAGCAAGCGGGGCAGCGCAGCACGTGCAGCGTCTTCCCAGGCCAGTTGACCCTCAGCAATGGCCGGAATATCACCGTAGGTCGTATCGCGGCCTTGTTGATCGATGAAGTGACGCACGTACTCGCCGACCAGAACCCCGCCGAACCGACGCTGTATTTCGGCCGAGAGCCAGCTCTTGCCGCTCGATTCAGGGCCGGTCAGCACCAGGACTTTCATCGCGGCAGCACCAGATCGTTGCGCCATTCGCGCCAGCCCTGTACGGCCAGCAGGGTGAACAGCGCATACAATGCAGCGGTCAGGTACAGCTCTTTATAGACAAACAGACCGACAAAAATCACATCGAGCAGGATCCACAGCGGCCAGCACTGAACGCGCTTTTGCGCCATCCACACCTGTCAGTGCCGCGTCCAGCCAGGGCTGTGCGGCGTCGGTGAAGTGCGCCATGCCTGCGCCCAACACGACACTGATGACCGCGCCGACCGCCAGCCCGTTAACAACCGAACGGCCAGGCAGTACCGTGACCCTTTTGATCGGCAAGCCGTTGCCGTGGCGCGTCCATTGCAGCCAGCCATAGACCTGTAAACCGGCGTAAATGACCTGCAACAGCATGTCCGAATACAGTTTCACATCGAAAAAAATCCAGATGTAGATCACCACCATCACCAGCCCGATCGGCCAGCACCAGGGATTCTGCTTCACTGTCAGCCAGACTGCGATAACGCCGATGGCGGCAGCGAAGAGTTCAAGCCCGGACATGGCGGCTCCTTGGTAAGAGGGATGAGGGTTGTGAGCGTCAGGGCGGCGATTGTATGCGCTTCTTCGCGCGGCGGGGAGCTTGAGTTGTGTCAGACGCAACGCCAGCAGGCGCGCTGCGTGCGGGTCTGCTAGCATTCCGCGCCTGGCACTCGCTCGACGCGCAGTTCCAGGCTCGCTGCAGGTTCAAGCTACGTTCAGGCGTGCGGCGGCATAGTGGCAACCATTTTTTACACAACAACATTAAACAGCGAGCCTGCGGCATCGCTTCATGGGGGAATGATGGATCTTTGGACCGCTGCTCAGGCGTTGATATTGGGTATTGTGGAAGGGCTGACGGAGTTTTTGCCGATCTCCAGCACCGGGCATCAGATTATCGTCGCCGACCTGATCGATTTTGGCGGCGAGCGTGCCATGGCCTTCAATATCATCATCCAGCTGGGTGCGATTCTGGCCGTGGTCTGGGAGTTTCGGCGCAAGATTCTCGACGTTGTCGTGGGCCTGCCCAAGCAGCAAGAGGCGCAGCGTTTCACCCTCAACCTGCTGATCGCGTTCATGCCTGCTGTCGTATTGGGGGTGATCTTCGCCGACACGATTCACCACTACCTGTTCAACGCCATCACTGTGGCGACTGCGCTGGTGGTTGGAGGTGTGATCATGCTCTGGGCCGAGCGTCGGGTGCACACGGTGCGCACCGAGACCGTCGATGACATGACGTGGAGCGACGCGCTGAAAATCGGTCTGGTGCAGTGTCTGGCGATGATCCCCGGAACATCGCGTTCAGGCTCGACCATCATTGGCGGCCTGCTGTTCGGTCTGTCACGCAAGGCGGCGACCGAATTCTCGTTCTTCCTGGCCATGCCGACCATGGTTGGTGCGGCGGTGTATTCGGGCTACAAGTACCGTGACATGTTTCGCCCGGACGACTTCGCGGTCTTCGCCATCGGCTTCATCACCTCGTTCGTCTTCGCGATGATCGCTGTTCGCGCGTTGCTCAAGTTCATTGCCACCCACAGCTACGCGGTGTTTGCCTGGTATCGCATTGCCTTCGGCCTGCTGATTCTGGCGACCTGGCAGTTTGGCTGGATCGACTGGGCGTCGGCCAAGGAATGACGACCACACGCCGCACTGGCGCGCCTGCCAGCCGGGGCAGGGCGCCCGTTCAGCAACTGCGCCTCAAGCGGGTGGTGTTTGCGCTGTTGTGCGCGCTGCCTGTCTACGGTTCGGCGTTGCTGTGGATCAGGCAGGGCATGATGATCCCGGCCATTGCCTTGACGGTCATGAGCCTGTTTGCATTTGTGCTGTATCGCCACGACAAGCGCCAGGCCGGAAACGGCGGCCAGCGCACGCCGGAAAATGTGCTGCACACAGTCGAGTTGCTGGGCGGCTGGCCGGGCGCATTGCTGGCGCAACAGGCGTTTCGCCACAAGACCCGCAAGGTGTCTTTTCAGGTCGTGTTCTGGCTGATCGTGCTAGTGCATCAGGCGCTGTGGATCGACTGGCTGTTTCTGGGCAAGCGGCTGTTGCAGGCGTTACCCTTTTTGCAAACAGTGCCTTTTTTGCAGGCAGCGCCTCTATAACTTCAGGCCGATCTGCTTCACTTTCGACAGCTTGCCCACCACCAGTTGGTGCGAGCGCGTCAGCAGGTCGCGGACTTCTTCGTCGCTCAGCGTGTGCAAGTCTGCCACGCTGACCCAGTGTGCCCGCGCCAGATACGGCGCAGGACGTATGCCGGGCCGATCGACATAGCCCAGAAACAATTCCGGGTGGACCTTGAACGAGAGGTCCTGACCGGTCAGGTCCATGAGCGCGAACATCTTCTTTTCGACGATGGAAAACACCCGCACGCCGCCCCATTTGTAGTCCTCGCGCGCGCCGGGCAGGCTCAGGCAGAATCTGGCGATGTCTTCTTTGTGCCGGGTGTTTTCTTTGTACATGCAGTGCCTCCTGGATCTGGCGTCGAACGCCAAGCTGTTCGATAGCCGCACGGATATTCGATCAGCGGATTGTATGCTGCCGCCACACTGATTAGTGTGCGGGTTTGCCTTTCTCTGGAGCCTCGTATGCCTGCTGTGCAACTCGCCGATGGTGAACTCAATTACCTGCTCGAAGGCCCGGCCGGTAAGCCGGTACTGGTGTTGTCCAATTCGCTGGGCACTGATCTGCACATGTGGGACAACCAGATTGCGGCGTTTACCGGTCATTTTCAGGTGTTGCGCTACGACACGCGCGGGCACGGCAAATCAGTGGTCAGCGAGGGCACTTACAGCATTGAGCAGAACGGTCGCGATGTTCTGGCGCTGCTGGATGCACTGGGCATGGGCAAGGCGTTTTTTTGCGGCCTGTCCATGGGCGGTCTGATCGGTCAGTGGCTGGCGATCAATGCAAGCGAGCGCTTGCAGCGGGTCGTGCTGTGCAACACGGCGGCAAAGATCGGCAACCCTGATATCTGGAACCCTCGTATCGACACCGTGCTGCGTGACGGGCAGGCGGCGATGGTTGCGTTGCGTGATGCCTCGATCGCGCGCTGGTTTACGCCTGCGTTCGCACTCGCCGAGCCGGATCGGGTCGACACGGTTGTCGGCATGCTGGCTCGCACCTCGCCGCAAGGTTACGCCGCCAATTGTGCAGCGGTGCGCGACGCCGATTTCCGTGAGCAGATTGCTTCGATCACGCTGCCGGTGCTGGTGGTCTGCGGCACAGAGGATGCTGTCACAACGCCTGCCGACGGCCGCTTCATGGTCGAGCGCATTCAGGGCGCGCAGATGATCGAGCTTTACGCCGCGCACCTGTCCAGCGTCGAGGCCGGGGAAGCGTTTTCGGCGGCGGTGCTGGCGTTTTTGACTGCTGAGTAACCTGCAAACCCCGTAAACCCGGTCTTGAGGCGCTTGCCATGGCGCTGCATACTCGCGGCTCTGAAAGCGAGGTGGCCGGGTGTTTGATCTCAACGATCTGTTTTATTTCGTCCAGGTGGTCGAATGCCGAGGCTTTGCGCCTGCCAGCCGCAAGCTCGGGATCCCCAAGTCCAAGCTCAGTCGGCGCATTGCCGGGCTGGAAGAGCGCCTGGGCGTTAGCCTGATTCACCGTTCGACCCGCAAGTTTGCCGTGACTGAAAGCGGTCGCGATTATTACGGCCATTGCGTGGCGATGCTGGTGGAGGCCGACGCGGCCGAAGAAGCCATTCAGCGTTCCAAATCCGAACCCCAGGGCAAGGTGGTCATCAGTTGCCCGCCAGCGATGGCGGCCATGGGCATCAATGAGGCCATTGCCGGTTTCATGGCGGCGCACCCCAAAGTGCAGGTGCACATCGAAAGCACCAACCGGCGTGTCGATCCGCTGAGCGAGAACATCGACATCGCGTTGCGGGTACGTTTTCCGCCGCTGGAAGACGACGGTCTGGTGGTCAAAACGCTGGGCCACAGCGCGCAACGGCTGGTTGCACACCCTGACCTGGCTGCGCTGCTCCCGGCTGACGCATCATTTGAAGCGTTGGCCGGGCTGCCGAGCCTTGATGTGCCGTCCTCCACGCCGGAACACCGCTGGCTGCTGGAAAACGGGCCGGGCCATTACGTCGAAGTGCGCCACGTGCCGCGGCTGGTCAGTTCGGATCTGGATGGCATATTGCAAGCTGTTCTGCAGGGGGTAGGTGTGGCGCAACTGCCGGAAATTCTGGTCAGGGAAGCCTTGCAGCAGGGCCGTATGGTGGAACTGTTCGATGCGCATCGCCCCAAGTGCGGCATTCTGCACGCCGTGTTCGTCTCACGCAGGGGGCTGCTGCCCGCCGTCAGAGGCTTGCTGGATGCCTTTGAGAGCTCGTTCACGGAACTGACGCACAACCCAGAGTCGCTTTATTGTTCCTTACATAGAACGAACAGTCGCATTCAGGGCGACTAATCAAGTATTACGATCACAGATAGGATGCTCCTCACTTGGTCGTCCACCGGCGATACTCACTTGGGAAGCCCGCTATGAACATTCTGCACCTTGATTCCAGCATCCTCGGCGATCATTCCGCTTCGCGCCAGTTGACCCATGATGCCGTTGAGGCGTACAAAAGCGCCCACGCCGATAGCCACGTAACGTACCGCGATCTGGCCAGCGAAGCTCTGGGGCATTTCTCTGCGGCCAGCCTTGCAGCCGCGGGCACTCCGGTAGAAGCACGTGATGCCGCTCAGCAGCAGGAAGTCGACAATAACGAAGCCACGTTGCAGCAGTTTCTCGACGCCGACGTGCTGGTGATCGGTGCGCCGATGTACAACTTCAGCATTCCGTCGCAGTTGAAAGCGTGGATTGATCGCATTGCGGTTGCCGGTCGCACTTTCCGTTATTCCGAAGCCGGGCCTGAAGGCCTGTGCGGCGGCAAGAAAGTCATTATCGTTTCCACTTCCGGTGGCCTGCACCAAGGTCTGCCAACCGGCGCTGGCCACGAAGAGTTGCTCAAGGCACTGTTTGCCTTCATCGGTATCACCGACCTGCAGTTCGTTCGCGCACACGGCCTGGCGTACGGCGAAGAGCCTCGCGCCAACGCCATGGCCGCCGCGAAGCAGCAGATCGAGAGCGAACTGTTGGCCGCCTGATCGGTAGTTGCTTGAATAAAACTCCACACTCCGCGCACGGTTTTGCGTCGGGTTGTGGGGTTTTTTGTTTATGGCGCAAAGCTTGACAGCTTCCTTACAGGTCAACGGGCGACGACGGTACTAAACTAACGGCATTGCAGAGCGTTTTTTCTGCGTTTGCAAGACGGTTCAACACTGCGAAAAACAGCAGGGTGATTGTGGCCCGGCTTGTGCACTAATTCTGTTTTCAACACTCTCATCTGGGTGAGAACGGCGCGCTGGAGCAAGATGCTCGACACAAGCGCTTAATGGACTGTCCGGACCAGGTTTCCGGAATTGCAAAGGTTGGGCCTTGCCATGGTACGTCTTTGTGCAGTGATGCTGGTTTGCCTGCTCGATAGCCTGATTTCGGTGCACGCTCAGGCGGATGAAACCTGGAGCGCGGGCTACCGCGCGCTGAGTTTCCCCGACCCGCTGGATTCACAGCCCGTGCAGGCCATTGCGTTCTACCCCTCAACCGGTAGCGAACACCTGAGCACCATTCACGGCTACCGCGTTGAAGCCAGTGAAGATGCGCCGATTGCGATGGGCCGCTTCCCGCTGTTGCTGCTGTCCCACGGCAACACCGGCACGCCGCTGGCGCTGCACGACCTGGCAACGTCGCTCGCCCGTCAGGGCTTTGTGGTGGTTGCGGTGGTGCACCCCGGCGACAACGACCGTGATCACAGTCGTCTGGGCAGTTTGAGCAATTTGTATGGCCGCCCATTGCAGATTTCCGAAGCCATCAGCACCGCCTTGCTCGACCCCGTACTCGCGCCTTATCTCAACGCCCGTCAGGTGGGTGTGATCGGCTATTCGGCAGGCGGTGAGACCGCGTTGATACTCGCTGGCGCGCAACCTGACCTGCAGCGCCTGCGCCAATACTGCCTGGAACGCCCGACAGACCGTGACGCCTGCAAGACCCAGGGCGAGCTGGTTGCCGACCGGGATGACTTGCACGCCCAGGCTGACCCGAGGGTCGGTGCGTTGATGTTGATGGCGCCGTTGAGCCTGATGTTTGGCCGTCACACACTGGGTGATGTCCATGTGCCGGTGCTGATGTATGCCGGCGATGACGATCAACTGCTTGCGCTCGACAGAAACGCCGAAGCGCTGGCGCGCAAGCTGCCACAGGCACCGGATTACAAGCTGCTGGCGGGGGCAGGGCACTTTGTCTTCATGGCCCCGTGCAGTGACGAGCAACGCGCGACCGCACCGTTATTGTGCAACGACCCGGACGGTGTTGACCGTGAAGACATTCACCGCAACCTGAGTGCCGAAGCTGTGCGGTTTTTCAGTACTGCGCTCAACTCTGCCGACCCTGATCATTCAGGCATGCAAACCGCGCATCATCAATGACGTGCAGTCAGTAGTGAGCAGTCAGTGACAGCCGCTCAGGCGTTCAGCGAACTCAGGTAGTCGCCAAAACCGCCTCTGGCCTTGGAGTCGAGGCGCGTGCTGGTGGTCACTCTGGGGCGACAGCTCCAGGCGATTCGCGCGCCGATCAGCTCCAGTTGGCGCACCAGATGAACATCTTCGTGGCAGGTCAGTGATGGAAACCCGCCCGCGCTGATGTAGGCAATCGAACTCACGCCCAGATTGGCCCCGTGAATGTGTCGATGACCATCACGTTGCTGGTAATGCTGGAGATAAGCCGCCTGGGCGGCGGCCGAGATGTCCTTGTTCCAGTCTCCGGGTGTGACGGTTCCGCATACCGCATCGGCATCCAGCGCCAATTGCTCGGCCAGCCAGTCACTGGCCACGCTGCTGTCGCCATCGGTGCATGCCAGCCAGCGTGCGCCTCTGTCGAGCAGGAACGCAGCACCTTCAGCGCGTGCCTGTCCGACATTGCGTGCCGCCACTTCGAGAATCATCACGCCGTGCGCACGTGCGATGTCAGCCGAGCGATCGGTGCAACTGTCGAGAACCACCAGCACCTCCACCCGCTCGCCCTTGAGGGCCGGGTGCGCGGCAGCGTGTTTTATCGTTTCGAGACACAAATCGAGTAGCTGCTCTTCATTGTGCACCGGGATCAATATGCCGATCATCGGAGAATTCCTGTTCTGCCACGGAGGTTCCATCACGACTCCACAGGTCCAGCAGAAAATCCTGTTCGTGATGACTGAAAAGTCGGTGCATGGATAACCGTTCGGCCAGGATCGCATGGACCGCCTGCGCGTTCAGCGGGCAGCCCTCGATGTCCGGGCGCCAGTGACAGGCGAGCAGTTGGCCATCCGGCGACAGCGCCGCCAATGCGCAGTCGATCAGGCGATGCAGGTCAGCGGCGTCCAGGTAATAACCCAGTTCACTGAAGACGATCAGATCAAACTGCCCCGCCGGCCATTGTTGCGGCAAGCGCGCTTGCACAACCCTGGCATGGGGCACATCTGCCAGACGCTGGCGCGCCAGTTCGACTGCCTGGGTCGATGTGTCACAACACATCAGCGTGTCGCAGCGTTCGGCAAGGTCGGCACTGAGTTCACCATTGGCGCAACCGGGCTCGAATATCGCGCTGTAGCGCTCGCGGGGCAGGGCGGCGAGCGTCAGGGCGCGCTTGCGTCGCTCGTACCAGCGCTGTTTGAACGCCCACGGGTCGTCGTTGTTGCGGAATAACTCATCGAAATAGCTGTCGGCGACGCTCATGTGAACACCACCTCAAAGGGTTGCAGCAGGCGCTCCAGAACAGCCTCGGGCAGTACCGGCGACAGACCGATGGCCGGGTCGCCCTGCAACTGACTGGTAAAAGCCCGGGCCGCACTGCGTTTGTGCGCGAGGGTCATGGGGTCCAGCAACAGTTTGCGGGCGCGATCCCATGGCAGGCGTTCGTCCTCGGGGTCGGCCCAGTGCCAGGCCCAGATCGGTACTTCGTGAAGCTGAGCGCCTGTTTTGGCGCAGGCTCTGGCACTGGCGCGGCCGACGGCTTCATGATCGGGGTGGCCGTCGCCTGCCCAAGTGGCAAACACCACATCGGTAGGCCCCAACTGCTGGGCAAGAAACTCCACCAGCCGGTCTTCATGTTCGCCAAGCGTGCCATCTGCAAAGCCGCCTCTTGTCCAGGCGAGCTGTTCAAAGGGGATTTCGAGAAGGTTCAGGGCTTGCGCGCTTTCCTGAGGGCGGTTTTCGGCCAGTCGCTCGACAGGCCAGAGCGCTGAGCCCGGATGGCTGGCGGTGCCGTCGGTCACCGAAATCAGCAGCAGGTTGCGTTGCAGTTGCGCCAATTGGCTCATCAGGCCGCCGCAGCCGAGTATTTCATCATCCGGGTGCGGTGCGATGATCACCGCCCGGCAGTTGGGCGGCACCAGCAGGTCGGCAGTGATCGCCGGCAATGCGCGCAGTCTGGCCGAGGCATTCCAGGCGGCCAGCGGTGTGCCTTGGTCCGATGCGTTGTCGCTCACCACAAAGGCTTCACTCATGACCGTACACTTTCATACATGCTGTCTCATAATGACCAGGGCCGGACAGCCTGCGACTGCTTGCCAGCCAACTGGCCCAGCGCCGCCAGGTCCTGCTCGGCGTGGCTCTGCCGTAAAAAGACCGGCAGGTCGGCAATCAATCGGGCGAAATGCGGGTCCTTGCAGTAGGGGCCTGCGCCCACTGCGCGACCTACATGTTGAATGACCAGCTCTGCGGATTGCTCGACATAGGCGCGGCAGCGCCGGGCCAGAATTTCGGCGGGTTCCGTCGGCGCCTGATCCAGGTGCACGGCAGCGGCACGCAGGACGTCAATTGCAGCGTGCAACGCCACGTCTACCGCGCCCAGATGGGCGAGGGCGTGCGGCTCTTCACGTTTGCCGATGTGCGCAAGCAGGCGCTGCGCAATGGAGCGGGACGCGCCATACCAGCAGGCTGCGATGCCGATGCCGCCGTGCCAGAAACCGGGTCTTTGCAGGTAGCCGCCGGGTGCGCCGACAAGCTGCCCGTCGGCATTCTCGAACATCACCTCGACGCTGCCCGTCGCGCCCATACCCACTGCACGCCAGCCATCGTTGGTGATGTGCACACCGGGTTGATCGAGGCGCACCGCAACCAGTTGCTGGCGATGCGCCTCGTCCCACACGGTGATCAATGCGTGGCTCAGGGCATTGGCGCCTGAGCACCAGGCCTTGCGGCCGTTCAGGCGAAGCGAATCGCCCTTGCCGCTTAACGTCACCCGTGCCTGCGGCGGCTCTGCCGCCCACATGCCCCAGGTGCTGAATTGTTCGGGGGGCGGGGCACCCAGCTCAGCCATGATCGCCAACGCATCTGTGTGCCCCTCGTACAATTTGCACAACCCCAGGTCGTGGCCTGCCACGCAGGCCAGCGCCTGCCAGCGCTCAAGAGTCTGACCGCGGGCAGGCAACGGGAGTTGATCCAGACCTTCATTGACCAGTGCCTGCAAGCACTCGCCCAGCGCATGCGTATCGGCATAGCCATGCTTGCGCCAGTCGAGAAACTCGCTCAAGGCATCAGTCATTGCTGATCTTCACGCTTGACTTCAAACAGCAGCAGCGAACGTGGGGTGACGGTGTAATGCGAACCGAACGCAAACTTCTCCTTGCTGCGTGCATCGTCCTGATTGGTGTCGATCAGGCACTCGTAATGGGTGCCTTCCGGCACTTCCGGCAAGGTGAAGTTGACGCCGTCATGGTGCGAGTTGACTACCAACAGCAGCGTGGCGTCGGCACCCGGACGACGAATGCCGGTTTCCTGCGCGCGGCCATCCATCAGCATGCCCAGGCAGCGGCCGTTGGCATCGTGCCACTGCTCGACACTCATTTCTTCGCCACTTGGCGCAAGCCAGGTTACGTCCTTAACGCCGATTTCCTCGTTGTAGTCGCCGACCAGAAAGCGGCTACGACGCAGGATCGGGTAGCTCTGACGCAGCTTGATCACACGGGTGACGAACTTGAGCAACGCTTCGCCGTCTTCGTCCAGATCCCAGTTGATCCAGCCAATTTCACTGTCCTGGCAGTAGGCATTGTTGTTGCCGTGCTGAGTGCGCGCGAATTCATCGCCGGCAACGATCATTGGCGTGCCTTGAGCCAGCAGCAATGTGGCGAAGAAGTTACGCATCTGGCGCAGACGCAGGGTGTTGATTTCCGGGTCTTCGGTCGGACCTTCGACGCCGTGGTTCCAGGACACGTTGTTATTGCTGCCGTCCTGGTTGTTTTCGTCGTTGGCCTCGTTGTGCTTGTCGTTGTACGACACCAGGTCGTGCAGCGTGAAGCCATCGTGCGCCGTGATGAAGTTGACCGACGCCTGAGGGCGACGACCGCGCTGGTTGAACATGTTGCCCGAAGCGGTCATGCGCGCAGCGAAGTCGGACAGTTGGCCTTCGTCGCCTTTCCAGAACGCCCGCACGGTGTCGCGGAACTTGTCGTTCCATTCCATCCAGCCCGGTGGGAAACCGCCCACCTGATAGCCGCCCGGACCGCAGTCCCAAGGCTCGGCGACCAGTTTGACCTGACGCAGGATCGGGTCCTGACGGCACGCAACCAGAAAGCTGTGACGCTCGTCGAAGCCATCGTGGTAACGACCGAGAATGGTTGCCAGGTCGAAACGGAAGCCGTCGACGTGCATTTCCGACGCCCAGTAACGCAGCGAGTCGGTGACCATCTGCAATACGCAAGGGTGGCTCAGGTCGAGGGTGTTGCCGGTACCGGAATCGTTGATGTAATAGCGTTTGTCGTCCGGCATCAGCCTGTAATACGAGGCGTTGTCGATACCGCGCATCGACAGGGTCGGACCCAGCTCGTTGCCCTCGGCGGTGTGGTTGTAGACCACGTCGAGAATGACCTCCAGACCTGCATGGTGCAGGTGCGCGACCATTTCCTTGAACTCGGCGATCTTGCCGCTGGCCAGGTAACGGGGGTCCGGGGCGAAGAACGCGATGCTGTTGTAGCCCCAGTAGTTGGTCATGCCTTTTTGCAACAGATGCTGATCGTTGACGAACGCATGGATCGGCAGCAACTCGACAGACGTCACGCCCAGCTTGCGGATGTGATCGACGACGGGCGCTGATCCCAGGCCTGCAAACGTACCGCGCAACTCTTCCGCGACCTCAGGGTGGCGCATGGTGATGCCGCGCACGTGGGTCTCGTAGAAAATGGTCTTGTCCCACGGCGTCCCGACGCGCTGGTCACGGCCCCATGTGTAGGCTTCGTCAATCACCTTGCTTTTTGGCACGAACGGCGCGCTGTCGCGCTCGTCGAAGCTCAGGTCGCCGTCAGCGTGGCCGATGGTGTAGCCGAACAGCGCCTCCGACCATTTCAGCTCGCCGACCAATTGCTTGGCGTACGGGTCGATCAGCAGTTTGTTGTGGTTGAAGCGATGGCCGTTCTTCGGATCGTAAGGACCATAAACACGGTAGCCGTAGATCAGCCCAGGGTGAGCGTCGGGCAGATAGCCGTGGTAGATCTCGTCGGTGTATTCCGGAAGCTCGATACGCTCCAGCTCCACTTCACCGGTCGAATCGAACAGGCAGAGTTCGACTTTGGTGGCGTTGGCCGAGAACAGGGCGAAGTTGACGCCCAGACCGTCCCAGCTGGCACCGAGAGGAAAGGGAAGCCCTTCACGAATGCGCGTCGGGGTGCTGGCAGGATTATCGTGCGAAGCGGAGCTTTCATCTGCCGCTGGAGTTGACTTCGTATTCATGGTGCCTTCCTGACGTCGAATGATTTTCTGAGCGGCCAAGACCGCTATCGAAGCCGCAGGGGCTCCAACATTGAAGATAAAGTGTGGGGTTGCAGCAGGTCCCGTCTCTGGATCAGAGCGGGACCTGTAACAATGGACTGGCACCGGGCCAGAAGAGTTTCAAGAATTTGACGGCTTGCGCGGCTTCTTCGCAACAGCAGGTTTGGCAGGTGCATCTTTTTTGGAAGGCGCATCGGACGCCGCCGCAGTTGCCGGTTTTGCAGCCGGCTTGGCCGCAGGCTTCGGCGCTGCTTTAGGCGCTGCCTTGGGTTTGCTGTCGGCCGCAGGCTTTGGCGCAGGAGCCGATTTGGCCACCGGCTTGGCCGCGCCTTTGGCAGGCGCCTTGGCGCTGTCTACCTCAGGCAGTTTCGGCTTGCTGGATTTGCGCACGGTGGACTTGTTGGGTGACAGTGCTTCGGCCTCTGCCAGCTTGCGCGCCATTTCCCAGTGACGCTCATCATGGCCGGAGGGTTTACCTTCCGATTCCCAGATCTGATAGGCAAAATCGCGAATTCTTTTTTCGTCTGCACTCATCTTGAGACTCCCAGCTATTACGTAGTTTGAATAAGCAAATTGACGGAAAATCTTTCAAGCGCTGCACTGAGCGGTATTTCCCGATCAGTCATTACGACAACGTCAGAAAAGAGCCCCTTCCAGTCAGAATCGGAATCGGCAAACGGCAGCATTATCCGCGTGTCGCCCCAATTGGCAGCATTAATCAATGGAGTTTGTGCGGTACCCAATAGTTCACTGCTTATGCGTGGGACTACGATGACAGCGCGCACTCCTTGCGTCTCCCGGGCAAAGGCCATCACCTGATCGGCGTGGCTGCCCTTTATCTCAAGGGGCTGGTAGCTCCCCTCGCTGAACAGCGCCGGGTACTGGGCCCGCAGGTTCAGTACCTTCGAGATCAGCGCCTGTTTGATCCGGCCATCCTGCCAGTTGCTCAGCAGGTCGGCAGCGCTGGCGTCCTGCGCCAGCGCCTTCTGCCGGGCTGCATAGTCCACCGGCCGGCGGTTGTCCGGATCCACCAGGCTGAAATCCCAGAACTCGGTGCCCTGATACAAATCGGGCACGCCGGGCACGCTCAAGCGTAGCAAGGTTTGCGCCAGACTGTTGAGCGCACCAGCGGTGGCAATACGGTTGGCCGTTGCACTCAGGGACTGACGCAGCGCAAGCGCTTCTGGCGCCAGCAGCAGGCGCTCCAGAAACTTGCGGCAGGCCGTTTCGTAAGGCTGGTTAGGCGCGCTCCAGCTACTTTGCAGCTTGGCTTCGCGCAGGGCTTTTTCCTGCCACTGGACCATACGCTTGGCGTAGTCCTGATGGGCTTGTTCGCCTTCCAGGCTGAGCGGCCAGCTGCCCAGCAGTGCCTGATATAGCATCAACTCGTCGCCCGCACTGATAGTGGGCTCGTCACCCTTCAGCGGCACGGCCAGCTGTCGCCAGCGCTCCACCTGTTCGGCGTACCACGGCGCGCATTCACTCAGTACCGCAAGGCGTGTACGGGTGTCTTCGCCGCGTTTATGGTCATGGGTGGCGGTGGTCAGCAAGTTGTCAGGAAATTTTTCCAGACGCTCCAGGCAGACTGCGTGGAAGTCCTCCACCGGGGCACTGAAATGCTGCGGATGAAAGCCCACATCGTTGCGCGACAGCAGCACCGCAGAGCGGTAGAAAGATGTGTCCTCGACCGACTTGGCGGCGACAGGGGAGGTCAACTGCTGGAAACGCACGCAAGCATTCTTGTACAGCTTGCGCAGGTGCCCGCGCTGCAATTGTCGCCATGATTCGCCACCCAGCCAGCGTGCCAGGTAATCGAGCACCGGCCAATCGCCTTCGTTCAGCGTGGTACGAGCGCCTTCCATGGCCTGCTGGAAATAACGATCATCTTGCTCAGAGCGGCCGCACACCGAAATGTAAGTGCGGTAGATCGGGAAATTCACCACCAGCGCCAGCAAGGCCCGGCGAATCGCCCCCAGTGTCAGGTCGCGGCTCATCAGGTCGCTGCGTGCCACTTGCAGCAATGACTGCGCGACGTTCTCGAAATCGCCCGCCAGAGTGCCGTGCAGCACCAAGTCACGGGCCACCAGCACTTCCTGATCAAAGTCAGCGGTACGCTCTGACAGTCGGCTCCACAGCTCGCCCAGCGGCTCTTTGCCCTTGGGGTCGTGTTGCAGCAACGACACCTGGTTCATGAATTCGTAACCGGTCGTGCCGTCTACGCTCCAGTCCTCGCGCAGCGGCTCATCCGGGCCGAGGATTTTCTCGACGAAGATCGGCAAGTGTTCGATTTGCGCCTCGGCAGGGCGCTGCTTCAGCAGGCTTTTGACCCGGCGATGCAACTTGCGGCCATAGCCGCGCGGGTTGGCCAGACCGTCAATGTGATCGATACGCAGCCCGTCAACCAGGCCGTCCGCGATCAACTGAAAGATTTTGCCGTGAGTGGCCTCGAAGACCTGCGGCCGCTCGACGCGCAAGCCGCCCAGCTCGTTGATATCGAAGAAGCGCCGCCAGTTGATGTCATCACCGGCGGTGCGCCAGCTGGCCAGACGATAATGCTGACGCTCAAGCAACTGATGCAGACGCTGGAAACCCTCCGGTTTGCTGGAGTCGAAGTGCGCAAGAATCTGCTCGATAGCCTGCGAAACCTGCGCATCCTTGGCCAGTTCAGCCAATTCGGCCCTGGCCTGACGTGCGCGTTCATACGCTTGCGGGTATTGCGCCAGCGCCGTGAAGCGCTGCGCCATCTCCTTCAAGTGCGGCTGTTCCACTGCCTGCAATAACAAGTCATACGTCAGCGGGCAGATCGGGAAGTGATGCTGATAGTGCTCGATGTAAAACGCGCCGCGCTCGGCATCGAAGCGCAAGGGGATTTCTCCGGCCTGCAGCACGGTGCCGTAATCACTGCTCAGAAACGGCAGCAGCAATTGGCCTTCCAGCAGCGGGTCCGGGGAGTTCCACTGGATGTCGAAGAAGTCTGCGTAAGGGCTGCGACGTCCCCATTCCAGTAGGTCCAGCCACCACGGGTTATCGGCGCCGCCGACGGCCATGTGGTTGGACACGATGTCGAGGATCAGGCCCATGCCGTGTTCGCGCAGGGTCGATACCAGGCGCAACAGGGCAGGTTCGCCGCCCAGCTCCGGGTTGATGACGGTCGGGTCGACCACATCGTAGCCATGCATGGAGCCAGCGCGGGCCTTGAGCAACGGCGACGCGTAGATGTGACTGATGCCCAGACTAGCGAAGTAGGACACCAGTGGCACGGCGTCGTCAAGGGTGAAGTCTTTATGAAATTGCAGGCGCTGGGTGGCGCGCAACGGCTGTAATGGACGGTTCATCGGTCACGCTCCGCAGCTTGCAGCCGGGATTGGGACAGCAATTCCAGTCGTCGAGCAGCATGTGGATGATCAAGCAGGGAAGCAGCAGTGCCGGGCAGGCGCCTGCGCCAGTTCGGGTGGCTGTCGATGGTGCCGGGCAGATTGGCCTGCTCCTCGACACCCAGTGCATCCTCCATTGGCAGCAGCACCAGCGGCGCACGCGTGTGGCCCAGGTAACGGACACTCGCGTCGATAATCTGCTCCGGGTCTTCGCTGTCGGCGGGCATCTCTTCGATGTTCTGGCTCAAGGCGCGACGCAGGCTGTGGTATTCACGTACACGTTCATCACGCCATTGGGCTTCGTGCTGTTCATCGATGTGACCCAGGCGGGCGTTCCATTCGATGTCCAGCTCACTGAGCCAGCCCGCCAGCGTCGGCAGGTCATGCGTGCTCGTGGTGGCCAGGGCTTGATCGGACCAGTCGAGGATCGGTTTGAACTGGCCGTTGTTCTGTTCGAACAACAGTACGCGCATGCCCAGAATCGCTCGCGCGCTGAGTTTCTCGCTGAGCCCTTCAGGAACGGTGCCGAGATCTTCGCCCAGCACGATTGCCTTATGCCGCCAGGATTCAAGGCTCAGCAGGCGCAACATGTCGTCGAGCGGGAAGTTGAGGTAGGCACCCTCGCTGGGCGGCGAACCCTGCGGGACAACCCACAAACGCTGCAGCCCCATGACGTGGTCGATGCGCAACCCGCCTGCATGGGCGAAGTTGGCACGCAGCATCTCGATGAATGCCCGAAACCCGTTGCGCTTGAGGCCATCTGGTGAAAAAGCCGAGATGCCCCAGCTTTGTCCGGCGCGGTTGAGGATATCGGGCGGCGCGCCTACGGTCAGGGCCGAGAGCAACTCATCCTGACGGCTCCAGGCCTGGCTGCCGGCACCATCGGCACCCACGGCCAGGTCGGCGATCAGGCCGATGCGCATGCCGCTGCTGCGCGCGGCAACCTGAGCACGCTCAAGGCCACGGGCAATCAGCCATTGGGCGAAGGCATGGAAGCTGATCTGCTCGCCGTGTGTTTCGGCAAATTGCGCGACAGCCTGGCTGCGCGGGTCCTTGAACGTTTCCGGCCATTCGTGCCAGTTTTCGCTGATACCCAGCGTGGCCGATTCGGCGCGCAGGGCTTCGAAGCGACAATGATTTTCCAGCGCTTCACCACCGCTGTGGCGGAAACTGTTGAAGTCTTCGTGCAGTGGATGCGCGCCGGTGCTGAACACGTCGTAAAGGGCGTGCAACGCTTTCCATTTTGCGTTGGCTGCGCTTGGCCAGTCGATCAAGGACAGTGTTTCCAGGCGCGCCATTTCTTCACCTACGCCTGCATCTTCGATTGCCTGGCGCCAGGCGCGCTCGCCGAGAATTGCACCCGGCGCGGCGTACAGGCTGTTAAGGAACAGCCGGCTGGAAGGCGAGTACGGACTGTAACGGTGTGGATCGTTGGCGAACATGGCGTGAATAGGGCTGATGCCCAGCGCATCGGCTCCGCGCTCACCGGCCGAACGCACCAGCATTTCCAGTGCCTCGGTGTCGCCGAAGCCTCCATCACCGTCGCGGCGCAGGCTGTAAAGCTGCGCCGTCAGGCCCCAGCCGCGCGGCACTGGCGCATCGACAGCCATTGCCATGCTGAAGCAGGTTTTCGGTGCAACAGCGATGGTCAGATGCTGGTCGGCAATTTCCAGCTGTTGATAGCCGACGGGCGCAAGTGCCGGCAACTCGCCGCTTGCGGTCAGCGTGGCGTCGATCGACGAGCCGTCTTCAAGGTGCAGCGTGAACGGTGTTTGCGCCGAAAACCATTCCGACAGGTCCAGATTGCTGTCCTGATCGACCGTCAGCAATGGCGGGGCGCTTGCGCCATGACGGGCGAGCTGCAGCTTTTGCAGGCTGGCATCAATGGCCTCGCCGTTTTCGGCAGGATAGCCCAAGGCTTCCAGAACCTTGCGCAGCACATCAGGGCTGACGACCTGTGGCCTCGCGTTGGCATCGACCCAGTGCACCGACAGTCCTGCCTCGGTCGCAAGCCGCTCCAATTGCTCATTGTTCATCCTGTTCCTCCAGAACATCACTTGCTGTCAGGCTGACAATGGCCGTGTAAGGATTGAGGATTGCGTCCCGGGAAAGTTCGGACGATTTCGCAGCGCTGGAGAAAATCTCCCGTGCACGTGGCGCAGGCGTGGTTGTAACGGCCTGCTCACTGAGGTTCAGGTCGATACGCAGCACACTGCCGTCGCCCAGCGTCCAGCGTGCACTGACCGCCTTGTCGCCAAGGATCTCGGTGTTGAGGAAGCGCGCACCCGGCAGGCGCGGGACGATTTCCTGATGACGCAAGGCCAGCAATTGTGCGTAGTAATCGACCCATTGACGGTGTTCCAGGCCTTTCTCGGTCTGCAGGTCGGTCGCCGAGAACGCCGGGCGGGAGGCCTCGAAGGTCTTGATGTCGTTGGGATCAGGAATGTGCTCGCGCTTTTCCGGGTCGGCAAACGCTGCGAAGTCGGCGAACTCCTTGCGACGCCCTTCACGCACGGCGTCGGCCAGCTCGCCGTGGTGGCTGGTGAAAAACAGGAAAGGTTCGCTCGCGGCCCATTCATCGCCCATGAACATCAGCGGAATCATCGGCGAGAGCAACAACAGCGCAGTCGCGGCCCTGAGCGCATCGGGGGAACAAAGTTGTGGCAGACGCTCGCCGAGCGCCCGGTTGCCGATCTGGTCGTGGTTCTGCAGGAACAGCACAAAGGCGGTCGGTGCAAGGTGGCCGCTGGGCTCGCCTCGGGTGTGCCCATGGCGCGTTTGTTCGCCCTGGTAGACAAAGCCTTCGCTGAGCAGGCGCGCAAGTTTGTGGGTCGGCTTTTTGGCGAAGTCCGAGTAATAGGCGTCCGTTTCGCCGGTCAACAGCACATGCAGCGTGTTGTGCCCGTCATCGTCCCATTGCGCGTCGAAACCCTTGTCCAGCAGGCTGGCCTGATTGAACTCATTTTCAAGGTTCAGCCACACATGCCTGGACGGTTCGATCCGCTCGCGCACGCGGGTGGCGAACTCGGGCAGGAAGGTCTCGTCGCGAATGGCGTGGACGGCGTCCATGCGCAGCCCGTCGATGCGGTATTCGAGCAGCCACATAAGGGCGTTGTCGACGAAGAAATCCCGCACTTGCGGGCGCCTGAAATCGATCGCGTCGCCCCACGGTGTGTGCAGGTCGCTGCGGAAGAATTCCTTGGCGTAACTGCCCAGGTAATTGCCGTCCGGACCGAAGTGGTTGTACACCACGTCCAGAATCACCATCAGGCCAACGCCATGAGCGGTGTCGATCAAGTGTTTGAGCTGTTCGGGAGTGCCGTATGAAGACTGCGGGGCATAGTGCAGAACGCCGTCATAGCCCCAGTTGCGATCACCGGGGAACTGCGCCAGCGGCATCAGCTCAATGGCGGTGATGCCCAGCGCGGCGAGGCGCGCAAGATACTTCTCGACTGCTGCATAGCCACCCATCGCGCCGACGTGCAGCTCATAGATAACAGCCTCATGCCACGGACGACCGTTCCATGCAGTGTTTCGCCACGAATAGGCCTGGGGGTCGACCACGATGCTTTGCGAATGAACGTCATCGAACTGCGCACGCGATGCCGGGTCTGGCACTTCGAGCGTATGGTCGACTTTGAAGCGGTATCGAGTACCCGCCTTGCAGCGGGCCTCAAGCACGAACCAGCCTTCTGGCTGGGGCAGCATGGCCAGAGACTGGCCATCCTGCAGTTCGACACTTACGTAGGAGGCATCCGGTGCCCAGAGGGCAAACCGGGTGTGTTCAGGGTCCAACAAAACGGCGCCGTGGCGCCAGTTATCGTCTGTACGCAGGGGCATCCACTAATCCTTAACCTGGTTAGTTGCTGGTCATGCTCACGTTTTTCTTCAACAGGTCGCGATAAAGCTCTGCGTAGGGCTCCACTGCCTGATGCCAGTTGAAGGGGGCAGCCATTGCGCGGCAGCGCATGGCATTGAGCAGTTCCGGGTGAGCGAAGACCTGAAACGTGCGGTTCAGGGCTTCGGTATAGCTTTCGACGGTTGATTCATTGAACAGAAAGCCGGTAACGCCATCCTCGATGGTGTCCGCCAGGCCGCCGGTGTTGCGGGCTACAGGCAGCGAGCCGAAACGCTGGGCGTACATCTGGCTCAAGCCGCAGGGTTCATAGCGCGACGGCATCAGCAGAAAATCACTGCCGGCAAACATGCGTCGTGCATCGGTTTCGTTGAAGCCGATACGCACACCGATACGGCCGGGAAAGCGTGCCGCCAGTGCGCGCATGGCATCTTCTTCTTCTGGCTCACCGCGGCCGATGATTGCAATCTGCCCACCGTTGTTGACTATGTGCTCGGCCACGCCAATGGTCAGGTCCAGGCCTTTCTGATAAACGAGGCGCGAAACCACCGCGTAAAGCGGCCCGCTGGAGGCGTCCAGCTCAAACAGCTCGCGGACGTAATCGGCGTTGATTTCCTTGCGCGTCCATTCATTGGGCGCGAAGTGACAGATCAGGTGTTCGTCAGTGGCGGCGTCCCAGCTTTCATCGATACCGTTGGGGATGCCGCTGAGCTGGCCTTTGTCGGCCTTGCTCTGCAAAAAGCCCTCAAGGCCGCAGCCGAATTCAGCTGTGGTGATTTCCCGGGCGTAGGTGGCGCTGACCGTGGTGATGTGGTTCGCGAACGCCATGCCGGCTTTGATGAACGACAGCTTGCCGTAAAATTCCATGCCTTCCGGGGTGATCGCCTCATCCGGGATGCCCAGTTCACGGCTCGACGCAGTGCTCACGGTGCCTTGATAGGCCAGGTTGTGAACTGTGAAAATACTCGGCGTGGACTGCCCGCGCCAGTGCATGTAAGCCGGCGCCAGCCCCGCAGGCCAGTCGTGGGCGTGAACCAGTTCAGGGCACCACTGGCTTTTCACTTCGCCAGCAGCGAACTCGGCAGCGGCCAGGCCCAGACGCGCAAAACGGATGTGGTTATCGGACCAGTCGCGGCCATTAGTGTCAGCGTAAGGCGTGCCTTCGCGCTCGTACAATTCAGGGCAGATCAGCACGTAGATGACCAGGCCATCTTTCATGTCCATACGCCCGACCTTGCAGGGCGGCAGTGCAGCATGCCCGCCCAGCTGGCTGATGATATGGATCGGGTTGCCGCTGTTTATCACTTGCGGATAACCAGGAATCAGAACGCGAACGTCGTGCAGGTGGCGCATGGCGCGTGGCAGTGCGGCAGACACATCGCCCAGCCCGCCGGTTTTCACCAGATCGGCCAGTTCGGAGGTCACGAACAGCACTTTGCGCCTGTTGACCTGAGACAGGGTCGGTTGAACGGTCGAGGTCGGCAATTGCAGCGAAGTAACGCTCTTGGCAGCAAAGATCGGCAGATGAGTCAGCTCGCCAACTGGCTGGTTAAAACTCTCTCCCTTCTGGGTTTTGACAGCAGCGCTAATCATCGATTTTTCCCCTTAAACAGTCTTGGTGCATCACTTTGATTTTTATTGGCCATTTCCTATGGCCGGGTACACATACGTGCACTACGCAAGATCAATACCCGTTTCGATTATGCGTAGTGACAAAGCGGCGTGATGTCGCCATAACCGGATGTCAGCCAATAGCATAGATGCTCTATTCACCTGACCCGGCGGTTTTTGAGAAGTTTCGACTTTTTTATTTACGAATGTCTGGCATGGGCTTCGACGCCGCAGCGTTGGGCATGCTGCAAGAGCCGGCACGGCAGTCGATACGTTTTTTTCGGGCTCAATTTCGAGGCTGCGCCGCACATGACCGGTCGTCGGATCGTTCGACAATACCTGCCAAGTGCTTCGTTTTTGTAACAGAAGGGTAGTAACGCGAGGGGGTGATGAGCCTCATCGGTGCAGCACGCCTTTTCCGGGTGCGCCTGATGTTCAATCTCCGGGCATGGGTAGAAATTTCCTACATTTGTGCTGGAACATTTTGGAGCGAGGCAGGATAGAATCGCACCAGCCGTCCCAGCCCTGGCGCTGGTCCCGATGAGCGACCCTTTGACTGATTTAACCGAATCACTCTGATTGAATTGACGAGGATGGAAATGGAAGCCCCCGAGGTACTGGTACTGCAAGCGAGTTATACAAATCCTGTGCACGCTGACGCGATCGGATTTGTCTTGAACGAATATTCGATGGATGTCATGGGGTCGGGCAAGCCACTGTCCAGTGATACCCGGCAGCAACTGGCCATAGAGCTGGCCAAGCGTCCACATGCCTTCAGCGTGCTGGCCTTTATTTCCGGCGAGCCGGTCGGGCTGGTCAACTGCTTCGAAGGCTTTTCAACCTTTGCCTGTCGCCCTCTGGTCAACATTCATGACGTGGCGGTGGTCTCGCAATATCGCGGTCTGGGTATCAGCCACAAAATGTTGCTCAAAGTAGAAGAAATTGCCCGTCAACGCGGTTGCTGCAAGCTGACCCTGGAAGTGCTCGAGGGCAACGACGTGGCGCAAGGCGCTTATAAAAAGCTAGGCTTCGATAATTATCAGCTGAACCCTGAAATGGGGCGTGCGATGTTCTGGCAAAAGTCGCTCTAGCCAATGTGGCGGGCGCCTGCTGCAGGTCGGGCCGGGGGAGGGAGAAGCGGAGGCAGTGACGGAAAGCATCAGATCAAGCGGGCAAGCCAGCATATCGGGCTTGCCGCGGAGCGGTCTGAAGGGTGATGCAACTGCGGTCAGGCTTGAAGCATCTTACCGGGTGCAGGCAGCTGGTTTTGCTGCAACATCATGCTCAAGTGAGCCACTTTGCGCTGCAACTGCTCGCGTTCTTCTTTCAACGCACGCAATTCGTCGCGACGGATCGTGACATAAAGGGTTTGTGGTGCAAGTGCTGGTAGTACAGTGCCCATTGCTCACCTCGCAAATGGCGGATTCAACCTCAGAAAGGTCCGTGGCAATGACTTTCAATCCATGAGCGCCGTTGCTTACCTCTCTATCGGCACCGATTTTGATTTCTTTTGCATGATTTTGGAACTTTTTTATTTTTAATTGTCGCGAATGTTTATTGATCGCGACAAAATGCACCATCGGAGGGCAATCCCGCCTTCACCTTCTTGCAAGGGAACCGACGTTCTGCCTCGCTTGACTAAACAGCATGCTCGCAACCCGTCGATGCGCTGGACGGCAAGTGGGGCACCTTTTTACGATTTAAGGAGCACCTTCATGCAACTTGGGATTATTGGACTGGGCCGCATGGGCGGCAACATTGCACGGCGACTGATGCTGGATGGTCACACTACAGTGGTGTATGACCGCGATGAGGCATCACGCAGCGCCCTGGCCAATGAGGGCTCTACTGCCGTTGCTGATCTGGCGGAACTGGTGAGTGCGCTGGAAAAACCCCGTGCAGTCTGGGTCATGCTCCCGGCAGGCGCCCCGACCGAAGACACCATTCAGACCCTCAGTCAGTTGCTTGAAGCCGACGACGTGATCATCGATGGCGGTAACACCTTCTACAAGGACGACATTCGTCGCGCGCAGGAACTGAGCGAAAAAGGCCTGCATTATGGCGTCTGGGGCCTTGAGCGCGGCTACTGCATGATGATCGGTGGCGACGTGGCGGAGGTAGAGCGTCTTGACCCGCTGTTCGCATCCCTCGCACCCGGCCTTGGTTCGATCGAGCGCACCCGCGGTCGTACCTCGACCGACGACCGCGCCGAGCGTGGTTACATCCATTCCGGCCCTGCAGGTTCGGGTCATTTCGTGAAGATGATCCACAACGGTATCGAGTACGGAATGATGCAGGCCTTCGCCGAAGGCTTCGACTTGCTCAAGCAGAAAAACTCCGAGCACCTGCCAGCCGAGCAGCGTTTTGACCTGAACACTGCTGATATTGCCGAAGTCTGGCGTCGTGGCAGCGTGGTTTCATCGTGGCTGCTCGACCTGACCGCCGATGCCCTGGCGACTGACCCGCAACTGGATGCCTTTTCCGGTTCGGTTGCTGACAGTGGCGAAGGACGATGGACCATCGAGGCGGCGATCGAGCAGGCCGTACCGGTTCCGGTGCTGTCCAGCGCCTTGTTCGCGCGCTTCCGCTCCCGTCAGACAAGCTCATATGCAGACAAGATGCTGTCTGCCATGCGCTTTGGATTTGGTGGCCACAAGGAACCCAAGTAATGGGGCTGTCGCGCGGCAGTGCCGAGCAAAAAGCCGAAGTTGCGCCCCCGACGACCCTGTTTCTGTTCGGTGCGCACGGTGACCTGGTCAAGCGTCTGCTGATGCCGGCGCTTTACAACCTGTCGCGCGACGGTCTGGTGGACGAAGGGCTGCACATCGTCGGCGTCGATCACAACGCGATCAGCGATGCAGACTTCGCCAAAAAACTCGAGAATTTCATCCGTGACGAAGCTGCCGGCAAAATTGCTGGCGGTGGCAAGGATCCTCTCGATCCCGCGCTGTGGAGCAAGCTTGCCGAGCGTATCAGCTATGTGCAGGGCGACTTTCTCGATGATTCGACCTATCAGGATATCGCCAGCAAGATCGAGAGCACCGGTGCGAAAAATGCAGTGTTCTACTTGGCTACCGCGCCACGGTTCTTTAGCGAGGTGGCCCAGCGCCTGGGGTCGTCCGGTTTGCTGCATGAAACCGATGACGGCTTCCGCCGGGTAATCATCGAAAAGCCGTTCGGCTCCGATCTGGCCAGTGCAGTAGAGCTCAATGGCTGCCTGCTCAAGGTCATGAGCGAAAAACAGATCTACCGAATCGACCATTACCTGGGCAAGGAGACGGTGCAGAACATTCTGGTCAGCCGTTTCTCCAATGGCCTTTTCGAGTCGTTCTGGAACAACCACTACATCGACCACGTGCAGATCACCGCTGCGGAAACCGTGGGTGTCGAGACCCGTGGCAGTTTTTACGAGCACACCGGTGCACTGCGCGACATGGTGCCCAATCACCTGTTCCAGTTGCTGGCGATGGTCGCGATGGAACCCCCGGCGGCATTCGGCGCCGACGCGGTCCGTGGCGAAAAAGCCAAGGTGGTGGGCGCGATCAGGCCGTGGAACAAAGAGGAAGCACTGGCCAATTCGGTACGCGGTCAGTATGCGCAGGGCACGATGGGCGACAAGGAGGTTGCCGGTTATCGCCAGGAAGATCGGGTCGAGCCTGACAGCACGACGGAAACCTATGTGGCGCTCAAGGTCATGGTCGACAACTGGCGCTGGGTGGGCGTGCCTTTTTATCTGCGCACCGGCAAGCGCATGAGTGCCCGCAGCACTGAAATTGCCATCTGTTTCAAACCTGCGCCCTATGCGCAATTTCGTGACACCGAAGTCGATCGTTTGAAGCCCAACTACCTGCGCATCCAGATTCAGCCTAACGAAGGCATGTGGTTCGACCTGTTCGCCAAACGGCCCGGCCCGACGCTGGACATGGAGGACATCGCGCTGGGGTTTGCCTATAAGGACTTCTTCGAGATGCAGCCTTCGACCGGCTACGAAACCCTGATTTACGACTGTCTGACAGGCGACCAGACGCTGTTCCAGCGTGCCGACAACATCGAAAACGGCTGGCGTGCGGTGCAGCCGTTTCTTGATGCCTGGGCCAGCCAGCCGGAAGTTCAGCTGTATGAGGCTGGCAAGAACGGACCTGATGCGGGTGACGAGTTGCTGAGTCGTGATGGTCGCGAGTGGAGAGATCTGAATGTCTGAGCCGTCTTCATCCTCTGTACAGTTTCTGTTGTCCGATATCGATGGCACGTTGTTGCGCCGCGATCACAGCCTGAGTCATGCCAACATCGAGGCGATCAGGCGCCTGCGTCAGGCAGGCATCCATTTCACCCTGGCCAGCAGCCGACCGCCAAGGGCCATGCGCCAGGTCATCGAAGCGTTGGGTGTCGATCTGCCAACGGTGGCCTTTAACGGCGGCACCATTACTCATCCCGATGGCAGCCTGCTCGCGGCTCATCGTATTGATCCGGCGGCGGTCAGGACCTGCCTTGACCTGTTCGCAGGGCATAACGTCGGCATCTGGGTGTTCGCCGATGATCAGTGGCTGCTGCTCGACCCTGGCGCGGACTACGTCGATCATGAGCGCGACGCGCTGGGCTACGATTATGTTCAGGTCGAGAGTTTCGAGCCGTACCTTGATCGCGTCGACAAGATCGTCGCAGCCAGTGCCGATTTCGAGCTGCTGAAGACCCTCGAGTCACAGCTCAACCCGCAGATCGAAGGCCTGGCGCTGGCCGCCCGCTCGCAAAAATACTACCTGGACGTGACCGCGCTGGACGCCAGCAAGGGCTCGGCACTGGTCGCGCTGGCGAAATACCTGGGTGTCGAGTTGTCCCGTACCGCAGCCATCGGTGATGGCGGTAACGACGTGGCGATGTTTCACGTAGCCGGGTTGTCCATCGCGATGGGGCAGGGTGAGCAGACAGTCAAGGGACAGGCTGACCATGTTACAGATAGCAATGAGCAGGACGGTGTTGCCAAAGCCATCGAGCGGTACATCCTGCCAGCCTGAACCGGCCTGTGGTACGCGCTGACAAACCCTCTCTCAAGACGGGCATTTCTGAATGGCTGCACTGATCGAAGACTACGCATTGCTGGGCAACTGTCAGACAGCTGCCCTGGTTGCCCGGGATGGCTCGCTGGACTGGTTGTGTTTCCCGCGCTTTGACTCGACGGCCTGTTTTGCGGCGTTGCTGGGCAGCGAAGAACACGGGCGCTGGAAGATCGCGCCACGCGCCGAGGTTATCGCGGTCGAGCGCCGTTATCGTGAAGGGACGCTGATTCTCGAGACCGTCTTCGAAACCCGTGACGGTCGCGCGATGTTGATCGATTTCATGCCCATGAACACCAGCGGCCATGTGGTGCGTATGGTGGTCGGGCTGAGCGGGCAAGTGGAGTTCGGCGTAGACCTTGCCATTCGCTTCGATTACGGCAGCAGCGTGCCGTGGGTCGAGCGCAAGGACGCGCATACGTTGACAGCGGTGGCCGGCCCCGAAATGCTGGTTTTGCACAGCCCGGTGGCCTTGCATCCGCAGGATCATCATACCGCCAGTCAATTTCAGGTCGGGGAGGGTGAGCGCAAGGTGTTCATTCTGGCGTACCAGCCTTCCTTCGAACCGTTGCGCGCACAGATCGATGCCGATCATGCGCTCGAGGCCACTGCAGCTTACTGGCGCGAGTTTTCTGATCGGTGCCCTGATGTCGGGCCGTGGACGGGTCAGGTGAAGCGCTCGCTGATCACCCTCAAAGCCATGACCTATGCGCCCACCGGCGGCATTGTTGCCGCCGTGACGACGTCGTTGCCCGAGCAACTGGGTGGCGAGCGTAACTGGGACTACCGCTATTGCTGGTTGCGCGACGCGACCATGACCCTGCTGGCTTTCATGAATCTGGGTTATTTCGAGGAAGCCACCGCCTGGCGCGACTGGCTATTGCGGTCGATTGCCGGCAACCCGGAACAGATACAGATCATGTACGGCGTGGGCGGTGAGCGGCGTCTGCAGGAATACGAGCTGCCGTGGTTGAGCGGCTACGAGCACTCGCTGCCGGTGCGGGTGGGTAATGGCGCGGCCAATCAGGTTCAGCTGGATGTCTACGGCGAAGTCGCAGATGCCATGATTCAGGCCCTTAAAGGCGGCATGCCGCAGCACCCGCGCAGCGTGGCGATTTCCAAGGTGGTGATGCCTTATCTGGCGAAGATATGGCACCTGCCAGACGCAGGAATCTGGGAGATTCGCTCCGAGCCACGTCATTTCACCCATTCCAAGGTCATGGCCTGGGTGGCCTTCGACCGCAACGCTACGCAGATCGCTCAGGCTGCCGAAGGCGAAGAAGATCGTGCTCTGGCGGAACACTACCGGCGAGTGGCGGATGAAATCCATGCGGATGTCTGTCGCCATGGCTTTGATGCCGAACTGGGCAGTTTCGTACAGACCTACGGTTCGGCAGAGGTCGATGCCAGTCTGCTGCAGATTGTCCTGACCGGGTTCCTGCCACCCGAAGACCCTCGTGTCATCGGCACTGTCGCGCAGATCGAGCGCACGCTGATGCAGGATGGCCTGTTACTGCGTTACGACAATGAGCGCAGCGTCGATGGCGTAGCGGGGCGCGAAGGGACCTTTCTGGTCTGTTCGTTCTGGCTGGCCGATGCCTACGTGCTGCTGGGCCGGGCCGATGACGCCGCAGCGCTGTTCGAGCGGTTGTGCGGTCTGTGCAATGACGTCGGGCTGCTGGCGGAGCAATATGATCCGAAGGATGGCCGGATGCTGGGCAATTTCCCGCAGGCGTTCAGCCACATCGGCATTATCAGTACCGCGCTTAACCTGCATCGAGCGGTCTGCCCTGCGTTGACACGGACTTCAGGGGCGCTTTAGGGGGCTTAGAAGGCCTGTCAGCTATCGTGACCGGCATTTCGGAACGTCAGGTTGATCCGTTGCTCGCCCAGCAATGGGTGGTCAGCCTGCTTTATCGGCAAGATGCCGTGGAAGCGCAGCCGGTCTTCGCCGCCCCAGACCACCACGTCACCATGAAACAGTGAAATGCGCCGGGTCTTGTCGCTGCGTTGCATGCCACCGAACTGGAAGACGGCCGGGATACCCAATGACACCGACACCACGGGCCAGCGATGGTCGTACTCGTTCTTGTCCTGATGCAGCGACATCTTTGCGCCGGGTATATAGCGATTGATCAGGCAGGCGTCAGGCACAAAACCGCGATAGCCGGCGGCGAGTGCGGCGTCCTGCGCCAGCTGCATGAAAACGTCCGGCATCGCAGGCCAGGGTTGCCCGGTCTGCGGGTCCACGTTGCTGTAGCGATAGCCGTGACGATCGGTGATCCAGCCCAGCGGCCCGCAACTGCTCAATGCAGCGGACATGCTCAGCCCGCCAGGTGTGAGCATGTGTCTGAACGGGGAGTGGCCCAGCGTCTGTTCAAGGGCAAGCAGCAGCGGCGGCATGGCAGGCAGCGCGAAACCGCTGAATAACCATGACCCCGGCCCGATCTGCTCGTCGAGTCGAGGCTGGGGTGTCTGGTCGGCAAACAGGTCCAGAGTGGCGGGAGTGTCACCTTTGCGTTGCATGATCGGGTCGAACACCTGGCAGTATCGTGTGCTTTGCTGAATCAGCGCTCCGTTTAATCAGAGCGCCTTGCTGACCTTGACGTCGGTAATCTGATCGTCGCCCGGGCCATGCATTTTCTTCAGGGCTGCCTCGGCTTCTTCTACCGAAGCCGACTGCAACTGGGCGAACTCGAAGCGGCGTTCGCCGTTGAGTTTGTAGCTGACGGCGAATTTGGTGGTACGCGGTGCTGGATTGTTCACGGTGACTCCTTGCATCATCCCAGGCGAGAGGTCGAGCGCCGGACGATTTTGATCTTGTGGGTAAAAGGCGGTTTGCGTCCGGCGTTGGTATCTACCTTGCGGCCTGCGGTGTCGATGGTGATGTTCCAGAAGCCAGTGCTGGGTGCAGCGATCTTGGCCGGGAAAGTGTCAAACGCACCGCCGTGATACGTGTGCCGACCACCGTTTTTGAAGCTGCGAAAATTCGCGTCGTTCATCAGGCGAATATTGCAGGTCTGGGAGCACTCGATAACGACCAGGTCGTCCTCGTTGAGATGCTCACGCTGGTGTACGAATTTCATGACGGGCTCCGAAGCGAGGGTTTTTCTGAAAAATCAAAACGATAGCATGTGACGCTCGCAATTTGACGCTCATGGCAGCTAATTTGCTGTGTTTCTCGCAAAAAACACCCGTGTCGGGATTTAATTGCGCCCAGGCTTGTCGTAGGACTTTTATTCGGAGGCTTTGTATGAAACTGGCTGCTGTAGTAGTCCTGGCTCTGGCGATGACTGGCTGTGCCACTGTGGATGACATCGAGCATACGCTCCCTACCATGAGCGTGATGTCGGGCAAGAAGCCTCAGGAATATGCGGACTGTTTCATTGGCAAGATCAGTAGCAGCCGCAAGCCCCCTTTGGTAGAGCCTCGTCATGACGGTTTGCGAGTCATCGTGGCGCAGAAGCTCAGCAAGTCGCCAGCGGCCGTCGTCGATATCGAGACCCGCTCGGGCGGCAGTACGATCAAGGTCCATGAGCGACTTTCCAATGTGCCTATCCGCTTCAGGGACGTTCAGAACGCCGCCGACGCGTGTATTTCCGGCTGATTGCACCCTGTTCGGATGCGCCCTTCTGGATCACGCCGCCCGGTGGTGTTTACACGGGGCGGCAGGCCTGACTTATTTACACACCACCAGCACGCTGCGGCTCTTGTAGTTACCGACGTCCACGCCCAGGGTCTTGTCGCTTTCCGCAGGCTGTGGCGTGCCGTCTGTACCGACGATTTCATAGCCTGTGCCTGCGCAGGACGCATCGGCCTTTTCATAGCAACTGGCCCATGACATGGCTTCGCCGGAGCAGTCGATGCTCAGCCCCTGTTTACCGTTTTTCAGGTAGGTGTTTGAGGCAGTCGCGCAGCCGGCAAGGCCCAGCACAGCAATAATGGACAGGAGTCTGATCATGTTTTTCGCTTCGATATAAGTTCAGAGAAAAGGCAACAGCGAGCGTTGGACTTTAAGTGGGTGCCATCGTTCCGCCATGTTTTACGTTATTGCACCCCTATTGCATCGGCTGATACTGGCGTTATCTTCAGCCTGATTGTCAGTAGAGTGGGGCAGTTTTATGCCCAAGCGGCGCCATTCGATGCTCGCAATATACGAGATTGTGCGGAACTATCTGGCTGTGGATTCCTCTATCATGGCATTGGACGGCCCGTGGCGGGTCATTGTAAGGTGGCCGCCGCCTGATTAGACTGGCTCGTTAACACCATCAGCCCTTACCAAGGACTTTTATGATCAAGAAATGCTTGTTCCCAGCAGCCGGTTACGGCACTCGCTTCCTTCCAGCGACCAAGGCCATGCCCAAGGAAATGCTGCCGGTGGTCAACAAGCCACTGATCCAGTACGGTGTTGAAGAAGCGCTCGCGGCAGGTCTGACCGAAATTTCCATCGTGACTGGCCGTGGCAAGCGCTCTCTTGAAGATCACTTTGACATCAGCTACGAGCTTGAGCATCAGATCAAAGGTACTGACAAAGAAAAGTACCTGGTCGGTATTCGCAAATTGATCGACGAGTGCAGCTTTTCCTACACGCGTCAGACCGAAATGAAGGGCTTGGGCCACGCTATCCTTAGTGGTCGTCCGCTGATCGGCAATGAAGCGTTTGCCGTAGTGCTGGCCGATGACTTGTGCGTCAACCTTGAAGGCGATGGCGTGCTGGCGCAGATGGTCAAGCTGCACAAGCACTATGGCTGCTCGATCATTGCCATTCAGGAAGTCGATCCGTCGGAAACCAACAAGTACGGCGTCATCGCTGGCGAAGAGATCAAACCAGGCTTGTTCCGCGTGACCGACATGGTCGAAAAGCCGAAGCCTGAAGATGCACCGTCCAACCTGGCGATCATCGGCCGTTACATCCTGACGCCGGACATCTTCGAAAAAATCGAACAGACCGAGCCAGGCAAGGGTGGCGAGATCCAGATCACTGACGCCCTCATGAAGCAGGCAGCGGAAGGTAACGTGCTGGCCTACAAGTTCAAGGGCACGCGCTTTGACTGCGGCGGCGCTGAAGGCTACATCGAAGCGACCAACTTCTGCTTCGAACATTTCTACAAAGCTGGCAAAGCGCATTGATTTTTGATTGATGACGTTTTTGCACAAGGCCACCTTCGGGTGGCTTTGTCGTTTCTGCCAGACCGCCAAGCGGTTATGCTGTGCCCCTGCCTAGGAGATATCAATGGCCTTTGATTTTGATCTGTTTGTAATTGGTGCCGGTTCGGGTGGCGTCAGGGCGGCGCGTTTTGCGGCCGGGTTCGGCGCGCGAGTGGCGGTGGCTGAAAGCCGTTATCTGGGTGGAACCTGCGTGAATGTGGGGTGTGTGCCCAAGAAATTGCTGGTGTATGGCGCGCATTTTTCCGAAGACTTCGATCACGCCAAGGGGTTCGGCTGGTCATTGGGGGAAGCCAGCTTTGACTGGTCCACGCTGATTGCCAACAAGGACCGCGAGATCAATCGCCTCAATGACATCTACCGCAAGTTACTGGTTGATAGCGGCGTCACTCTGCTGGAAGGTCATGCGAAGATCGTCGGCCCGCAGCAGGTCGAGATTAACGGCCAGACCCACAGCGCCGATCGCATCCTGATTGCAACCGGCGGCTGGCCGCAGGTGCCTGACGTGCCTGGGCGCGAGCATGCCATCACGTCCAATGAGGCCTTTTACCTCAAGGCCCTGCCAAAACGCGTGGTGGTGGTAGGTGGCGGGTATATCGCCGTGGAATTTGCGTCGATCTTCAATGGCCTGGGCGCCGACACCACGCTGGTCTACCGTGGCGAACTGTTCCTGCGCGGCTTTGACGGCAGCGTGCGTAGCCATCTTCATGAAGAGCTGCTCAAGCGCCACATGACGGTCCGCTTCAACAGTGATATCGAACGTATCGACAAGCAGTCTGATGGCAGTCTGCTATTGTCCATGAAGGGCGGTGGCACGCTGGAGACCGATTGCGTGTTCTATGCGACGGGTCGTCGGCCGATGCTGGATAACCTCGGCCTGGACAGTGTCGACGTCAAGCTCGACGAGCACGGCTACATCAAGGTCGACGAGCATTACCAGACCAGCGAGCCATCCATTCTCGCGCTCGGCGACGTCATAGGCGGTGTGCAGCTGACGCCGGTGGCGCTGGCTGAGGGTATGGCCGTGGCCCGTCGCCTGTTCAAGCCCGAGCAGTATCGTCCGGTAGACTACAATCACATTCCAACAGCGGTTTTCAGTCTGCCAAACATCGGCACTGTCGGTTTGACAGAAGAAGATGCGATCAAGGCGGGCCATGATGTGCAGGTCTTCGAGAGTCGGTTCAGGCCCATGAAGCTGACGCTGACCGACGATCAGGAGCGCACCTTGATGAAGCTGGTGGTGGACGCGAAGACCGACCGGGTGCTGGGCTGCCACATGGTAGGGCCGGATGCTGGCGAAATAGTGCAGAGCCTGGCGATTGCCATCAAGGCGGGTGCAACCAAGCAGGTGTTCGACGATACCATCGGCGTGCACCCTACGGCTGCAGAAGAGTTCGTTACCATGCGCACGCCTGCCAAGCGTTAAACCGCGCAGTACCCGGAGTTCAGGACGGTCTCCGGGTTAAAGCTTGAAAGGACGGATCCCTGAGTGAATAGAGAAAACCCCTCGGCCTGGATACCTCTGTATCCGACCAGGCAGGACTGTGAGGTCGCGCAGCCTGTCGATGTGCTGCGTGAGCGGACGCTGGCTGACAACATGAGTCAGCTGGCCTGGACTGCCAGCCCGCGTGGCCAGGTCCAGTGGTACAACGAGCGCTGGTACGCTTACACCGGCACTACGCTGGAGGCTATGGTGGCACTGGGCTGGCGCTCGGTCGTGCACCCCGAGCATCGCGAGCGGGTGATGGCGCGCTTGCAATACTGCTTTGCCACCGGCTCTGTCTGGGAGGACACCTTTGCCCTGCGCGGCAAGGACGGTGCCTTCAACTGGTTTCTGTCACGCGCACTGCCCATGCGCGATGCACAAGGGCACATCACCCACTGGCTGGGTACTCACACCGATATCACCGCTCAGGTCAATGCCGAAGAAGCGTTGCGCGAACTCAACGAAAGTCTGGAGTTGCGCGTGGCTGATCGTACCCGCGAACTGGCAAAGGCCAATGAGTTGTTGCAGGTCGAAATCGCGGAGCGTGCTCAGGCTGAAGAGGTGTTGCGCCATGCGCAGAAAATGGACGCCATCGGTCAATTGACCGGCGGCATTGCCCATGACTTCAACAACATGCTGTCCGGTGTGCTCGGCGCGCTGGAGATGATCAGGCTGCGCATGGGAGCGCAGCGCTTCGGTGAGGTGGATCGCTACGTGGACGCTGCGGTCAGTTCAGCCAATCGTGCTGCTGCGCTGACCCAACGATTGCTTACCTTTGCCCGCCGTCAGTCGCTGAGTGTCGGTACGGTGGATATCAATTGCATGGTGCGCTCGATGGAAGAGTTGCTGCGTGGCACGGTCGGCAATCATGCGCAATTGCACGTTGAGCTGGAGGAGGGGCTGAGCGCCATTCAGACTGACGAACATCAGCTGGAAAACGCGCTATTGAATCTGGTGATCAACGCGCGTGATGCTGTTCCTGTCGCTGGCTTGATCAGGGTTCGCAGTCAGGCTTTGCGGCTTGTTGCGCAGGATGGTGCTTTGGCTGCAGGCGACTATGTGCGGCTCAGTGTCGAAGACAATGGCTGTGGAATTGCCCAGGATGTCATCGATCGAGTGTTTGACCCGTTTTTCACGACCAAGCCCGTTGGCCAGGGAACAGGCCTGGGCCTGTCGATGGTTTACGGTTTCATCAAGCAGACTGGCGGGCATGTGCAGATAAAAAGCGAGCAGGGTCAAGGCACGCGGATTTGTCTGTACCTGCCGTGTGACGCAGCGACTGCCTGAAATCTGTCCCTTACGCTTTGTGGAGTGGCTTCTTTTTGCCCGTCGCAGGTTTTTCAGGCGGGTTAGCCTGTAGTTGCAGGTTTTCCAGTGCGACTTCCTTTTTGATCAGCAGCAGTTCCAGCATCCGGTTTTGCTGTTGGGCATCGGTCATGCTCTGTTTGAGCGCCGCACTTTCTTCCTGCAGGCTGCGTAGCCTTTCTTCCAGCAATGCGCACTGTGTGTGGGTGCGTTGCTGGTGTTCAACTGACGCAGCGGCCTGGGCGGTGGCGCGGCTCAGCTGATCTTTTTGGTCGTGCACGACACGCAGAGTGCTGCGGTTTTCAGCCAGCAACCGTTCGTTGTCGCGATTCAACTGCGTGATCTCTTCCTGGCGCATGGCGATGCCTTGCTGCGCCTGGCGCAATTCCATCTGCAATTGCTGAACCTGGCCTTCATGGCGCTGCTGCTCCTGCTCGCGCTGCTCCCTGATTGAGTTGCGGTAATGCTCCAGGGCTTCGCGGGCATGTTGGTGCTTTTCTTCAAGAGAGTGAATCTGGCCCTCCTTGTCTTGCAGGCGAGATTCCAGATCAAGATTGGCCTGCAGCAGCCTGGCGTGTTCGGTCTGGGCGCTTTGCAGCGTTTGCCGGGTCTGGAGCAGGGCGGTGGCCTGATGTTCGACGGTCTCGTCGCGTTGCTGCAGGTGTTCCTGCAACTCACTGATCTGTCGCCGGGCTGTCGCCAGTTGTTGCAGCAGGTCATTGCAGCTGGCCTGGTACTTATCGTGCGCCTCATCTATGCGCTCTTGCGCCTGTTCGTTAAGGCGCTGGGCTAGGTGAGCCACCAGATCGCTCAATTCTTCATTGATGTCCGGCGCTGGCGCGTGCGTGTCATCCAGCTCCTTGAGGTAGCGATGAATCGTGGTTTTCGAGCCGGTATTACCCATTTCGATGCGTACCGCATCAATACTCGGGTTCTCGCCTCTGGCCAGCAGCGAAGCCCTTGCCTTGAGCACCAATGCCTTGTTTACGCCGCCCCGAGCCATGCTTTCTCCTACGATTTCGTACTGTGGTATGTACCCTGTAATTACATACTATATTATCTAAAATAAATCCGCATAATTTGAATTAATTAACATGGGATATTGGCGTATTATCCCGTGTCAGGCGCTGTCAGCGGCCTTTTGAATGCCTTTTCCGGTACACCCGCAGGCTTTGAGCAATGAGCAGCCATGAATGACGTCGATCGCTATATAGACGCCGCGACCCGTGACAACACGCGCCGCAGCTACCGGGCGGCCATCGAACATTTCGAGGTGACGTGGGGCGGGTTTCTGCCGGCAACCAGCGAAAGCGTCGCGCGCTACCTGGCCTGCTATGCAGGAACGTTGTCGGTCAATACCTTGAAGCTGCGTCTGTCGGCGCTGGCCCAATGGCATGTCAGCCAGGGTTTTGTCGACCCCACCAAGGCGCCGATGGTGCGCAAGGTCATCAAGGGCATTCGTGCGCTGCACCCGGCACAGGAAAAACAGGCCGAGCCTTTGCAGTTGCAAGACCTCGAAAAGGTCATCGCCTGGCTGCAGCTCGAAATACAGGACGCGGCCGCGCAGCACGATCAACCGCGCCTGCTGCGCTGTCGTCGTGATTCGGCGCTGATTCTGCTGGGTTTCTGGCGGGGTTTTCGCAGCGATGAGCTATGCCGTCTGCAAGTGCAGGACATCAAGGCCATCGCCCACTCGGGTATCACCCTGTATCTGCCGCGCAGCAAAGGGGATCGTGACAACCTGGGCAGGACTTATCAGACACCCGCCTTGCAGCGGTTGTGCCCGGTGCAGGCCTACATCGAGTGGGTCAACTGTGCGGCGCTGGTGCGCGGTCCGGTGTTTAGAGCCGTTGACCGGTGGGGCAATCTGCAGGAGGAGGGGCTGCATGCCAACAGCGTCATTCCGTTGCTGCGTCAGGCGTTCGAACGCGCAGGCATTGCAGCCGAGCATTACACCAGCCACTCGCTGCGTCGTGGCTTTGCCTGCTGGGCGCATGCCGCTGGCTGGGATCTCAAGTCGCTGATGGCTTATGTCGGCTGGAGGGACATCAAGTCGGCGATGCGTTACATTGACGCCGCGCCGTTTCCAGGCAACCCGGAGAGCGGAATCGGCCTGAAGGTTTCTTCTATTGATAAGCTGCCTTCATAGTGAAAAGCAATCAGTGACATCAGGTTTGCCAATGAGCGATTGTCACGGATGATGCGTAAGCTTCACTCCATCGAATTCACAACCCATCCAAACCATCAGGAGATATACCGATGCCTATCATCAACAGCCAGGTAAAACCGTTCAAGGCTACCGCTTTCAAGAACGGCTCTTTCGTTGACGTTTCGGACGCCGACTTCAAAGGCAAGTGGTCTGTCGTATTCTTCTACCCGGCCGACTTCACCTTCGTATGCCCGACCGAGCTGGAAGACTTGGCTGACAACTACGACACCTTCCAGAAGCTGGGCGTAGAAATCTACAGCGTCTCGACTGACACCCACTTCGCTCACGCTGCATGGCACAACACTTCGCCAGCAATCGGCAAGATCCAGTACACCATGATCGGTGACCCGACCCTGGCCATCTCGCGCAACTTCGACGTGTTGATCGAAGAAGCAGGCCTGGCGGATCGCGGTACGTTCGTGATCAACCCTGAAGGTCAGATCAAAATCGTTGAACTGAACGACGGCGGCGTTGGCCGTGACGCTTCCGAGCTGCTGCGCAAGATCAAGGCCGCTCAGTACGTTGCTGCTCACCCGGGCGAAGTCTGCCCTGCCAAGTGGAAAGAAGGCGAGGCCACTCTGGCTCCGTCTCTGGACCTGGTTGGCAAGATCTGATTCACATGAATCGGCTGGGGGCGTTGAGCTCTTGAGCAAGTAAACCGCATCGCCCCATAAAACGCCCGGGCGGTAATCGCCTGGGCGTTGTTATTTCTACCCTTTGTAAAACAGGAAGTCGCCACATGTTGGACGCCAATCTTAAAGCCCAGTTGAAATCCTACCTGGAGCGGGTCACTCGCCCCATCGAGATCGTCGCGTCCCTTGATGACGGCGCGAAGTCTCAGGAAATGCTTGCACTGCTCAACGATGTGATCAGTGTTTCCAAAGACGTCACCCTGAATGACAGCGGCACCGACGTACGTACGCCGTCGTTCTCGCTGAACAGCCCTGGCCACGATATCAGCCTGCGTTTCGCCGGTATCCCCATGGGCCACGAATTCACCTCGCTGGTTTTGGCGTTGCTGCAAGTTGGCGACTACCCACCCAAGGTCAGTGCGGAAACCATCGAACAGGTTCGCGCTCTGCAAGGCGAGTTCCATTTCGAAACCTATTTCTCGCAGTCCTGCCAGAACTGCCCGGACGTCGTCCAGGCGTTGAACCTGATGGCAGTATTGAACCCTGGCATCAAGCACGTCGCCATCGACGGCGCGCTGTTCCAGGACGAAGTCACCGAACGCAAGATCATGTCGGTGCCGAGCATCTACCTGAACGGCGAGCTGTTCGGCCAGGGCCGTATGGGCCTGGAAGAAATTCTCGCCAAGATCGACACCGGTGCCGGTGCGCGTCAGGCCGAGAAGCTCAACGCCAAGCAGTCCTTTGATGTGCTGGTGGTGGGTGGCGGTCCTGCCGGTTCGGCGGCTGCGGTCTATGCCGCCCGCAAAGGCATCCGCACCGGTGTTGCAGCCGAGCGTTTCGGCGGTCAGGTGCTCGACACCATGGCCATCGAAAACTTCATCTCGGTACAACACACCGAAGGGCCGAAGCTGGCTGTTGCGCTCGAAGAGCACGTCAAGCAGTACGAAGTCGACATCATGAACCTGCAACGCGCCGACAAGCTGATTCCGGGCGCAGCCGGTGAGTTGCACGAAGTGAAGTTCGCCAGCGGCGCGAGCCTCAAGGCCAAGACGGTCATCCTTGCTACTGGCGCGCGCTGGAGGGAGATGAACGTTCCCGGTGAGCAGCAATACCGCAACAAGGGTGTGGCTTATTGCCCGCACTGCGACGGTCCGCTGTTCAAAGGCAAGCGCGTTGCCGTTATTGGTGGCGGTAACTCGGGCGTCGAAGCGGCAATCGACCTGGCGGGTATCGTGTCTCACGTCACGCTGCTGGAATTCGACGTGCAACTGCGCGCCGATGCAGTGCTGCAACGCAAGCTGCACAGCCTGCCGAACGTCACCGTGCTTACCAGTGCGCAAACCACTGAAGTTACTGGCGACGAGCAGAAGGTCAATGGCCTGCGCTACAAGAACCGCACGACTGGCGAAGAAATCACCATTCCTCTGGAAGGCATTTTTGTGCAGATCGGCCTGCTGCCCAACAGCGAATGGCTCAAAGGCGCCCTTGAGTTGTCGCCGCGTGGCGAGATCGTGGTGGATGCGCGTGGTGAAACGTCAGTGCCGGGGATCTTCGCCGCCGGTGACGTGACCGTGACGCCGTACAAGCAGATCATCATCGCCCTGGGCGAGGGTGCCAAGGCCTCGCTGAGCGCTTTTGATCACCTGATCCGTACCTCCGCGCCAGCCTGATGGCTTAGCGGTCAATAAAAAACCCCGTGAGCAATCACGGGTTTTTTTTTCGCTTATCGTTCAGTATCAGAACGATTCACGCAGGGCCTCAGAGCGGTGTTGGCTGGATGATCTCTACCCAGTAGCCGTCCGGGTCCTTGATGAACGCCAGGCTGTTCATGCGGCCATCGGACAGGCGTTTCTGAAAGTCTACACCCAACGCTTCGAAGCGCTCGCAGGCGACCTTTACGTCGGGTACGGACACGCAGATGTGACCAAAGCCGCGCGGGTCGCTGTTGCCGTTGTGATACGAGGCTGTCGCATCGCTTTCTGTCCCGTGGTTGTGGGTCAGCTCCAGAATGCCCGGGATCGATTTCATCCACTTGTTGCGTGCAGCGTCGTCGTCCGGGATGTGTGCCTTGTCCACCAGCGCAAGGAAGTACAGGCTGAACTCAGCTTCCGGGAAGTCACGTTTTTCAACCAGGCTGAAGCCCAGCACGCGGGTGTAGAAGTCCAGCGATTGGGTGATGTCCTTGACGCGCAGCATGGTGTGATTGAACACAAACTGCCGGGTAGCCGCTTCAGGGTTGGCTGTCACGCCCGGTAGTGTGTTGAGTTCGTGCAAGCTCATGAATATGTCTCCAACAGAATGTACAAATTAGTGCCAAATGATACGGGGCAGGGCGGTCAGTGCCAAACCCTGGCCCGGATAACATCGTTATGCCCTTGCTCGATGCCGGTAACAGGCTCAGAATTTCAGGTCCACCGTTCTGGCGACCTGACCATGATTGCTTTGCAATACCGACGTTTCTTGCCAGGCCTGTGCCTGCTGCTGTGCGCTGCACATGCCCATGCCACCGATGCGATGATCATCTGGCCTGCGGGCTGGGAGGTCGAGTCGTTACCGACCGAGTCGGACACGCCCGTTCAACCCTCCGTGCAGGTCAGACAGCGCGCGGTTAAAAACGATCAAAGTGGAAACCCGCTGATGGTCATGGAATTGACCCAGACGCGCCTGAGCCCCGGTCATGAGGTCAATGTTCAGGGGGTGCTGCTGGAGATGCGCAAATCCGTGCAGGTCAATTTCGCCCGCAGCGGTCTGCAAAGTGTCTGCACGCATGTTCGTAAGAGCCAGCTGAGCGTCGTGCCGGCGCTGGAAACCACCTGCACCATCACTCAGAACGGTGTGCATGTGCTGACCCAGACGCTGGTGGCGGCTGCCAATAAAGAGATGGCCTGGTCGCTGTCGTACGCAGGGTCGGCTGAAGGTTATGCAGCCAACAAGGACGAGGCGTTACGCATTCGCGAGAGTCTGCGTCTGGATGCCGAGCAGTAAGGCGGGGCTTTTCTGCAGGCAAAAAGAAGCCCGCCGAGGCGGGCATGGGGCGCTATTCCTTTAGCGGTCTTCATCATCCGAGATTCCATGTGAAAAAAGTGTGAAGCTCTACCGCCTCGCTCACCCGGCGCCTCTCGACGCGTCCGGTTACAAAATCTGTTATATGTCATTACTGGAGATAAACTGAATAATTACTCTACCCGGTTCAGGTATTGTTCAGTTTTGTAACTGTGCAGTGAATCGCATCAGCCGCACTTTATTGGCGTCATTATTCTCGCGGTATTAATACCGCCTGCCACCGAAGTTTGATGTACCGGCCAGTTCACTTAATGATCTGTATGAATGTCAGATTGTGTCGAGGTGCTGCGCAGTTGTTACGCATGCTCACGCGGCGGCAATGCGCTGACGATTGACGGGCGCGCAGGCCGGTAAAAAAAAGCCCTGCAAGTGCAGGGCTTCAAATGACGTAGTTGCAATCAGGCACGAAGCCACGAATCAACAGTGTCCACACCGTACTGTTCTTTCCAGGCTTTGAGACCGCGGTGGTTGCCACCCTTGGTTTCAATCAGCTCGCCGGTGTGCGGGTTTTGATAAACCTTGACCACGCGTGCACGACGGCGCTTGGGCCCGGCGGGCGCAACCAGCGACGTAGAGCTTGAAGGGTCAAGGATAGCGATGATGTCACGCAGGCTTTTGCCGTAGGTGCCCATCAGGGTCTGGAGCTTTTGCTCGAATTCGATCTCCTTCTTCAATCCGGCGTCATTTTTCAAGGATTCCAGCTGTGCAAGCTGCTCTTGAAGGGCTTTCTCTGCTGCTCGAAACTCGGCAAGTCTGGACAAGTAATACACTCCAACAATGTAATGGCTGTTGTCAGCCCTATAAAGCGATGAGACCAAACTATTTGGCCGATTCGCTCAATCAATTCTGCCCGCTACCTGCCGTTTCTATGGTGAAACTTGGCCTTTTCGGCTTGTCATTGCGCAGATAGAGGGTGTTTATAACTCAGTAGCACGCAAATGATGCACCTTTTTTTTCAGTTAGAAAATAGTCTTCTTCAAATTCCTTAAATGAACCCGCTCGCCACGGTTGGATATAGGTGACGATTTCTGGGTACTCGGGCGCGGTGCGTTGTAAGTTATTTCCGATAATAGTCGCTGATGAGAAACGTGCCATGTGAGAAGGGCTCGCATAAAAAAAGAAACATCTGACAGGCATGAAGGCTGTCAGGTGTGGGAGAGGCAGGAATGTCCGTAGGCAGCGAGTTGAAAGGCCTGCAGCCGTGCCAAGGGATGGCCTTTGGCCTGCCTTTTTGTCGTTTTTTGACTCTACAACTCCTGTTGCAGCACCGGGTCGTCGGGATTCTGCTGCTCAAGCTCCGCCAACAATATCTGGACATTCTGCAACTGACCGGTTTCTTTCCAGTACTGAATCAGCAGCACCCTGGCTTTGCGGTTGGCGGGTTGGTTTTGAACGATCTGCGTCAGCTGCTTTTGCGCCGCCTCAAGCTCGTTCAAGGAATGCAGTGCTACCGCCAGATCGTAGCGATAGTCGTTGTTGTCGGGTGCCAGCTCGGTGGCCTTGGCAAGGCTAAGCAATGCAAATTCGGCCTGCCCGTGGTTCAACAGCCACATACCCAGTGCGTGCTGGAGGATTGACGAGCCGGGGTTGCGCTCAAGCAGCCCGGCAAACAGACTGCGCGCCTGTTCGGCCTGGCCTTTGCGGTCCAGCAGCTCGATGTGGGCGAGTGCCGCTTCAATATTGCCGGGGTCCAGCGATGTGGCCCGTTGCAACGCCGCAACCGCAGGTTCAAGGTCGCCGGTCTGCAGATACAGTCTGGCCAGTTGCAGCTGGTTCTGAGCATCCTGCGGCTGGCTTTTGAGCGACTCCTGAAACGCCTCGGCACTTTGTTGCAGGACGGCGAAGTACAGGGCCCAGCTCGTCGGGTGACAAGCCGAGCAGCGCACGGGTGGCGTGAAACCTGACCGATTGCTCGGGGTCGTCCAGCAGTGGGCCCAGTAACAGGCTGCGCTGGCTGTTGGAGACCAGCTTCACGCTGGCGTCGATGGCTGCCTTGCGCACCTGATCGGAAGCGTTGCCAAGGCCTGCGTCGAGCAGCTTGAGCGCTTGAGGGCTGGGATAATCGCTCAATTCGGCGAGCAGCGTGATGCGTTGCTCGTCAGACAAATCGGTGCGAGCCAGTTGCTGATACAGCACGCGCGCTGCGCCGGGCTTGCCGTCATGTGCCTGCTCCAGTGCCTGGGCGTAGGTATGGCTCAACTTGACTGGCGTTGTCTGTACTGGCATGCGCCACCACCAGAACGCCAGCGCAAGCGTCAGCAGCGCCGCGGCCGCTGCGCCTGTCTGCCAGCGACGTCGAGTAGTGGGTTGAGGCGATAACCCCTTGAAAGGCAGTCTGGGCATATCGGTTTCCAATGCTTGACGGGTTGCAGCTTCGGGGAGTCGATGGCAGCTGTCAAACGGCAATCTTACGGGCATTGAACGGCTGGCAGAAAAAAGCCCTGCGCCTTTGGGGGCGCGGGGCGTTTTACACGGCGTTACATTTATTGGACTTGCGTATCAGGCTTGCGGCTGCCAGCCACCGCCCAGCGCCTTGTAGATTGCCACGATGCCGCGATACAGCTCGATTTGTGCCTGGGCCTGAGAGTCCTCGGCCGTCAGACGCTCGCGCTCGGCATCCAGCAACACCAGAAAATCGGCGGTGCCTTCACGGTATTGCACCGAGGCGAGTCGGGCGCTCGATGTCCGAAAAGCGTCGGGTTGACCAAGAAGCTAACTCGTCGCGGTCCGGCGCCGACTCGACACAGAGCAGCGCCACCAGGCCATGGGTTTCATCGAAGAACACGGCGGCATCGCGTACGCCGGGAAACTCGCGGTATTCCAGTTCGACTTGCTCCGGGCTGACGTTGCGGCCATTGGGCAGGCAGATCACATTCTTCTTGCGGCCACGGACGTAGAGATAGCCGTCGGCATCCAGTTCGCCCAGGTCGCCGGTGTCCATCCAGCCGTCGTCGGACATCGAGCAGGCGCTCGGGTCCTTGCCGGAGTAACCGCTGAACAAGGAGCCGCTCTTGACCTCGATGGTCTGGTCGGCGCCGATGCGCACCTGCACATGCGGCAAGGGTTTGCCGACGCTGCCCAGCCGCTGGTGCTGAGCGGTATTCATGCTGACCACCGAGGCGTTTTCGGACAGTCCATAACCCTGGAACACCGGGATGCCGTCCTCGGCGAGGGCGTTGAGGATGTCGATGCTGACCGCCGCGCCGCCGCAGGTGATATGCACGCCAGAATGCAGATATTGAGACAAGTGATCGCGTTGCGCACCGCCTTGGGCGAGTTGCTCGTAGAAGCGATTGATCATCACTGGCGGGACCGTTAGCGCCGTCGGTTCGACTCGCAGAATCCACGCGATCAAACGTTGCGGCGAAGTGCCCGGTTCGCCGAGCAATGGTTCGCCTTCTGGCAGGAAGTACACAGTGCCGCCGGCCAACAGCGGCAGATACGCGGCAGTGACTTGTTCAAGTAGCAGGCTCAACGGCACCAGCGACAGGTAACGGCGATGGGCGTCGACCGGCATTCCTTGGCGGAGGGAGTTCAACACCGCGCCGACTGCCGCCGTGCCCAGGCGCACGCCCTTAGGACGGCTGGTCGTGCCCGAAGTGTGAATGATTTTGCAGATCCAGTCGCTGACGCCTTCCGGCTCACGCAGCAATGGCTGCTCAAGGGCTGGTTCGCTGAGGCGCCTCAAGCGACTCTCGGGAAAATCCAACATCCAGCGTTCGGCCAGGATGCGTTCGCCGGCGGCATCCACCAGAAAACCGTCGCAACGCTCGGCCAAATGTTCGGCTTGGGCCTGGCTGAACGCCAGCGGCAAAGGCAGAGCGGTAATCCCGGCAAACAGGCACGCCAGATCGGCCACCAGCCAGTCGCTGCTGTTTCGCGTCGCAATGCCCAGCACGACGTGGTCGCCATGGGCCGGGGTGTCAAAACGCCGTTGCAATTCAGCTGCGAGGTTCAACGTCCGAGATTCCAGTTCGCCGAAGGTCATGACCGTGGCGTTTTCCAGCCCGGACGCGGCGCTATCGACGACACAGACTTTCTCGCGATTGACCTGTAGCGCCTGACGCAGGTCTGCAATAAAGCGGTCACTCATGATTGCGCCCTCTCCGGCAGGTCCGTCGGCAATTGGGTAAACAATGTACCGAGGGTCATGGCGGCGAATCGCGAACGTTTCGGGTCCACCCGGATAAAACCGGTGACCGGCATTTTCGAGTAATAAGACCCCCAGTTCTTCCCGCCATCGTTGGCCAGGCGCTCTGGATCAGCTGTCAACAGCGGTTCGAAATCGATCTGGCAGCTTTCCATCATTTCCCGGACCCGGGGTGTGACGGTGCACAGTAGATAGTGACCACCCATGCACCAGGCCAACAATGGGATCATGTTGACCATGATCATTCCGGCCGTCAGGTGATGGGAAATCAAACTACCGATTTCAACAATAGTTGACCGATCGATAGGTTTTTCAAAACGGTCGGAGAGTATCTTTTCTATCGGTTGCGACAGATATTGTTCAGAGAAGAGTGTGCGGTGATCTGCAAACGTTATACCGGCACAAGAGAGGATGCGACCCTCATTATCCAGAGTCATCGCAAAATACTGCGGGCTGGGCTCTACTGTTGCCTTATAAGAACTGCGAAATTTTTCCTTCACAATTTCAGTGGCTTGCACCCATAATGGTGTATGGCTTTCTGTGACACGTACTAACACTTTGACCTCCTAGTCCCTGTTCGCGACGCCTGTTAAAGTGAGCGATAATGTATTAAGGAAACCCCAGAAAGGCTATTTAAAAAATAAATTGCGTCTGTTATATTGTAAATAATAAGTAATTTTTTTCAAAAAAAATAATGACTCACGTGGATTTTCACCGAGAAGAATTTTATGATTATTAGTAATTTGCTCAGAAAACTCGATATGCAGGATCTGATGGTGTTCGTTGCCGTATACGAAAAAAGCAGCGTCACAGAGGTCTCTGAAGCCCTTTGCGTCAGCCAGTCCACCGTCAGTTACTGCTTGAAAAAGTTGCGTATGTGCTTCGACGACGAGCTGTTCATCAAAACCCGTAATCGCATGTGGCCGACTAAAAAGGCCGCCACCATGTATGGCCATATCCTGAAAATCCTGAAAAGCATAAACATATGCCATTCCGGCTTGCATGCATTCGACCCTACGCAAAAAGAGATTACTTTTAATGTCTGTGCACCAGAGTACTTTGAGCTTTTGATACTTCCAAGCTTGCTGAAGCGCTTTATTAGCAGTTGTTTTCCGGTCGTTGTGAACATCCAAAAGTTTCACAAAGATATTCCAGCCGAAGAGCTTATCGACGGTCGCTTTGATCTGGTTATTTGTTTCGGCCCCAACTTCCATAGCAGCTTCGAAAATTTGAAGTCACAAGTTCTGCTGGAAGATGATCTTGTCTGTGTCGTTGATAAAAATGCTGCCCCGCCGGAGGGTGAATTCAGCCTAGACAGCTTTGTTGCACGTCAGCACATCTTCCCCACCCCGTGGACTTCAGACACTAACATGGTGGATGGCTGGCTCAGCCAAAGGGCTTACAGCCGCAGGATAGCGGCTCGAGCCAATAGTTACGTTGCGGCACTGTATATGATTCCTGGAACCGATTTCGTGCTGACGTTGCCTCGGCGTGTCCAGATGCTGATCAGTAATGAAGACAAATTCGCACACTGCCAACCGCCCACCGGTTTACCCAGCTTTACGCTCGACATGTTGTGGAACGAAAAGTTGGGGCAGGACAGCGTGAGTCACTGGTTTCGCGAACAAATTGTCAGCGTCTGTGCACAAGATGGCCTGCTGTAATAAAGAACTATTAACACACCACTTCAGATTGAATGACCCACCGAAGCCAAATTCGGCGTATCACCTCAGCACATGGCAGGTGGGTCGTTATCGCGACAGTCTGGCGCTGATCGCTTTCTGCCGGCAGGTAGCGTTACCTACACGATGTGTCCCAAATCTAACACTGAAGTCTCCTACAGGGCATTCTCCTGACACCATCGTTCCGTAACGATAGTTCGCACACGCTCCAGTGCGCGGCAAAGTCGCTGCACCCACAAGCCCGCCCAGTCGCGCAATGGATAAGTGCCGCAGCC
>NZ_ATDK01000007.1 GCF_000444135.1 Pseudomonas avellanae BPIC 631
CTTAAGTGAACAGCATTGCGAACCAGTCGGGGATTTTTTATTGGCCGATCAGCTCAAGAGCAGATCAGTCTTCGCGATAGCGACGCAGCTTGAGCTGCTTGCCAGCAACACGGGTGTCCTTGAGTTTGGTCAGCAGACGCTCAAGGCCATCTTCCGGCAGCTCGACCAGGCTGAAGCTGTCACGGACCTGGATACGGCCGATCGCTTCACGGGCCAGGCCGCCTTCGTTAAGGATTGCACCCAGCAGGTTCTTGGCAGCGATACCGTCACGCGCACCCAGCGCGGTACGGCAACGAGCACGACCTTCGGCCAATGGAACCGGCGCACGACGCTCACGCTCAGGACGATCGCCACGGTCACCACGATCGCTGCTACCGCTACGCTCAGGACGATCACCGCGAGGCGCGTTGTTCGGAACCAGCGGACGATCACGCTCGATGGCTGCGAGGGTCAGAGCCTGACCATTGGTAGCCTTGCGCAGCAGTGCAGCAGCGAGGGCACGCGGGCTGCAACCGATATCAGCAGTCAGACGATCCAGAAGGTCGCCATGAGTCGATTCGGCATCGGCAACCAGCGGCGCGAGGCTGTTGGTCAGTTTCTTGATGCGCGCATCCAGAACGGCCTGGGCATCCGGCAGGCGGACTTCCGCAACCTTCTGACCGGTCACACGCTCGATCACTTGCAGCATGCGGCGCTCGCGAGGAGTGACCAGCAGCAACGCACGACCTTCGCGACCTGCACGGCCGGTACGGCCGATACGGTGAACGTAGGACTCTGGATCGTAAGGCATGTCCACGTTGAATACGTGGGTGATACGCGGAACGTCAAGACCACGGGCAGCAACGTCGGTCGCTACAACGATGTCCAGACGGCCATCCTTGAGGGATTCGATAACGCGCTCGCGCTGGTTCTGGGCGATGTCGCCGTTCAGTGCAGCAGCCTTGTAGCCTTTGGCTTCAAGGGCGCTTGCCAGGTCCAGGGTCGCCTGCTTGGTGCGGACGAACATGATCAGGGCGTCGAAGTCTTCGACTTCCAGCAGACTCAATACAGCCGAGGTCTTCTGGTCAGCGTGAACCAGCAGGTGAGCCTGCTCGATCGCGGTAACGGTCTGGGTCTTGGTCTGGATTTTCACGTGCTTCGGATCGCGCAGATGGCGTTCGGCGATGGCACGGATCGACTGTGGCAGAGTGGCCGAGAACAGTACGGTCTGACGGGTTTCAGGCATGGCCTTGAAGATGACTTCGAGGTCGTCCATGAAGCCCAGCTTGAGCATTTCGTCCGCTTCGTCGAGAACCAGGTGGTTCACGGTCGCCAGGACTTTCTCGTCACGACGCAGGTGGTCGCAGAGACGGCCCGGGGTGGCGACAACGATCTGTGCGCCGTTGCGGATGGCCTTGAGCTGAGGGCCCATCGGCGCGCCGCCGTAGACTGCAACAACAGTCACGCCCGGCATTTGTTTGGCGTAGGTCTCGAACGCGGTGGCAACCTGAAGGGCCAGCTCGCGGGTCGGGGCCAGAATCAGTGCTTGCGGCTCACGCTTGGTCGGATCGATGCGATGCAGGATAGGCAGTGCGAACGCGGCGGTTTTACCCGTACCGGTCTGCGCCTGACCAATCATGTCGTGACCGGCAAGAATGATCGGGATCGATTGCTGCTGAATGGCCGAAGGCTCTTCGTAGCCAGTGGCGACGACAGCTGCAACGATATTTGGATGAAGTTCGAGAGCGGCGAAGCCGCCGATTTCCTGGGTCATGGGTCTGCCTCTAGTGCATCCGCAAAGACCCATGCTTCAAAGCTGCGCGTGCCGTGTACGACCTTGAGGTCACCCTGGCTGCTTTGTCGGCGGGGATTTGCGAAAACGTTTGATGAATGGATCGTCCAGGCTAGTCCGCTAGGCGAACAAGCGACCGAAGCTGGCTTCGGGGAACTGCAATACCTCGACGAGGGCCGTGTTAAGGCCGGCGCGCACTATACCGGAAATACGCACCTTGGTGAGTCTTTTTTTACGAAACATTGCGCCATTCTCGAGCAGCGGCAGGCCACGGACCTGGCCGCAATGTCAGCCAGTCAACGTTCGGCCCCGAGATTACGGGCATTGGCGCTTAAACGTTTAATCTGTTTTTGCGGACAACCGGTATCCCCCCCTGCGGGGTGTGGCGAATTGTCCCACCCCATATGCGCCAGGTTCGACACTGCGACCTGGCCGCTCAGGTCGCCGAACGCACAGCCTTGATCAACGATTGCAGCGAGTAACCCAGATCAGGCGCAAGGGCCTCGGCACGCCGATTCAGCGCGTCGATATCCAGCGTCTGATCCAGGTCAGCCGGCACGATGAGGATGACGTTGCCCTCCTTCACCGGTAGTTCCCAATAATGACGGTGGTAAAGGCCGCGCAGCAGCGCCGCGCCCAATGGCTTGCCATCGTCAGAGGCCCACTGGTTGATGATCAGCCAGCCGCCGGGAGTAAGACGCTGCTGGCAACCCTGCAGGAAATTCCAGGCCAGATGCCCGACGCCCGGCCCGACATCGGTGTACAGGTCGACAAAGATCAGGTCGGCAGGCTCGGCGCTGCTCAACAACTCCAGCGCATCGCCAATCCGTATATACAGACGCGGATCGTCGTCGAGCCCCATGAACTCCATGGCCAGACGCGGCACGTCCGGGCGCAGCTCGATGACTTCGACATCCTCCAGCGGCAGAAACTTCATGCACGCCTGGGTCAGGGTGCCGGCCCCCAGGCCCAGAAACAGCGCGCTTTCCGGCGCCTCATGACACAACGCGCCAATCAGCATTGCACGGGTGTAATCGTATTCCAGCCAACTGGGGTCGGCCGTGAAGGTACAGCTCTGCTCGATGGCATCACCGAACTCGAGGAAGCGGTAATCGTCCACTTCCAGCACGCGGATCATGCCGAAGTCATCGTGGACCTCGGCCAGAATTCGTTCTACGCGCTCACGCTCTTCCGTCATCACCGTTCCTGGTCATCGCTGCGCCGGGCGCAAAACGTGAATTGTCGGGCAAGCGCGCCGCTTTGTCACACTTTGCGGGCTGCATCAACGCTCCAGTGGTCCGCGCCGCACTGGCAGAGCACTGACGAACTGCTAACATGCGGACCCGATTGCACAACCCTAGAGCCAATAATGAGCCAACCCTGGAGCCCCGACAGCTGGCGGGCACTGCCGATTCAGCAGCAACCTCACTACCCTGACGCCGCGCACCTGCTGAAGGTCGAACAAACGCTGGCCAGCTATCCGCCGCTGGTGTTTGCCGGCGAAGCACGGGAGTTGCGCCGCCAGTTTGCCGAGGTGACCCAGGGCCGGGCGTTCCTGCTGCAAGGCGGCGACTGCGCCGAAAGCTTCATGGAGTTTTCGGCGGCGAAGATTCGCGACACCTTCAAGGTGCTGTTGCAGATGGCGATCGTCATGACCTTCGCTGCGGGCTGCCCGGTGGTCAAGGTCGGACGCATGGCTGGGCAATTTGCCAAGCCGCGCTCGGCCAATGACGAAATCATCGATGGCGTGACGCTCCCGGCTTATCGGGGCGACATCGTCAACGGCATCGGTTTCGACGAAAAAAGCCGAGTGCCGGATCCGGAGCGCCTGATCCAGGCTTACAACCAGTCCACCGCCACCCTGAACCTGCTGCGCGCGTTCGCACAGGGCGGGTTTGCCGATCTGCATCAGGTGCACAAGTGGAATCTGGACTTCATCGCCAACTCGGCGCTGGCCGACAAGTACAGCCAGTTGGCCGGGCGCATCGATGAAACCCTGGCGTTCATGCGCGCCTGCGGCATGGACAGCTCGCCGCAACTGCGCGAAACCAGTTTCTTCACCGCCCACGAAGCGCTGCTGCTCAATTACGAAGAAGCCTTTGTGCGGCGCGACAGCCTGACCAACGACTATTACGATTGCTCGGCACACATGCTGTGGATCGGTGATCGCACCCGTCAACTGGACGGCGCGCATGTCGAGTTTCTGCGCGGGGTCAACAACCCGATCGGCGTCAAGGTTGGCCCGAGCATGAACACCGATGATCTGATTCGTCTGATCGACATCCTCAACCCGGACAACGATCCGGGGCGCCTGAACCTGATTGCGCGCATGGGCGCAAACAAGGTCGCCGACCACCTGCCGCAACTGATTCGTGCGGTCGAGCGCGAAGGCCGCAAGGTGCTGTGGAGCTCCGACCCGATGCACGGCAATACCATCAAGGCCAGCAGCGGCTACAAGACCCGCGATTTTGCGCAGATACTCGGTGAAGTGAAGCAGTTCTTCCAGGTGCATCAGGCCGAAGGCACGTATGCCGGAGGCATCCACATCGAGATGACCGGGCAGAACGTCACCGAATGCATCGGTGGCGCTCGCCCGATCACTGAAGACGGCCTTTCGGATCGCTACCACACTCACTGCGACCCGCGCATGAACGCCGACCAGTCACTGGAGCTGGCGTTTCTGATTGCCGAAACCCTGAAACAGGTTCGGCGCTAGGCAAAACGCGCTGCACCCACTGCCCGCTCAACGCTTGAGCGGGTCGTCCCAGAACGGACGTTCGACTTCCTGTTGAATGTCCGCCCGGCTCAAGCCCAGATCCTTCAGCGCGCCATCGCTCATCTGCGCCAGAAGACGCCGCTGACGATGCAGTTCCAGCCAGCGCTGTATGTGGCGCTTCATCGATATCAACACGCTGCGCACCTGCACATGCCCGGCAGGCCTTGAGTCCACTACACACGCTTTCTGACCTTTCATCATCTTGCCCTCCATGTGGGATGACTGAAGTCTCGCGTCTGGCGTAGGATCAATCCAACGAATGTTTCTTATGCAGTCCATCTGGGAGATTGATGGCTTGGCCAATTATCCGGGCATTGATACCGAGCTGCTTCGTACTTTTGTGGCCATTGCCGACCACGGCGGTTTCACTCGCGCAGGCGAAGTGGTCAACCGCACTCAATCGGCGGTCAGCATGCAGATGAAGCGTCTGGAGGAGGATGTCGTTCAGCGTCAACTGTTCCAGCGTAAAGGCCGGACCCTGAGCTTGACAGCAGAGGGCCAGGTACTGCTCGGCTACGCACGGCGGATTCTCAAGTTGCACAGCGAAGTGTTCAACACCTTGCGCGAGCCGCACATGGTCGGCGTGGTGAAAATCGGCTCGCCCGACGATTACGTGATGCGCTTTTTGCCTGGCATCCTTTCGCAGTTCGCGCAGTCTTATCCGCTGGTTCAGGTGGAAGTACACTGCGAACCGTCCGATTTGCTGCTGCAACGCCAGGACCTTGATCTGACCATTGTGACGCGCAAGCCCGGCACCGAGATCGGTACGCTGTTGCGTCACGAGCGCCTGGTCTGGATGGAGGCCATCGGCTTTGCGCCTCATGAACAAAAGCCCATGCCGCTGGCGATGTTCAATACCCACTGCTTCTGTCGCGACTGGGCCTGCAATGCGCTGGACAGCGTGGAGCGTGAGTACCGCATCGCCTACACCAGCTCCAGCATGGCGGCGATCACTGCGGTAGTCAGCGCAGGCCTTGCGGTCACCGCGCAGTTTCAAAGCCTGGTCACGCCGGAGTTGCGCATCCTCGGCGATGCCGAACACTTACCAGAGCTGCCAACGGCCAGCATCGTGCTGCTGCGCAATCCGAAGAACCCCTCACCCATTACCGAATGCATGGCCGACTACATCATCGACGGCTTCAAACCTTGAGGGCGAGAATGACCGCACAGAGCACCAGAAACACGCAGAACATCAGCCGCAGCGTTCGCTCGGGCAGAGAATGCGCCAGTTTGACGCCCCAACTGATACTGGCCAGACCGCCAACAGCCAATGGAATGCCCATCGACCAGTTGACGTGATCGTGCAGCGCGTAGGTGACCAGCGTGATGCCGGTGCTCGGCGCGGCCAGCGACAACGCCAGCCCCTGGGCCACAACCTGCGTTGCGCCAAAGACGCTGGTCAGGATGGGTGTCGCCACCACTCCGCCGCCGACACCGAACAGCCCACCGGTCACGCCGGAGCCGACGCCCAGCAGCCACAGATACTTTTCGTGACGCAGCCCGCCACTGGCCAGCGTGTTGCGCAAGTACATCTGCGCGACGTTGAACACCGTCAAAACCACCAGAAAGGCCACAAAACCCAGGCGCATGCTTTGCGGGTCAATGCGCACGGCCAGCATTGATGTCAGCCAGGCAAAAATGAAGCTGGGAATGATCAGCATCAGCGCGTTGCGCAGCAGAATCCGGTTGCGCTGGTTGTAGCGCCACAAGGCGAGCAAGACGTTGGGCAGCACCATCAGCAACGCAGTGCCTTGCGCCAGTTGCTGATCCAGACCGAACAACACACCCAGCGCCGGGATGGCCACAAGACCACCGCCAATCCCGAACAAGCCACCCAGAGTGCCCATCGCCGCACCCAGCAATACGAACATCACCACTTCAATCACACTGTGTCCCCATTCATTCAGTAGCTAAATGCTACGCAGTCCTGCCCTCGACCAACAGGTAATATCAGTTTTTTTGCACACCACGCATGATGCCAGCGCTGCCAACCTGTATAAGCGGAATTATCTGGCGCATTAAAGAGTGCAGCACTAAGTTAAACTCAGCCCACTGAGTACGAGGAGCCACTATGAGTGCCGATGAAAGCCCCACCCACGTAGCATCTGCCGACTGTGATTCGCTGCTGCTGGATAACCAATTGTGTTTCGCCCTGTATTCCACTTCTTTGATGATGACCAAGGTTTACAAACCCTTGCTGCAAGCGCTCGGGCTGACCTACCCGCAGTATCTGGCCATGATGGTGCTGTGGGAAAAGGACGGTTTGACCGTCAGCGATGTCAGCACGCGCCTGCTCACTGATCCGGGCTCACTGACGCCTTTGCTCAAGCGCCTTGAAGGCGAAGGTTTTATCAGCCGCACCCGCAGCAAGGAAGATGAACGGGTGGTGCTGTTGCATCTCACTGAACAAGGTCGTGCCTTGCAGCAAAAGGCCCTGAGCGTACCTGGCTGCATCCTGTCAGCAAGCGGCCTGAACATGGAAAAGCTTCTTGACCTCCAGGCTCGGTTGCTGAGCATGCGCGACCATCTGCACCAAAGCCTGTAAAAGCCAAAGCCTCGCTTGCCTTGGCGCCTGCGCCACTGCGCTTGATCACCTCCACGGGGGCAACCTTTCCAGCCCCCCGCCCACCCTCGTAAAAACTCATGCTGTCTTTTTTCAAAAATTTAGCTTGCGCACTAAATATTAGAGCTATACATTTGTCTGGCGATTAATTAGTGCGCAAGCATTTTGCGCAAAACGCCATCCGAATGAGGAAATACCATGAACACGCTTTACACCGCAGTTGCAACCGCCACCGGCGGCCGTGATGGTCGTGCTGTTTCCAGCGACAAGATTCTCGACGTCAAACTGGCCACCCCGAAAGAACTCGGCGGTGCGGGCGGCGCAGCCACCAACCCTGAGCAACTGTTCGCTGCCGGTTATTCGGCCTGCTTCATCGGCGCGCTGAAATTCGTCGCCGGCCAGAGCAAGCGCAGCATCCCGGCAGACGCCTCGATTACCGCGCACGTGGGCATCGGCCAGATCCCCGGCGGTTTCGGTCTGGACATCGACCTGCATGTCAGCCTGCCCGGCCTTGAACAAGCCGACGCTCAGCAACTGGTCGATGCCGCTCACGTGGTCTGCCCTTACTCGAACGCCACACGCGGCAACGTCGATGTGCGTCTGCATGTGAATGTCTGATACCCACCGGGCCAGCAACGAACACTGGAAAGGAACGAACATGAAGACTTTCAGCAAAATCATGACCGGTACGCTTCTCGCGCTGTCCATCGCAGCGCATTTGCCGCGGGCGATCCGGCCATCGAGCACAACACTCAGGCTTTCCTCGACGCCCTGAACTCGGGCACCGGCAAGCCTATCGAGCAGTTGTCGCCCAAAGATGCACGGGCCGTGCTGGTCGGAGCGCAGGCGGGGGTCAAACTGACGCTGCCCAAGGCAGATGTCAGCGAGAAAACAATCAAGGTGGATGGTCAGTCCATCAGTTTGAATATCGTGCGCCCTGCTGGCGTGAAAGGGACTTTGCCAGTCTTCATGTTCTTTCATGGCGGGGGTTGGGTACTGGGGGATTTCCAGACCCACGAGCGCCTGGTCCGCGACCTGGTAGTGGGTTCGGGTGCGGTTGCAGTGTTCGTCAACTACACGCCTTCACCTGAGGCGCACTACCCGACGGCGATCAACCAGGCTTACGCAGCGACCCGATGGGTGGCTGAGCATGGCAAGGAGATCAACGTCGACGGCAAGCGCCTGGCAGTCGCCGGTAACAGCGTGGGCGGCAACATGGCAACCGTTGTTGCGCTGATGGCCAAAGACAAAGGTACGCCGGCACTCAGGTATCAGGTGCTGTTGTGGCCGGTGACTGACGCCAGTTTCGACAACGGCTCCTACAACCAGTATGCCGAAGGCCACTTCCTGACCCGCAACATGATGAAGTGGTTCTGGGACAACTACACCACAGATGCCGCCCAGCGTAACGAGATCTATGCCTCGCCGCTGCGCGCCACCACCGAACAGCTGAAAGGCCTGCCGCCTGCGCTGATCCAGACCGCCAGTGCCGACGTACTGCGTGACGAGGGTGAAGCCTATGCGCGCAAACTGGACCAGGCTGGCGTGCCGGTTACGGCCGTGCGCTACAACGGCATGATCCATGACTACGGCCTGCTCAACGTGGTCAGCCAGGTCCCGGCTGTTCGCTCGGCCATCCTGCAGGCGTCTCAGGAATTGAAAGAACACCTGAAATAACACCTGAAACAACGGCAGAGCCTCAAATTTCAGCCGTAAAAAAACCCGCAGCGATGCCAATGCTGTTCACTTAAG
>NZ_ATDK01000008.1 GCF_000444135.1 Pseudomonas avellanae BPIC 631
AGCCACTGGCCGTTGAGCCTGTGGCCGCTGCCGAAGATGACGACATGCTGCAAAAGGTGCTCGACAACCCGATATTGCTGGGGTTGATCGGCGGTGCTGCGTTGTTGATTCTGGCCTTGCTGCTGTTGTTTCTGGCGCGTCGTCGTGCGGCGAAAGCGGAAGCCGAAAAACACAAACGCATGGCACGAGCGCTGGCTGAAGAATCCGATTTTGTTTCAGACATGGACATGGACGCACCGCAAGCCAGCTTCGACGGGCTTGACGTGCCGCCGCCCAATGTTCGTATGGGCGCAGGTGCTGCTGCCGGAGCCGCCGCTGCTCGTGAGCGTTCGGCTGATCCGCTGGTGCAGGCCGAGATCCATATTGCTTACGGGCGCATGAATCAGGCTGTCGAACTGCTCGAGGAAGCGGTCAAGGACGACCCGGCGCGCGATGATATTCGCCTCAAGCTGATGGAAATCTCTGCTGAACAAGGCAATAACAAAGCCTACGCCGCGCATGAGCGCAAGCTGGTGGCTGCGGGAAAGCGTGAAGCTGAGGTCGAGCAGCTGGAAGAACGTCACTCGACCCTGAAGCCTGTTGCGCCTGTTGTTGCGCCGGTAGCGCCGCAGGCTTCTGAACCTGCCCCTGCCCCTGCGTCGGCTGCCCCTGCAGTTGCCGCCGCGGCAGTAGCAGCCAGTGCGGCTGCATTGGCGGCAGAGCTTGATGCCAAATATGTAGAAGAGTTGCTGGCCGATGACTCGGCTGAACAGACGCCTGAGCCGGTTGTCGAGCCTGAACCTGTTGTGGTACCTGAACCCGAGCCGCTGGCCGCTGCCCCTGTCGAGGAAGAGGACCCGCTCGATCACGACTTTGATCTGAGCCTGGACGAGTTCGATGAAACGACCACGCCCGAAGTCTCCACGGTCGACAATCTTGACGATCTGATGCTGGACGAGCCCGCGCTGTCGGCGGTGCCTGACGATGAGCCGTTGAGCTTCGAGTCGATCATGCAGCAGCAGGAAGAGGCCCGGGCCGCGACGACGCCTGAAGACCTTGCCGATTTCGACCTGGATCTTTCCGAAGAGGATCCTGCGCTCAAGAACGAGGACGACTTCCTGCTGGGCCTTGGCAGTGAGCCGCTTGATCTGGGTGAAACAAAGCCTGTGCCGCCGATCAGCGACGATCTGGAGCTTCCCGAAGACTTCGATCTTTCGCTGGCAGACGAGATTGAAACCGATCAGGCCAGCCAGGCGTTCGCGACCGAAATCGACGACGTCAACGCCGAACTGGACCGCCTGGCGCAGAATCTTGAGCATCCGTCACTGGATGAGCCAAGGTTCACCGCCGAAGATGCGGCGGCACTGGATGACGAGCCGGATTTCGACTTCATGGCCGGTACTGACGAAGCGGCAACCAAGCTCGATCTGGCGCGTGCCTACATCGACATGGGCGATGCGGACGGTGCTCGTGACATTCTTGATGAAGTAGTCACCGAGGGCGATGACGGGCAGAAAAGCGAAGCGCGGGAGATGCTTTCGCGGCTTGCCTGATTGCACCGGTTTCAACCTGCAAACGGCCGCTTCTGCGGCCGTTTGCGTTTCAGTCGCCCGGCTTGAGTGGCGTGTTTTTTTTGCGACCGTATAATGATCGACTTTTCGCGAACCGACAGGCTGTAGCATTTTGGCGAACATAGATAACCCGGTTGCTGAAATGGCCGCCGAGGGCTTTTCCCGGATCGCGTTGGGCGTCGAGTACAAAGGCTCGCGTTATTGCGGCTGGCAGCGTCAGGCCTCCGGCGTGCTGACGGTGCAGGAAACCCTCGAAGATGCGCTGTCCAAGGTTGCCGCTTCACCCGTCTCGCTGATGTGTGCCGGGCGTACAGACGCTGGCGTGCATGCCTGCGGGCAAGTGGTGCATTTCGATACCCAGGCCGAGCGTTCATTGAAGGCCTGGGTCATGGGTGCCAACATCAACCTGCCTCACGACGTCAGTGTGTCGTGGGCCAGGGTCATGCCCGCCACGTTTCATGCGCGCTTCAAAGCCATTGCCCGTCGTTATCGCTACGTGATCTACAACGATCAGATCCGCCCGGCGCACCTGAATCAGGAAATTACCTGGAACCACCGCCCGCTGGACGTCGAGCGCATGGCGCAGGCGGCGGAGTATCTGGTGGGTATGCATGACTTCAGCGCCTTTCGTGCCGGTCAATGCCAGGCCAAGTCGCCAATCAAGCAGTTGCACCACCTGCGCGTGACCCGGCACGGCAAGATGATCGTGATCGATGTGCGCGCCAATGCCTTTCTGCACCACATGGTGCGCAATATCGCCGGCGTGCTGATGACCATCGGCGCCGGTGAGCGCCCGGTTGAATGGGCGCGTGATGTGCTTGAAAGCCGCGTTCGGCGCACCGGCGGCGTGACGGCTCATCCGTATGGTCTGTACCTGGTCCAGGTCGAGTACCGTGACGAATTTCCGTTACCCGAGCGCTACATCGGTCCGCACTTTCTTACAGGCTTTACAGAATTGGACGGCTGACGACCCGAGCAGCATTTGCTAACATCCGGGACTTTCCGAAAAGTCTGAGGTTTTCACAATATGTCAGCCGTTCGCAGCAAGATCTGCGGGATTACCCGCATAGAAGATGCGTTGGCTGCGGCCGAGGCGGGGGCCGACGCGATCGGACTGGTGTTTTACCCCAAAAGTCCGCGCGCAGTGACGGTGCTGCAGGCTCGCGCGATCATCGCCGCGCTGCCGCCGTTCATTACTACTGTCGGCCTGTTCGTCAATGCCAGCCGCTGCGAGCTCAACGAGACTCTGGATGCGGTTGCGCTGGACATGCTGCAGTTTCACGGCGATGAAACACCAGAGGAATGCGACGGTTATCATCGCCCGTACATCAAGGCGCTGCGGGTCAAGGCCGGTGATGACATTGCCCAGGCGTGCCGGACTTACCGCAATGCGCGTGGCGTACTGCTCGACACCTACGTAGAGGGCGTGCCCGGCGGTACGGGCGAAACCTTCGACTGGGCATTGATTCCGGACGACCTCGACAAGCCGGTCATACTGGCAGGTGGCCTGACGTCGGCCAATGTGGCGCAGGCCATTGCTCAGGTCCGGCCTTACGCGGTGGATGTCAGCGGCGGTGTTGAAAAGAGCAAGGGCATCAAGGATCGGGAAAAGATCCTGGCATTCATGAGTGCGGTGCACGGCACCTGATGTGACGGTTGTTGTTCGGCCGCCGTCCATAAGCCTGTTCCCGCCGCAAGACTCGCGGGTCGAATCAAGTAAGCGGTGGTGCCGATGCGCAACACCGTCATTGTGAAAAACCGGGGTGAGGGGTGTGCAGGTCTGGCCATGTGCCGATCGCTGTCCTTTCATCATCGTCCACACACGAATTTATCCGAGGGCGTGCGGCTGGCGTGTAGTTTGTCAGTCGTTCGAGCCACTCCGGTACTGGAGATATAAAGCATGAGCAACTGGTTGGTAGACAAGCTGATCCCATCGATCATGCGTTCCGAGGTCAAGAAGAGCTCGGTACCCGAAGGTCTCTGGCACAAATGCCCGTCCTGCGATGCCGTGCTTTATCGCCCGGAGCTGGAAAAGACCCTGGACGTCTGCCCCAAGTGCAACCACCACATGCGCATCGGCGCACGCGCACGGCTGAACATCTTTCTGGATGTCGACGGCCGTGAAGAGCTGGGCGTCGATCTGGAGCCGGTAGACCGTCTGAAATTTCGCGACGGCAAGAAGTACAAGGACCGCCTGACGGCTGCACAGAAGCAGACCGGTGAAAAGGACGCGCTGATTTCCATGAGCGGCACCTTGCTGGGCATGCCGGTAGTCGCTTCGGCATTCGAGTTCTCGTTCATGGGCGGCTCGATGGGCGCCATCGTCGGCGAGCGTTTTGTCCGTGCTGCCAACTATGCACTGGAAAACCGCTGCCCGATGATCTGCTTCGCTGCTTCCGGCGGCGCGCGGATGCAGGAAGCACTGATCTCCTTGATGCAGATGGCCAAAACTTCGGCTGTTCTGGCACGTCTTCGTGAAGAGGGGCTGCCGTTCATCTCGGTGTTGACCGACCCTGTCTACGGCGGCGTTTCTGCCAGTCTGGCCATGCTGGGTGATGTGATCGTTGCCGAGCCCAAGGCATTGATCGGTTTTGCCGGCCCGCGCGTCATCGAACAGACCGTCCGCGAAAAACTGCCTGAAGGCTTCCAGCGCAGCGAGTTCCTGCTGGACCACGGTGCCATCGATATGATTATTGCGCGCAGCGAGCTTCGTCCGCGTCTGGGCAACCTGCTGGCGCAGATGATGAATCTGCCGACGCCACGCTTTGTCGCACCGGTCATCGAACCTATCATCGTTCCGCCGGCACCGACCACGATATGACCCCTACGTCCCTGGGCGACTGGCTCGCCTACCTGGAGCAGTTGCATCCGTCAGCCATCGACATGGGCCTGGATCGATCGCGACAGGTAGCGCTGCAAATGGGCCTGATGCGCCCGGCGCGTCGGGTAATCACTGTAACGGGCACCAACGGCAAGGGCTCGACCTGCGCCTTTGTCGCTGCCTTGTTGCAGGCCCAGGGTCTGAAAATCGGTGTTTATAGCTCTCCGCACCTGATCCGCTACAACGAGCGGGTAAAAGTGCAGAGCGTCGAGGCCACCGACCTTGAATTGTGCGATGCCTTCGCTGCGGTTGAAGCGGCGCGTGGCGACGTCACCCTGACGTATTTTGAAATGGGCACGCTGGCGGCGTTCTGGTTGTTCGAGCGCGCTCAGCTCGACGCGGTCGTGCTGGAAGTCGGGCTGGGTGGCCGTCTGGATGCGGTAAACCTGATCGATTCGGATCTCGCGCTGGTCACCAGTATCGGTGTCGATCACACCGAGTACCTGGGTGATACACGTGAGTCGGTCGCCTTCGAGAAGGCCGGCATTTTCCGTGCGGGCTGCCCGGCGTTGTGTGGCGATCCTTCCCCCCCTGAGCCGCTGCTGACGAAAGCCCGCGAGCTTGGCTGCCCACTGCTGTTGCGCGGTCGGGACTTCGACCTCTCGATAGGCGATGACAGCTGGGACTGGCGTGGCGTCGCTCATGGTGATCAGGTAGAGCTGCGCGGCCTGCCACTGCTTGACCTCCCCATGCAGAACGCCGCATTGGCGCTGCAAGCGTTCGCCTTGCTGGGTTATCCACTGCAAACGGATGCAATCGGGCAGGTTCTTGCGCAGACCCGGCTTGCCGGTCGTCTTGATCGCCGAACCGTGCGCTGGCACGGCAAGCAGCTCAATCTGCTCCTCGACGTGGGCCATAACCCGCACGCTGCACACTTTCTGCAGCAGCGCCTCGCCCGTCGGCCAGTGTCTGGCAAGCGTTTTGCGGTGTTCGGTCTGCTCAACGACAAGGACCTTGATGGTGTGGTCGCGCACCTGGCGCCGGTCATTGCAGACTGGGCCGTTACGCCGCTGTCCACCTCGCGCAGTCGCCCGGCAGAAGAGTTGCATTCGGCATTACAGAACCTTGGCGCTCGCGTGACGTCCTATCAGAGTGTTGCGCAGGCATTGGACGCTCAGTGCGCGCACGCCACGCCCGATGACGAAATTCTGCTGTTCGGATCTTTTTACTGTGTTGCCGAGGCTCTGGAATGGTTGGCCCGGCACACCGATGAGGAAGCTGCAAATGGCTTTGCTGGATAACGTATTCAAGCAGCGAATGGTTGGAGCGCTGGTGCTGATCGCTATTGCGGTCATCTTCCTGCCGATGCTGTTCACGCGTGAAGATGAGACGCGCCAGGTTCAGGTCGAAGCGCCTTCGGCTCCTCACGCACCTGCCGCGTCACAGGTCAAGGTCGATCCTGTGCCGGTTCCGGAGCCTCAGGTTTTGCCTCAGGAGCCTGTGCCGGGTGACGCCGACATGGGTAGCAACAATCAGCCACCCGCCATGCCGATTGCACCGGCCCCGACTGCCCAGGCCACGGCTCCGGCGGTTGCGGCTCCTCCAACAAAGCCTGCGGCCAAGCCGGCAGCAACGCCCGCGCCTGCGCCAACTGCGCCGGCACCGGCTCCTGCCAAGCCGGCCGCACCTGCCGGGGTGGATGCCAACGGTCTGTCGATCAGCTGGTCGGTCCAGTTGGCGAGCATGTCCAATCGAGCCAATGCCGATAATCTGCAAAAGACGCTTCGTACCCAGGGCTACAACGCCTATATTCGTACTGCCGATGGCGTGAATCGGGTGTTTGTCGGCCCGTTGATAGAGCGCGCCGAAGCCGATCGCCTGCGTGATCAGCTCGACAAGCAGCAGAAGCTCAAGGGCATCGTGGTGCGCTTCCAGCCTGAACGGGGCTGACCGTCCGGCACCTGGTGTCGTTGCCGTGAAGGAAAATGCCTCTCGCCGGTAATCGCCGCTTACCGGCAGGCGGGCGCTCTGCTAAAATGCGCCGCCTTATCCGTCTGCAGGCTGCAACGTGCCATTTACTCCGGTTGACTGGGCAATTCTGGGAATTGTCGCCATCTCCGCCCTGATCAGTCTGAAACGCGGCTTCGTAAAAGAAGCACTGTCGTTGACGACGTGGATCATTGCAGGCGTAGTGGCCTGGATGTTTGGTGCAGGGCTGTCGCAGTATCTGGTCAATTATATAGAAACACCCTCGGCGCGCGTTATTGCGAGCTGCACCATCCTTTTCGTCGCCACCCTGCTGGTGGGCGCCATGGTCAATTTTCTGATAGGCGAGCTGATTCGCGTCACCGGGCTTTCCGGGACCGATCGCTTTCTCGGTATGGTCTTCGGCGCAGCGCGCGGAGGCCTGCTTGTCGTTGTAGCGGTAGGGCTGTTGAGCCTGGGGCCGGTACAACAGGATCAATGGTGGCAGCAGTCCAGGCTGGTGCCGCAATTTCTCATCGTTGCTGACTGGTCGAAAAACCTGATTCTCGGGATGTCCAGCAAGTGGCTCGCCAGCGGCATCAGCGTACCCGCTGATCTGCCGTTCAAGGAGCAGATCCTGCCGTCTACACTGCCGCAGGATGTGCTCGGTAAATCCAGTTCCACTAAGTAGGGGTTGTGTCGCATGTGTGGCATCGTCGGTATCGTCGGCAAGTCGAACGTCAATCAGGCGCTGTATGACGCGCTTACCGTCCTCCAGCACCGCGGCCAGGACGCTGCCGGTATCGTAACCAGCCACGATGGCCGGTTATTCCTGCGCAAGGACAACGGATTGGTGCGTGATGTGTTTCATCAGCGCCATATGCAGCGTCTGGTCGGGCACATGGGCATCGGTCATGTGCGTTATCCAACGGCGGGCAGTTCGACTTCGGCCGAAGCCCAGCCGTTCTACGTCAACTCGCCTTACGGCATCACGTTGGCGCATAACGGCAACCTCACCAACGTCGAGCAACTGGCCAAGGAGATTTACGAATCCGACCTGCGCCATGTGAACACCAATTCCGATTCGGAAGTGCTGCTCAACGTTTTTGCCCATGAACTGGCCGTGCGCGGCAAGTTGCAGCCGACCGAAGAAGATATCTTCGCGGCCGTGACCGACGTGCACCATCGCTGCCGTGGCGGCTATGCGGTCGTGGCAATGATCACCGGCTACGGCATCGTCGGTTTCCGTGACCCGGATGCCATTCGTCCTATCGTGTTCGGCCAGCGTCATACTGACGAAGGTGTCGAGTACATTATCGCGTCGGAAAGCGTCTCGCTGGACGTGCTGGGCTTCACCCTGATTCGCGACCTGGCACCGGGCGAAGCGGTCTACATCACCGAAGACGGCAAGCTGCACACCCGTCAGTGTGCGGCCAACCCCAAGTACGCGCCGTGCATCTTCGAGCACGTCTATCTGGCACGTCCGGACTCGATCATCGACGGCATCTCGGTCTACAAGGCGCGTCTGCGCATGGGCGAGAAGCTGGCCGACAAGATTCTGCGCGAGCGTCCGGATCACGACATCGACGTGGTCATCCCGATTCCGGACACCAGCCGAACTGCGGCGCTGGAACTGGCCAACCACCTGGGCGTCAAGTTCCGCGAAGGTTTCGTCAAGAACCGCTACATCGGCCGGACCTTCATCATGCCGGGTCAGGCAGCGCGCAAGAAATCCGTGCGCCAGAAGCTCAACGCAATCGAGCTGGAATTTCGCGGCAAGAACGTGATGCTGGTGGATGACTCCATCGTGCGTGGCACGACCTGCAAGCAGATCATCCAGATGGCCCGCGAAGCCGGTGCCAAGAATGTCTACTTCTGTTCGGCTGCCCCGGCAGTGCGTTACCCCAACGTCTACGGCATCGACATGCCGAGTGCTCACGAGCTGATCGCTCACAACCGTTCCACCCAGGACGTGGCCGACCTCATCGGTGCCGACTGGCTGGTCTATCAGGATCTGAATGACCTGATCGAGGCGGTCAGCGGCAGCAAGAAGATCAAGATCGACAACTTCGACTGCTCGGTTTTCGACGGCAAGTACGTGACCGGTGACATCGACGAGCACTACCTGAACAGGATCGAGAGCGCGCGCAACGACGCCTCCAAGATCAAGACCCAGGCAGTGAGCGCGATCATCGATCTGTACAACAACTAATTGAACAAGGAGTGGGCGGCATGACTCAGGAATGGGATGCAGGTCGGCTGGACAGCGACCTTGAAGGCGTGGGTTTCGATACCCTCGCCGTACGTGCCGGGCAACACCGCACCCCGGAAGGCGAGCATGGCGACCCCATGTTCTTCACCTCCAGCTACGTATTTCGCACGGCTGCCGATGCTGCCGCGCGTTTTGCAGGCGAGGTGCCGGGTAACGTCTATTCGCGTTACACCAACCCGACCGTGCGCTCCTTTGAAGAGCGTATTGCCGCGCTGGAAGGCGCAGAGCAGGCCGTTGCCACCGCTACAGGTATGGCGGCAACTCTGGCGGTGGTGATGAGCTTGTGTAGCGCCGGTGATCATGTGCTGGTGTCGCGCAGCGTATTCGGCTCGACCATCAGCCTCTTCGACAAGTATTTCAAGCGTTTCGGTATTGAGGTGGATTACGTTCCACTGGCAGAGTTGAGCGGTTGGGATGCGGCGATCAAGGCCAACACCAAAATGTTGTTCGTCGAATCGCCTTCCAACCCGTTGGCCGAGTTGGTGGACATCGCTGCGCTGGCCGAGATCGCCCACGCCAAGGGCGCGATGCTGATCGTCGACAACTGTTTCTGCACGCCAGCCTTGCAGCAGCCGTTGCTGCTGGGGGCCGACATTGTCGTGCACTCGGCCACCAAGTTCATCGACGGCCAGGGTCGTTGCATGGGCGGTGTGGTTGCCGGTCGCAGCGAGCAGATGAAAGAAGTAGTGGGCTTTCTGCGCACCGCCGGGCCGACGCTCAGCCCGTTCAATGCGTGGATTTTCCTCAAGGGCCTCGAAACCCTGAACCTGCGGATGCGCGCGCACTGCGCCAATGCCCAGGCGCTGGCCGAGTGGCTCGAGCAGCAGGACGGTATCGAAAAGGTCCACTACGCAGGGCTCGATAGCCATCCGCAGCATGAGCTGGCTAAACGTCAGCAAAAGGGCTTTGGCGCCGTGGTGAGCTTTGAGGTCAAGGGCGGCAAGGACGGCGCATGGCGTTTCATCGATGCCACGCGGTTGATCTCCATTACTGCCAACCTGGGCGACACCAAGACCACGATCACGCACCCGAGCACCACGTCCCATGGCCGTCTGGCGCCTCAAGAGCGTGAGGCGGCGGGTATTCGCGACAGCCTGATTCGGGTTGCTGTGGGGCTTGAAGACGTGGCTGACCTGCAGGCTGACCTGGCCCGTGGCCTGGCGGCGCTGTGAGTGACACGGCCAGTCACACGGCCACTGGCGAGGCAGGCGAGGAGTGGGCGCTGAAATTTGCCAGCACCCACAATGGACGTGTCGCGCTGGTGACCGGGGCTGCTCGCGGCATCGGGCTGGGCATTGCGGCATGGTTGATTGCTGAGGGCTGGCAAGTTGTTTTGACTGATCTGGACCGTGCGCGTGGCTCGAAAGTGGCCAGTGTGCTGGGTGAAAACGCCCTGTTCATTGGCATGGACGTCGCCAGTGAAGAGCAGGTCGCAGCGGGCGTGGCCGAAGTGCTCAGGCAGTTCGGTCGTCTGGACGCGCTGGTGTGCAATGCAGCAGTCGCCGATCCGCACAACACCACACTGGAAAGCCTTGAGCTGTCGCACTGGAATCGGGTGCTGGCGGTCAATCTTGGCGGCCCTATGTTGTTGGCCAAACATTGCGCGCCTTACCTGCGTGCGCACTGCGGCAGCATCGTTAACCTGACGTCCACTCGCTCCCGTCAGTCCGAAGCCGACACCGAGGCTTACGCGGCCAGCAAGGGCGGTCTGATGGCCCTGACGCATGCGTTGGCGATCAGTCTGGGGCCGGAGATCCGTGTCAATGCCGTCAGCCCGGGCTGGATCGACGCGCGCGACCCATCTTTGCGAAGAGCCGAGCCGCTGTCCGAGACCGATCACGCCCAGCATCCTGCTGGCAGGGTAGGGACGGTGGAAGATGTCGCGGCAATGGTCGCCTGGCTGCTGTCCCGAAATGCCGGTTTTGTGACCGGGCAGGAATTTGTGGTCGATGGCGGGATGACCCGCAAGATGGTCTACGCCCAATAGTGTGCCGAGATTGGCTCTTTGTTGTGCTTTTGATGTGTGGTAGCGGTTTTGCGATTGAGGCGATTTTTTAAAAAACTTCAATCAGGCTATTGACTTAGGTTCGTTAGGTGCGTAAATTTCGCGGCCTCAACGAAGCAAAGGGTGATTAGCTCAGCTGGGAGAGCAGCTGCCTTACAAGCAGCGGGTCGGCGGTTCGATCACGTCATCACCCACCATCGTTGAGTTTGAAAGCTGAAGTATGAGGGCTTTCAAATGCAGTAAACAGGACGCAAGTCCACAATGCGCAGCGGTAGTTCAGTCGGTTAGAATACCGGCCTGTCACGCCGGGGGTCGCGGGTTCGAGTCCCGTCCGCTGCGCCATATTTGTACAGATCGGGTTAGCCGGATCTGCGATTGAAAAGCCCAAGGGTCTTTCAATCACGAGTACAGGAAGCAAACTACCGAAGGTTTGTTTCAAACAGGTTTACAGCGATACGCAGCGGTAGTTCAGTCGG
>NZ_ATDK01000009.1 GCF_000444135.1 Pseudomonas avellanae BPIC 631
GCGTTGAGGGTTTTTGTTTTAGGCGTTTATAAAAAATCGTCTTGCCTCTCGTCCCACCACACATCCCCAGTAGTCATCCAGATCAACATGCGTGTGGCATTCCAGCGCGCTTGCCCTTATGGTTCGGCTTCAGGTTTCAATCGCACCCGCCAAGGAAGCAAGCATGTCCGTTACAACCCCGCTGAGTGCAGGTTTCATGGTGGTTCAAGGCAACCGCCCGGATGAACTGCGCAGTCTGGTTGTGTCCTGGATGCGTCGTTATCCCTTGGCACCGCTTGAGAACGAGATTGCGCTGGTGCAGAGCAACGGCATTGCGCAATGGCTCAAACTTGCGCTGGCTGAAGACGCTCAGGACAATGACAACGGCGGCTGCGGCGTTGCGGCTGCGATAGAGGTTCAGCTACCCGGCGGTTTCATGTGGACGCTGTATCGCAGGATTCTCGGCAGCGATGAAATTCCTCAGACGTCGCTGCTCGACAAGACTCCGCTGACCTGGCGCTTGATGCGCTTGCTTCCCGCATTGATCAATCAGCCACACTTCGAGCCACTGCAGCGCTTTCTGACCGACGACACCGACCTGCGCAAGCGCTATCAATTGTCCGAACGCTTGTCTGATCTGTTCGACCAATATCAGGTTTACCGCGCTGACTGGCTGGAAGACTGGGCCGCAGGCCTACACCAATTGCGCGACGGACGAGGTCAGCCACGGCCGTTGTCCACTGCCAATTGCTGGCAGGCCGAGTTATGGCGCGCACTGTTGGATGATGTCGGAGCCGAAGGCATGGCCCAGAGCCGTGCCGGCGTGCATCGGCGCTTCATCGAGCGCATCGGCAACATGACCGAAGCGCCACCCGGCTTGCCATCGCGGGTAATCGTATTCGGCATATCGTCACTCCCGGCGCAGGCGCTGGAAGCACTGGCAGGATTGGCGAAGTTCAGCCAGGTGCTGCTTTGTGTGCATAACCCCTGCCGTCACCACTGGACAGACATCGTCGCCGACAAGGACCTGCTGCGTCACCAGTACAAACGCCAGGCCCGCAAGACCGGTATGCCAATGATCCTCGATCCGCAAGCGCTGCATCAGCATGCGCATCCGCTGCTTGCTGCCTGGGGAAAGCAGGGCCGTGATTACATCAACCTGCTGGACAGCCATGACGATCCGCGCAGCTATCGTTCCTCATTCAAGGACGAGCGGATTGACCTGTTCAGTGAGGTTGAGCCAACCAATCTGCTCAACCAGTTACAGGACGATATTCTCGAACTGCGCCCGCTGGATGAAACGCGGGAGATATGGCCAGCCATTGACCCGCTTGAAGACCGCTCGGTCCGGTTTCACATTGCCCACAGCGCACAACGTGAGGTGGAAGTGCTGCACGACCAGCTCCTGGCGCGGTTCAGCAAAGACCCCAACCTGCGCCCGCGTGACGTGATTGTCATGGTTCCGGACATCGACAGCTACGCGCCACACATTCGCGCTGTCTTCGGCCAGATCGATCGCGAAGATCGCCGCTTCATTCCCTTCACGCTGGCCGACCAGGGGCAGCGTGGTCGTGAGCCATTGCTGATCGCTGTCGAGCATCTGCTTAAACTCCCTGACAGCCGCTTCCCGGTCAGCGAAATTCTCGACCTGCTGGACGTTCCGGCCTTGCGAGCGCGCTTCCGGATTCAGGAGCGCGATCTGCCAACCCTGCACCGCTGGATTGAAGGCGCAGGCATCCGCTGGGGCCTCAATGCGCAGCAACGCGCCGGTCTGGGTTTGCCGGATGCGCTGGAACAGAACAGCTGGCACTTCGGTCTGCGCCGTATGTTGCTGGGTTACGCCGTGGGTGCCGGTACAGCTTATGACGGCATTGAACCCTACGACGAAATCGGCGGGCTGGATGCCGCGTTGATTGGTCCGCTGGTCGCGTTGATCGATGCGCTCCAGGTCGCCCACGCGGAACTGTCCACACCCGCCACGCCGGAACAATGGGGCGCACGCCTGCAAGCCATTCTGCAGCTGTTCTTCATTGCTGAAAGCGAGCATGACGACTACCTGCTTGCTCAGCTCGAAACACTGCGTGAAAACTGGCTGGAAACCTGTGCAGCGGTAAACCTGATTGATGAACTGCCGCTTACGGTGGTCCGTGAAGCCTGGCTGGCCGGGCTTGATCAAGGCCGCTTGTCTCAGCGTTTTCTGGCAGGCTCGGTCAACTTCTGCACACTGATGCCCATGCGCGCCATCCCGTTCAAAGTGGTCTGCCTGCTGGGCATGAACGATGGCGATTACCCGCGCGCACAACCCCCGCTGGACTTCGACCTGATGGGCAGTGATTACCGCCCCGGTGACCGTTCGCGTCGTGAAGATGACCGCTATCTGTTGCTCGAAGCCGTGCTCTCGGCGCGGGATCAACTGTACGTCAGTTGGGTTGGCCGCAGCATTCGTGACAACAGCGAGCGTCCTGCATCGGTACTGATTGGCCAGTTGCGTGATCACCTGGCCAGCGGCTGGAAACTGGCAGGCGAAGCCGACCCCGACAGCAAGCTGGACGATGGCGAACGTCTTCTGAAAGCACTGACGGTGCATCACCCGCTGCAGCCGTTCAGCGCCCATTACTTTCATGCAGGCACCGGCTACTTCAGCTTCGCCCGCGAATGGCGCCTGCTGCATGAAACCCACCTCCAAGTGCCCGTGTCTCAAGCACTTCCCCCTCACGAGCAGGAAGAGCCACTGTCCATTGCGCAATTGCAGGACTTCCTGCGAAACCCGGTAAAGCACTTTTTCAGCCAGCGCCTGAAGATCTATTTCGAAATCGCCGAAGCGCCGCTCGCTGATGAAGAACCGTTCGTGCTCGACGCCCTTGAGCGCTACGGCCTCAGTGAAAGCCTGCTCAGCGCCGCGATGGTTTCCCCTGACACGATCGATGTCGCCCTGAAAACCCAGGCCCTGAAACTGCAAGCCAGCGGCCTGCTGCCTCTGGCCGGGTTCGGCACCTGCATGCAGGACGAACTGATCGAGCCCTTGCCGGACGTATTAAGGCGTTACCACGATCTGCTGACGCTGTGGCCCGAAACCTTGAGCAGTGCCTTGCCGATCAGTTTCAGCCACCGTGGCGTCAGCATCGACGGCTGGCTTGGCGGGTTGCACCGCAACACCCGCGGCGAGCTATTGCTGGTCACGGCGATTCCCAACAGCATTGGCTCGAAAAAGACCCGTAAGTGGCATCGACTGATTCGCCCATGGGTGAATCATCTGGTGGCCTGCGCCTGTGAACTGCCATTGAGCACCGCACTGGTGGCCAGTGACGAAACCCTGATGCTCGACCCGCTGGAAAAAGATGCTGCCGTCACCACGCTGAACCACCTGCTGATGGCCTGGCTGCGCGGTATGCAGCAACCGCTGCCGGTGGCCGTCAAAACCGCATTTGCCTGGCTGGGCCAACCCGCCGACAAAGCCGAAGCCGCCGCTCGCAAAGCCTACGAAGGTGACGGGCAGACCACCGATGGTGAGCGACGCGAAAGCACCGCGCTGGCCCGGCAGTTTGCGGACTTCGACGCCTTGATGGACAGCGAGGAATTCGCGGGCTGGTGCGAGACACTCTACAAGCCGATTTACGACGCGCCCTGGCAATCGTTGTCCGGCGGGGAGGGTGGCGCATGAGTAATCAATCGCTCCCTCTGGCGCTACGCTTTCCGTTACGTGGCAGCCAACTGATCGAAGCCAGCGCCGGGACCGGCAAGACCTTCACCATCTCTGCGCTGTACCTGCGCCTAGTGCTCGGCCACGGCTCCGAGCAGTCAGGTTTTGGCCGCGAATTGCTGCCGCCGCAGATCCTCGTCGTGACCTTCACCGACGCTGCCACCAAAGAGCTGCGCGACCGGATTCGTACCCGGCTGGCCGAAGCTGCGCGGTTCTTTCGTGACGAAATTAGCGCCCCCGATGACCTGATCAGCGAATTGCGCGAGCAGTTCGAGGCCGAGCAGTGGCCTGCCTGTGCCAGCCGTCTGGACATCGCCGCGCAATGGATGGATGAAGCCGCCGTCTCGACCATCCACAGCTGGTGCCAGCGCATGTTGCGCGAGCATGCGTTCGACAGCGGCAGCCTGTTCACCCAGACCCTGGAAACCGATCACAGCGACCTGCTCGGCGAAGTCCTGCGCGATTACTGGCGGCGATTCTGCTACCCCATGAGCGGCGACGCGCTGGCCTGGGTACGGGAAAACTGGAGCGGTCCGGCGGCACTGTTGCCCCGCGTACGTGGCTTGTTTGGCCGTGACCGCAGCACCAACACCCAAGCGCCGGCCGAGCTTATCGAGGCGTCGTTGCTGGAGCGTCGCGCAGCGCTTGTCGCCCTGAAAGCCCCTTGGGCCGCTTGGGCTGACGAGCTCTACACGCTCTGCCAGGACGCCGTGGCCCGCAAGGTGGTCGATGGCCGCAAGATGCAGGAGCGCTTCTTCAAACCCTGGTTTGAAAAGCTCGCCGCATGGGCCGCTGACGAAACTCAGGAAGCACTGGACCTGGGCACCGGCTTCACACGCTTGACACCAGACGGCGTCGCCGAGGCCTGGAAAAGTGATCCGCCGTCGCACCCGGCGTTTGCAGCAATGGCGCAACTGAAAGCAGCGCTCGACGCCCTGCCCAAACCAGATGCCGCCGTCCTGCAACATGCCGCGCAATGGGTCAGTGCGCGTTTTGAAGAAGAGAAGCGCCGTCGCGCCGAAATGGGTTTCGACGACATGCTGCTCAGGCTCGACGGCGCATTGCACGGCGCTGGTGGTGAGCGGCTGGCGACGCTGATTCGCGAGCAGTTTCCGGTGGCGCTGATCGATGAGTTTCAGGACACCGATCCGGTGCAGTACCGGATCTTCGACAGCATCTATCGTCTGGAGGGCAACGACGAGCAAACCGGCCTGTTCCTGATCGGCGACCCCAAGCAGGCGATCTATGCCTTCCGTGGCGCCGACATTTACACCTACCTGCGCGCCCGGCAGGCCACCGATGGTCGCTGGCACACGCTGGACACCAACTATCGCTCCAGCCACGCGATGGTCGAGTCGGTCAACCATGTCTTCACGCGAGCAGAGCAACGCCCGGAAGGTAGAGGTGCGTTTCTGTTCCGTGACGAGAAAGGCAATCAGGTGCCGTTCGCTGATGCCTTGGCCCAAGGTCGCAAGGAAACCCTGGAAGTCGATGGCGCAGCGCTCACTGCCTTGACGGTCTGGCATCTGGAGAGCGAGCAGCCGGTGTCCGGCGTCGTCTATCGCCAGCAGCTTGCAAGTAGCTGCGCCAGCGAGATCGTGCGCCTGCTCAACGCCGGTCAGCAGGGCCGCGCGGGCTTCACCGCACCGGGCAAGGCGCTGCGTGGGCTGCGCCCGGCCGACATCGCGATTCTGGTTCGCGACGGCAAAGAGGCACAGGCGGTGCGCTCTCAACTCACGGCGCGCGGCGTGCGCAGCGTGTACCTGTCGGACAAGGATTCAGTGTTCGCCGCGCAGGAGGCGCACGACCTGCTGTCTTGGCTCAAGGCCTGCGCCGAGCCGGATTCCGAACGCACGCTGCGCGCGGCACTGGCCTGTATTACCCTCGACCTGCCGCTTGCCGAGCTGGAGCGTCTGAATCAGGACGAACTGGCGTGGGAACAGCGCGTCATGCAGTTCCGTGACTATCGTGCCATATGGCGCAGCCAGGGCGTGCTGCCGATGCTGCGCCGCCTGCTGCATGACTTTGCCCTGCCGCAGACCTTGATGACCCGCACCGACGGCGAGCGAGTGCTGACCAATCTGCTGCACCTGTCAGAACTGCTGCAACAGGCCGCCGCCGAGCTGGATGGCGAGCAGGCGTTGATTCGTCATCTGGGCGATCACCTGGCGCTGTCCGGGCAGGCCGGAGAAGAACAGATCCTGCGCCTGGAAAGCGACGAGCAACTGGTCAAAGTCGTTACCATCCACAAATCCAAGGGGCTGCAATACCCGCTGGTGTTCCTGCCGTTCATCTGCTCGTCCAAGCCCGTCGATGGCAGCCGCCTCCCGCTGCAATTTCATGATGCCGATGGCCGCGCGCAGATCAGTCTGCAGCCCACCGAGGCGCTGATTCAGCAAGCCGATGACGAGCGGCTGGCAGAAGACCTGCGCTTGCTTTATGTCGCGCTGACCCGTTCGGAGCACGCCTGCTGGCTGGGCGTTGCCGACCTCAAACGCGGCAATGCCAACAGCTCGATGTTGCACCGCTCGGCGCTGGGCTACCTGCTGGGTGGCGGCACTGCGCTGCCCGAGTCAGTTGATCTCAAGGTCTGGCTGCGTGATCTGGCCGAGGGCTGCAACGCAATCGCCTTGCAGCCCGTTCCCCAGCCCACCGACGACAGCTTCAGCGCACCGCGCAACGAGGCCTCGCTGGTCAAGCTGCTGGTGCCTAAACGCCGCGCTGCCGAGAATTGGTGGATCGCCTCCTACAGCGCGCTGCGTATTGGCGACACGGTAACGGCAGGTGCCGACGAGTCACCTGACAGCCCGCAGGCACAAAAGCTGTTTGACGACGAGCGCCTTGATCCCGAAGCGCCTCGCGACATACTGGTCAGCGGCGGCGATATCCACCGCTTCCCACGCGGCCCTAACCCCGGCACCTTTCTGCACGGGTTGCTGGAATGGGCAGGTAACGAGGGGTTTGCGAACACTGCTCGTGATCCGATCGAGCTGGAAAGTGCCGTCGCCCGTCGCTGCAATCGACGCGGCTGGAAGGGCTGGATCAACACCCTGCGCGACTGGCTGCAGCAAATGCTGAACATGCCGCTTCGCCTCTCGCCGGACTCCACGCCGGTCGCGTTAGGCGACCTGGATCAACCCAATCAGTACCGCGTCGAGATGGAGTTCTGGTTCGCCAGCACTCACGTCAACGTGGCGCAGATGGATGCCCTCGTGCGCCGCTTCACCCACGACAATGCGCCACGGGCCGCCACCGAAACCGTCTCGCTCAACGGCATGTTCAAAGGCTTTATCGACCTGACATTCGAGCACGAAGGCCGTTACTACGTGGCCGACTACAAGTCCAACTGGCTGGGCAGCGATGACGACGCCTACACCGATCTGGCGATGGAAACGACGATTCTCGACAACCGCTATGACCTGCAATACGTGCTTTATCTGCTGGCGCTGCATCGACAGCTCAAGACACGCATGGCCGATTATGACTACGACCAGCACATGGGCGGCGCGCTTTATCTGTTCCTGCGCGGCAGCCGTTCCGCCTCTCAAGGCGCGTATTTCACTCGGCCGCCACGCGAACTGATCGAGAGCCTGGACCTGCTGTTTCAGGGCAAACCCTTAACGCCTGACCTGCCTGGAGCATTGGCATGAGCCGCTCGTTCGACGATCTGTTGCCCACTGCGCTGGACGACATCAGCCTCGCCGACTTGAGCCCGTTGACCCGCGTCGACGATCTGCTGATGCTGCTGGAACGCTGGGTCGAGCGCGGCTGGTTGCGCGCCCTGGACCGGGCTTTTGTCGCGTTCCTCAGCGACCTCGACCCACAGGCCGATCCGCTGGTGCTGGTCGCTGCGGCCCTTACCAGCCATCAACTGGGCCACGGCCATGTCTGCCTTGATCTTTACGAGACCTTGAAAGAGCCGGACTTCGCCCTGTCACTGCCGCCCGAAGGCGATCAGCAAGGCGGAGCAATGCTGCTGCCCTCGCAACTGCTCGCAGCGCTGGATGGCGCAGCGTGGTGCCAGGCGCTGGCGCGCAGCATGCTGGTCGCCCAGGTCACAGACTCAAGCGCCGAGGCGCTGCAAAAACCATTGGTGCTGGCAGAGCGACGTTTGTACCTGCGCCGCTACTGGACCTACGAACGCCGCATCGCCGCAGCCCTGCGGCGGCGCTTGGCACAACCTGATGCTCCGCCTGAAGATTTGCCGCAACGCCTGAACGCTTTGTTCGGGCCTGCGAACTCAGCGCCGGACGCCATCATCGACTGGCAGAAACTGGCCTGCGCACTGGCAACCCGCCGTGCATTCAGCATCATCACCGGCGGCCCCGGCACGGGCAAAACCACCACCGTGGTGCGCTTGCTGGCGTTGCTTCAGGCTCCTGCCGTGCAGAGCGGCCAGCCGCTGCGCATTCGTTTGGCAGCGCCGACAGGCAAGGCGGCAGCACGTCTGACCGAATCCATCAGCCAGCAAGTGCAAAGCCTGGACGTCAGCGCCGAGGTTCGGCAGAAAATCCCCAGTGAAGTCACCACCGTGCACCGCCTGCTGGGCAGCCGCCCTGGCACGCGCCATTTCCGTCATCACGCAGGTAACTTGCTGCCACTGGACGTGCTGGTTGTCGACGAAGCGTCCATGATCGACCTGGAAATGATGGCCAACCTGCTCGACGCACTGCCGCCGCATGCGCGTATGGTTCTGCTCGGCGACAAAGACCAGTTGGCTTCCGTCGAGGCGGGCGCGGTACTGGGTGATTTGTGTCGCGACGCCGAAGACGGTTTCTACAGCCCGCAAACTCAGGCCTGGCTTGAAGCTGTCAGCGGCGAAGACCTCAGCAAAGGCGCGTTGCGCGAGGGTGATGCGCAGCAACATCCACTGGCCCAGCAAGTGGTCATGCTGCGCCACTCGCGCCGTTTTGGCCAAGGCAGCGGCATCGGCCAGTTGGCCCGGCTGGTCAACCAGCAACAGGATCAACAGGCGAGGGCGCTGCTGTCGGCAGGCAGTCACACCGATCTGTTCGCCTTGGCGCTCAAGGGCGAGCAAGACCTCAAGTTCGAGCGGCTGGTGCTGGAAGGCCTTGGCCAAGGCGAACAAGCCCCGCAGGGTTATCGGCATTACCTGAACGTGCTCGGCGCCGAGCGCCCGGCAGCCGGCGCTGAACTGGACGACGAATGCTGGACCCGATGGGCACGCTCGGTACTCGACGCCTTCGACTCATTCCAGTTGCTCTGCGCTGTACGCAAAGGCCCGTGGGGCGTAGAAGGCTTGAACCAACGCATCACCCATGCGTTATTCAGTGCGAAGCTGATCGAAAGCGAACAGCAATGGTACGAAGGCCGGCCAGTCCTGATGACCCACAACGACTACGGCCTTGGCTTGATGAACGGCGACATCGGCATCACCTTGCGACTGCCCGAGCGCGATGGCGAGGGCAAACAGGTCCTGCGCGTCGCCTTCCCGCGCAACGATGGCAGCGGCGGCGTGCGCTTCGTCCTGCCCAGCCGCCTCAACGAAGTCGAAACCGTCTACGCCATGACCGTGCATAAATCCCAAGGCTCGGAATTCGCCCACACCGCCCTGATCCTGCCCGAAGCCCTAAACCCGGTACTGACTAAAGAACTGATCTACACCGGCATCACCCGCGCCAAACACTGGTTCAGCCTGATCGAACCGCGCCAGGGCATCTTTGAGGAAGCCCTGCGCCGCAAAGTCAAACGCCTGAGCGGCCTGATGCTCGGGCTTTGAGCCTGCCACCGCCCGTGCCTAAGCGGGCTGCAGTCTGTAATGCACAAGTCGTGAAGGCTCTGAAAAGGTGGCGTCTGCCCGGATGGCGCGGGAGCGGACCGGGCGCTTCGCGTGTAGTAGCGGACTCGTCCGCGAACTGCCGGGAACCGGCAGCAACGGTGCACACGGTACATCAGACGCAACTGAGGCAGCCCGTTTCAGGGCCGCTGCAGATCCGACACAACACCTCACACGCCGTAATCCACATACCGCGCCATAAGATTCGGTCGGCTAAACGTGTCAATCGTATAAACCCGCTGCC
>NZ_ATDK01000010.1 GCF_000444135.1 Pseudomonas avellanae BPIC 631
CATCGGGCATCAGGTTGACGGCGTCGCGGCCAGCCGCGACCTCGGGCAACAATGGCCAGTCTTCTTCACGGATCTCGACCATATGGAACAAACCGGGGTAATCCTCGTACGCCATCTCGGCGAGGCGGAAATCTGCACCTTTGCCGGTGTGCGACGGGATGATGTCGTCAATGATCACTGCGTTGTGCGCCGCAGCGATGCGCGACAGGCTCAGCAGTTGCGCCTCGGTGCCCAGGTCTGGGTCGATGCCGAAGCTGATGCGGTCGAAGTTGCCATCGATACTTGGCGTCCGCTCGCGGCCCTTAAGCCCGCCGGACAGTTTCAACGGCCCGTTGTGAATCCCCTGAATGCCGATCTCGGACAGCGCGTGCCACAATGTTTCGTCGCCCAGCGCTTCAAGCACCGAGCCGCCTTCGCGAGTGACGATCGACGCCGGGTAGGCCGTGAACCAGACCGAGGCAATAGCGGAGGCGTCTCTGGGACGTGCCAGCGCGAATGGACGCTGCCAGAGCCTGCCCTGCCCCGAATAGGTCTTGGCGCGCTGTCTTGCGGCATTAAGCATCGATTGCTCGACCAGCCAGTCCACGTACTGCTTGTCCGGTATCGTCATAGCGTCCAGTCTTCCTCTCGAATCGGCGACTTTGGACGCTCCGCAGGCGGAGCGCCCTGAATGTGTTACCTACGGATATGAGCCCAGCGGGCCCGATTCGTTGCATTGATGTTCAGACCCGATGGCCTTCGACAGGGTTTTCGACCTAGTAATTCGGCGCCGCAGCGGCGGATGGTTTTTTCAACGCCTGTATCACCGCATTGGCCGCGCTGGACAGCAACGAGGCCGGGCGCGCGACCACGCTGATCTGGCGCGTTACGGTCAGTGGCAGCGCAATCGGCTCCAGCTCACCGAGCCGACCGCCCAGCAAGACGCTGGGCACAATAGTGATGCAATGCCGCTTCGCGACCAGATCCAGCAGCGTGTCGAGGCAGGTCAGTTCGCCACGCTGACTGAGCCGCACTTGCGCCGCTGCCAGTTGCTGGTGCAGGCGTTCCGCACCCGGATGTCGCCAGGCCACGTAACGAGACACCTGCGGGAAATCGGCGAAACTCTGCGGCGCCGACGGCTTGCCACGCGCGACGGCAAGCACGTAATGATCCGACCAGTGATGGTGCTCCAGATAATGTTCGTTGAGCACCGTACGGGGCACAATCAGGATATCGGCCGCCTCCCTGATCAACGAGTCCAGTGACGGGCTCTGCTCGCCTCGGTGCAGCACGTTGAGGTGAATATCGGGGTAATGATGGGCAAGAAAGTCCAGTGAGGCGCTCAGGCTGGTTTCTTCGATGTGCGTGTTGTAATGAATGGTTACGCTGCCACTGACCCCATTTTTTTTAGTTGTTCGAGCGTGGCCAGAACATTTCCAAGAGTCTGGTTGATGATTTTGCCTTCCGGGGTGAGGGTGCAGCCGGTACGGCTACGGATGAACAGGCGTTTTTCAAAGAAGTCCTCGACCTCTTTGATCGCGTAGCTGATGTTCGACTGGCTGCACCCCAGAATGGCCGCGGCCTCCGAGAACGAACCGTGCTGTGCAACGGTTTGCACGACTTTGAAGAAGTGGGTTTTCATGTGACCTGCACTCTGGTTTTGCGAGGGTGGAAGCGGGTCGGCCGCGGAACTGGAAGCCGCTGAGCCGGAAAGGGTCGGGAAACGGAAAACCCCGCTGACACACCGACACGTCCGGGTTATCGGCCATTCACTGCTGCATCAGGCGGGGGTAAGGCACTTGCTGAATGACCCGCTAAAAGGTTCGCCATGCACGTTTCGGGCACATGGCGTCATCAGCGAAACAGGCGGCAGGGCTGGAAGTCTCAGTCGTTCTCGGTCCAGTCGAAATCCAGTTGCAAGGCAGTACGTTCGGCCAGTTCACGACTGTGCAGCCGCTCGACCAGGTGAAGGCTCATGTCGATGCCGGCAGAGATGCCCGCCGAGGTCACGAACGAGCCTTCATCGACCCAGCGCAATGTGCTGAGTACGTCCACCGTGGGGAACATCTCCTTGAGATCGTTGATGTCTTCCCAGTGCGTGGTGACCTGCTTGCCTGCCAGCTTGCCGGTCCTGGCCAGCATGAACGCCCCGGTGCACACGGCGGCTACAACGCGACCAGGCTGAGACTGATCGCTGATCCAGCTAATCACGTCGGCTTTTTCCAGTTCGGCCGTGACCACGCCACCGGGCACGATCAGGCAGTCCACAGGCGGATGGTCGGTGATAGAGAAGTCCGGATCGACCTTGAGCCCGGCACGCGCACGAACCGGGGCCATGCTGCGGCCAATGGTAAACACGTTGAACAGTTGGCGGTCGTCGCGGCTTTTGCGGGCATGCATGCGTGTCGCCGTGGTGAACACTTCATAGGGGCCAGCGAAGTCGAGAACCTCGACATCGTCATAAACGTAGATACCGATATTGAGTGGCACGAATAGGCTCCTGGGTCTGCTTGCCAGACCACTTGCATGTTAATGTTTCAGCTGCGGAGATTACGCAGTAGCATCGAGCCAAACTACTGGCTGAAATGCCAATATGCGGTAACATCACGCCATGAAAAATCATCTCGTCGTCGCCCTCATCTATAACCAACTATGCACCTTCGAATTTGGCTGCACGGTTGAGGTATTTGCCCTCAAAAGACCCGAACTGGGGGTCAGCTGGTACGAGTTCGCAACCTTCCCGGTCGATGACGGCCCGATCACCGCGGCTGGCGGTATCACTATCGTGCCAACCCCAGGTGAGGTGCTGCTGGAAAACGCCGACACCATCATCGTGCCTGGCTGGCGCGGGGTGGAGTCCGAAGTTCCGCAACGCCTGATCGAACAGCTTCAGGCCGCCCACGCCCGTGGCGCACGCATTTGCTCGATCTGTACCGGGGCGTTCGTGCTGGCAGCAGCGGGCCTGCTCGACGGGCACAAGGTCACGACCCACTGGCGCTACACCGATTTGCTGGCAACCATGTACCCGGGGCTGAGCATTCAGCCCAACGAGCTGTATGTGGATCAAGGCAATATCGTTACGGCTGCGGGCTCGGCCGCCGGGCTGGACATGATGCTGCACCTGGTGCGCAACGATCATGGCTCGCGAGTCGCTAACATGGTGGCGCAGCGCATGGTAATCCCGCCGCACCGCGAAGGCGGGCAATCGCAATACGCCTCAAGGCAGTTGGTGGCGGCCAGTGACGGCCCGATTTCCAACCTCATGGACTGGATTCGCGGCGATCTGCAACGCCCGCACACCATCAAGGAAATGGCCTCGCGAGCGTCGGTCAGCACGCGCACCCTGCACCGCAGTTTCATGGAAAGCACCGGGTTGACGCCCTATGACTGGCTGCTCGGCGAGCGCGTGGCGTACGCCAAGGAACTGCTGGAATCCTCGAAGCTGCGCCTCAATGAAGTGGTGGACAGGGCCGGTTTTGGCTCGGAAGAGTCGTTTCGACGACACTTTCGCAACCTGGTGGGCATCAGCCCGAGCAGCTACCGCAAGCAGTTCGCCCGGACCTGATGTAGATCGCGTCGACCATCGATTCGGCAAACTCGCCCCAGGCGCCTGTCGTGGCGGTATTGGTCATTGCTACCAGACTGATGGCAGACACCGGATCAACCCAATAATGACTGCCGTACAGCCCGCACCACGACCAACTGCCTGCGCCCTGCCGCTGCCCGGCGGCCGACGGGTCGGTGAGAATCATGGGCCCGAGGCCGAACTTCCAGCCCGGACCACGCGTGGCAACAAGCGTCTGGCCGATGGCGTTGCTCAGCAAGCGCCTTGTGCTGGCCGGGCTCAACACAGGCGCACCGCCCAGACGCAGGCATTCCAGCAAGCTGAGGTAGTTATCCGCCGTGCCCAGCAGGCCCGCCCCACCTGACTGGTAAGCGCTTGCGTCATAAGCACGAGCGGACGACAGCCAAGCCCGGCCGCTGTCGAGCATCAACACATCGCTATTACCAATTCGCTGAGGGCCACCAGCACTGTCTTTGTAGGCACTGGACAAAGGCAAACCCTGCATGGGCCTGAACGAAGTCGCGCTCATTCGCAATGGCCCGGTGACCATGCGCGCAATAGCCTTTGACAACGCCAGCCCGGTGGCCTGTTCGATCACCGCGCCCAGTACATCGGTGGCCAGCGAGTATCCCCAGGCGCCGCCCGGCTCGAACAGCAACGGCAGACTTGCCAAGCGGCGCAGGTTCTCTTGCAAACCGAACGCCACGCCATCCAGCCCATCCGACACCCCGCCTCGTTCGTAAGCGTTATAGGGCATTTGCTCAAAGCCGTAGCTCAAACCGGCGGTGTGCGACAGCAAATGCTGCAGGGTGATCACGGGCTCACGGCCCCCCGCCAGACGCGGCCGAAATGCCGGCAGCCAGTCTGTCACCGCTGCATCCAGGCTCAATACACCCACTTCGCAAAGCCTCAGTACGGTCACCGAGGTCAGCAGCTTGGTCAGCGACGCCAGGCGAAAGCGCGTGTCACGACTGACCGGCATCTGTTGCTCGCGATCGGCCCAGCCCCGCGCGCTGGCGTAACGCAACTGACCGTGCTGGGCAAGCAGCAAGACCCCGCCGACAATCCCGCCCTGATCGACAAAACGCCGCCAGACCTCGTCAATACGCTGCACCGCCGGCTCATCCAGCAGGATCACGGCTCAAAAGCCTTTAACAGCGCGGCTGAAAATCTGCGCATACACTTCGGCCGAGTGTCGAACCGGGTTGGTGTGCGAGCAGCCGTCGGCAAACGCCATCATTCCGACCTTTTGTGCCTCACGGTCATCGATACCGATCTCGCCCAGCGTGTGCGGGATGCCGATCTGTTCGCGCAGGCTCAACAGCCAGTTCATCACCCCGTCGAAGCCCGGCTCGGGCAAACGCAGGTAGACCGCCAGGTCATCCATTTGCGTGAGCAACGCTGCACGATTGGCCTCCAACACGTAGGGCAGCACAATTGCATTCAGCAACCCATGGTGCAGGTCATAAAGCGCCCCCAGGCTCTGCGCTATTGCGTGGACGCCACCCAGACCGCGTTGAAACGCCGCTGCGCCCAGGCTTGAGGCCACCAGCATCTGCTGACGCGCCTCCAGGTCCTGGCCGTCGGCGACCACGCGAGGCAAAAACGTTTTGATCATCTGCATGCCCTTGACCGAAACCGCTTCGGCCATCGGGTGCCAGACCGGCGAACACCAGGCTTCCATGCAGTGGGTCAAGGCGTCGGCACCGGTGGCGGCGGTCAGGTGCCTGGGCAGGTCGAGGGTCAGCGTGGCGTCCAGAATCGCGATGCGCGGCATCATGCGGATATGCAGAATGGTACGTTTGACTTGCGCCTGTTCATCGGTAATGACCGAGGCACGCCCTACCTCGGAGCCGGTTCCTGCAGTGGTCGGCAGCGCGATCACGGGGGCGATGCCGTGCGGATCGGCGCGCAGGTGGTTCTGGCCGATGTCTTCAAAATCCCACAGCGGGCGGCGCTGACCTGACATCAACGCCACCGCCTTGGCGGCGTCCAGCGCCGAGCCGCCGCCAAAGGCAATCACCCCGTCATAATCACCGGTTCTGTAGGCCTCCAGCCCCTCGGCGACATTGCGACCCGTGGGGTTGCCCTTGACCCGGTCGAACAGCCCGCAATAGCCCAATTGCCTGCGGCAGTCCTCCACCGCGCTGGCGATCATGTCGGTACTGCCGAGAAAGCTGTCGGTGATCAACAGCGGTCGTTTTATGCCGGTCACCCGACAGGCGTCGGCCAGCTCATTGACGCGGCCTACGCCTGCACGGATCGAAGTCGGATAGTGCCAGTCGTTGCTGTGCATCGGTTTACTCCTTTAAAAGTCGACTAAACGGGTTCTTCAGTGAAAAACGCCCGTGGGCAGCAAACCGACCAGCAAACGCAGGCCGAAGGCGATCATGAAAAGCCCAGTGACAATATCGATGGCCTTTTTCATTCGCTGATAGCGGGCCTGCACGGCAGGGATCGAAAACAGCGTGGCCAGCAGCACGAACCAGAAGATTGCCAGTACGGCAATGATCGACACCCCCGCAGTGCGCACCCACATCGGCATGCGCGGCGTGGTGACGGTGGTGAACACGCTGGTGTAAAACGCCAGCGCCTTGGGATTGGTCAGGTTGGTCAGCAGGCCGAAACGATAGGCGCGGCTCAGGCTGCCGATGCCCAGCGCGCCGACGTCCCGGGGTTTGGGCTGGCTGCCCGCGCTGCGCAGGCTTTTGGTGCCTAGCCAGGTCAGATAAGCACCGCCAAGCAGTTGCAAGGCCGGTTGCAGCCAGGGCAATTGCTCAAACACCAGCCCCAATCCGGTGGCCGCCAGCAGCGCCCAGAGAATGCTGCCCGAGGCAACGCCCAGACCGGCGCAGATCCCCTGCTGCCGCGACTGACTGAAAGACAGCTGGGTAATGACCAGAAAGTTGGGGCCGGGGCTGATGATCAGCACGATGAACGCGCCCGCCAGTGCGATCAGCAAAGTTATTTCGTACATGTCAGTAATTCCTTTTTAATCATTGGGTTAAAGAGTTCTCTTCAACTGAAAAGTGATGCAACTTGAAGTGTGATCAGCCAGCGCTTCCAGACAGGATTCGACCGCCCTGCGCGCCTCGATCAGGGCTCGGCAGCTCGGGTCCGGCGTTGGGACGTAGTGGTTGTAGAAGGTGCAGCCTTCCACGGCAGGCCCCAGCACCCAGAGCCGCTGCTGCACCGAACCGTCGCGGCCGATGGCGCGGCCAGATTCATCGGTGTCGATGCCGTCAGCCGGCCAGGCGTGCGCGGCGCGAATCAGCCCTTGCTCGCGCAAATCGTCGAGCAGCGCACTGCGATTGCCCGACAGCCCACTGAGGGCGACGCGTGCAGCGATGACGCTGTCCAAGCGGCTACCTGACTGCTGCGCGTCGTCCATAGGCGCGAGAACCGTCACCACCCCGGCGTCGATCAGCGCCAGCAGATCTTCGTGACGCTCCTTTTGCGGGCCACCAACCAGACGGTTCCCCAGCCCGGCCCATGTGCCATAGAACGCCAGGGTCGACGATTCAGTCAGGCCGTTGCGGTCTGCAACCAACCGCAACAGATCGCGACAGTCGCGCCACACCTCGAGCGCCTGACGGATGGGGCTGTGTGCCGTGCCCAGCCGACTCAGCGCCAGGTCACGCTTGATCCACTCGACGAACCATTGGCCATACGTGCCCGCCTCGCCTGTCCAGCGCTGGGTAGTCAGCCATTGCTCGGGGTCGAATTCGCCCCACTGCTCCGCCAGCCGGGCAAACAGCGCAGGCCTGGCAACAGCCTCATGCAGCGCCCGCTGGACGGCCTCAACTTGCCGTGGCGCATCGAGCCGGGCCTTCGTCTGGTAAAACACTGCGCGCATCTCATCCTTGATCAGCGGCAATACATCGGCCTGAAAGTCGAGCTGCCCGCCTTGCTTTTGCTTGCGCAGGCCAGCAACGGCGGCGACGGTAAAAAACTGCCTTGGCAGCGCGGCATGGCTGGATGGCTGCCAGTGCGGCCTGGCATGAAACGGCAGCCCGCTGCGTGAATACAGAAATACCTTGGGTTCGCGCCCTGACGGCAGATAACGCCAGCCAGCAAAGCCTGCGTCGCGCACATAGCGCCCGCCGCGCCCTTGAGTCAGGCTGGCCAGCGTGTCCATCGCCGTCAGCCCCAGCCCTTCGATGGCCACCGTTGCGCCGACGTCCTGTAGCTCAGCAGTTTGAGAGGCGTGACCGGTGGTGAGGAATAGCGCATCGACGTTCATCTCTCGAGTCAGGCTGCGCAGCCTGAAACCCGGCACATCGGACCTTGAACGGCACTTGATTACCCTTTCGGCGTGATGGCGCACCTGTACATGCGCCGGGCACTGCTGCAGCAGGAATCGATAACTGTGCTGCAAATAGCGCCCGAGCAACGCACGCGGCACGAAGTCACCGAACGCTACCGGCCTGCCCTGCCCATCCGTGCTGACATGACCGCGCTCGTCGAGGCGTACATCCTGGGCGCTGCACCACTGCAAAAAGGTCCAGCCTGCCGGCTCGCACGCCGGGAACGCCGAAGAAAACGCGGATAATTGGCCGGCCATTGTATTGAGCATCAGGTAATCCGGCTGCTGCGCAGAATGCAGCCCACTGCCTGGAGGCTGTGGGTCAAATACCTCGATCTGTAACGGCTGCTGATCGGCGTGCCGACTCATGCCAATCAGTTGCTCCAGAATGCTCAGCCCGCGCGAGCCCACGCCGATGATGGCGACGGTGTGCGTCTGCACGGCCATCACCAGCGGTTCGACTCAAAGAAGAATCGCGGCACCGGCAGCGCGCTGCCCTCTGCAAGCGCCTGGCGATAAACACGCTGGCCCACGGCAAGGTCGAGCACGCCGAGACCGAACGGCGAGAAGATCGATGCCCGGTCGGGGCTCAATTCCACCTCGCCGATCATCAGTTGCGCCAGCGTGCCGGTGATGAACGAACGGTGCTGATACTGCCGCACTGCAAGGTCAGGCGACGTCTGAGCCTTGAGGCAGTGCTCGACGTCATCGAGGATGTTGTCGGCCTGAGCGATAACCTCCGGCCCCAGGTCACGCAGTGAAATGTTCAGCACCACTTGCCCTGGGCGAAACACCGGCTCCAGGACGTAAGGGCTCGGCGCGGTCGTGGCGAATACCACCACATCGGCCTGCAGGCAGTCGTGCAGGTCCGTTTGCTCGCCGCTCAACCGATGCCGACCGGCAGCGTGGCTGAGCAAGGCCAGCGCTGAATCCTCGTGCTGATCGAAGACGCTTACCGAGTCCATCGCCCAGCCATCGCTGACAAACATGTCGAGAACGGTTCTGGCGATGAAACCGGCACCGATAAACGCCATTCGCCTGACGTGGCGCTGCTGACGATTCATCCAGCGTGCACCGAGCACCGCCGAGGCTGCGGTGCGCATGGCGCTGATCCGCGAGGCTTCCAGGCAGGCAAACGCATAGCCAGTCACAGTGTCGTTGAGGATCAGCACCGCCGATGCACGTTGCAGGCCGGTGTCGACATTGCCCGGAAAGCTGGAGATCCACTTGATGCCGCTGACCGGCTGATCACCCGCCAGGCTGGCGGGCAAGGCAATGATGCGATTGGCCGGCGCCTCGGGAAAGCGCAGAAAATAACTGTCGGGGTTAACCGTGCGCCCGGCCTCGTGGGCCAGATACGCGGCCTGTACGTCGTCGATGCAAGCCAGCGGATCAGCCGCCAGCAGCCGCGCCGTCACTTCCCCGTCAACCACATGAAAAGCCGCCTGCGTGAGGCGCTCGGCCTCTGCCTCATCAGATGAGCGCTCCCACAAGGGATTGCA
>NZ_ATDK01000011.1 GCF_000444135.1 Pseudomonas avellanae BPIC 631
TACGCCGGGCGCATCGACCATCAGGTGAAAATTCGTGGCTTGCGCATCGAACTGGGTGAAATCGAAGCCTGCCTGCTGGAGCACGACAGCGTTCAGGAAGCGGTGGTCATCGACGTTGACGGCCCGTCCGGCAAGCAACTGGCGGCGTATCTGGTGGCTGAACAGCGCAGCGATCACCTGCGTGAGCTGTTAAAGGCGCACCTTAAGGCGTCGCTGCCGGATTACATGGTGCCCACGCATTTCATCGTGCTGGACAGCATGCCGCTGACCGCCAACGGCAAGCTGGATCGCCGGGCGCTGCCCGCACCGGACGCCACTCAATTGCAGCGCCAGTACGTGGCGCCGTCCACTGAGCAGGAACAGCAGATGGCCGCAATCTGGGCCGATGTGTTGAAAGTGCAGCGGGTCGGGCTGACCGATGACTTTTTCGAGCTGGGCGGCCATTCGCTGCTGGCCACGCAACTGATTGCCAGAATCCACACCGGCCTTGGGATCGACATCCCGCTGCGCCTGATTTTCGAGAAACCGCAATTGAACGAATTTATTCAGGCCTTCGCCAGCAGTGGCCTGTCGCTGACCGAGGACGGCTTGTCCGATATCGAAAAAATGATGAATGAAATGGCGGGTATCTGACATGGACAAGTCTGCAGCAGAGCGTATCGCCCAGCGTTTCACCGGGTTGCCCGTGGAACAGCGCCGGCAGATCCTCGCCAAGATGCACGAGACCGGGCAGAGCTTCAAACTGCTGCCCATCGCCGTGACCCGGCACGACGCAGCGCGCATTCCGTTGTCCTACGCCCAGCAGCGCATGCTGTTCCTCTGGCAGATGGAACCGGACAACGCTGCTTACAATGTTCCCATGGCGGTGCGCCTCAACGGTCCGCTGGACCGCCAGGCCTTGAGCGCAGCGCTGGACCAGTTGGTGCAGCGCCACGAAACCCTGCGCACACGGTTTGTTTCCGAGGACGGCGTGTTCTATCAGGAGATTCTTCAGCAGGCGACCGTCGCGCTTGAGTTCGCCTCGGTTGAGCCCGCCGACATTGCGGGCCATGTGCGTGCCGAGCTGCATAAGCCCTTCGACCTGCTGAGCGGCACCTTGCTGCGGGTCAAACTATTTCAGTTGGGCGAAGCCGAGCACGTTTTGACCGTGTGCATGCATCACATCGTGTCCGATGGCTGGTCCGGCGAAGTGCTGATTCGCGAATGTGTGCAGTTGTATCAGGCGCAGGTGTCCGGTCAGCCCGCGCAATTGCCTGCGCTGGCGATTCAATACGCCGACTACGCCATCTGGCAACGCGCCTGGCTGGAAGCCGGGGAGGGCGAGCGGCAACTGGAGTACTGGAAACAGCAACTGGGCAGCGAGCATCCGTTGCTGAGCCTGCCGCTGGACCACGAGCGTCCGCTGCAACCGAGTCAGCGTGGCGCGACTGTGCGTGTCGATCTGCCGGAACACCTGTCCGCACAACTGAAAGCCCAGGCGCGCAACAGCGGCCAGACCTTGTTCATGCTGATGCTGGCGGCGCTGTCGGTGGTGCTGTCGCGCTTCAGCGGTCAGGCCGACATTCGCATCGGCGCGCCCAACGCCGGGCGCACCCGCAGCGAACTGGAAGGGCTGATCGGCTTCTTTATCAACACTCAAGTGCTGCGCGTTCAAGTAGATGAGCGGCAGAGCTTTGCTGAGCTGCTGGATCAGGTGAAACAGGTCGTTACCGGTGCCCAGTCGCATCAGGAACTGCCGTTTGAGCACCTGGTGGATGCGTTGGCCCCGGAACGTAATCTGGGCCACAACCCGCTGTTCCAGTTCAAGATCAACCAGCATGTGCTGGCCGCCGAAGACAGCGGGCAGCGTGTGGCGGGCCTGACCGTCGACGAGTTTCCGATGGGCAGCAGCGATGCGCGCTTTGACCTGGCGTTCGACTTCACCGACACGCCGGGCGGCATTCGCGGCTATTTCACCTACGCCACCGACCTGTTCGAGCCGCAGACCATCGAGCGTATGGCCGACGCACTGCGCGCTGTACTGCAAGCGCTGGTCGCCGACACCGATCAGCGTCTGGCTGATCAGCCGCAAACCATTTCGTTGCCCGCCGCTGAGCAGAGCGCCGATTTTGCCTGCGGCGACTTCCTCAGCCTCTGGCAACAGGGCCTGCACATCGGACGTGGCAAGACCGCATTGCGCGTTGGCCAGCAGGTGTTGAGCTTTGACGAACTTGAACAACGCAGCAACAAGTTCGCCCGCTACCTGCAAAGCCAGGACATCGCTTCGGGCATGACCGTTGCGCTGTGCCTGGACCGCTCGGTGGAGTGGGTGGTCAGCCTGCTGGCGGTGCTCAAACTCGGTGCCGTGTACCTGCCGCTGGACAGCGCGCAGCCCGCCGAGCGTTTGCAGCAACTGGTTCGTGACAGCGGCGCGGCGCTGTTGATTCATGCGTCCGGCGACGACAAGGCCGCGCAACTGGGCGTGTGCCCGGCGCTGGCCTTCGATGCTGTGCTGTGGTCCGAGGTGGATGGCAGTGCGCTGAATGTGCGTGTCATCGCCGAGCAGCCGGCTTACATCATCTACACCTCCGGCTCCACCGGGCAGCCGAAGGGCGTGGTGATCAGCCACGGCGCGCTGGCCAATTACGTGCAGGGCGTGCTTGCGCGCCTGTCGCTGAACGACGGGGCAAGCATGGCGATGGTCTCGACGGTCGCCGCAGACCTGGGCCATACGCTGCTGTTCGGTGCGCTGGCGTCTGGGCGCCCGCTGCATCTGCTGTCCCACGAGCAGGCGTTCGACCCTGACGGTTTTGCCCGCTACATGGCCGAGCATCAGGTTGAGGTGCTGAAGATTGTGCCCAGCCATTTGCAGGGCTTGCTGCAAGCCGCAAACCCTGCCGACGTGCTGCCGAGCCAGTTGCTGATGCTGGGGGGCGAGGCCAGTTCCTGGGGGTTGATCGAGCAGGTCCGTGCGCTGAAACCGGGCTGCCGCATCGTCAATCACTATGGCCCGACCGAAACCACGGTTGGCATCCTCACCCATGAGGTGGCCGAGCGTTTGAATGCCTGCCGCAGCGTGCCGGTCGGTCAGCCGCTGGCCAACGGCAAGGCGCGGGTGCTGGACGCCTACCTGAACCCGGTCGCCGAACGTGTGGCGGGCGAGCTGTATCTGGGCGGTCGCGGGCTGGCGCAGGGTTATCTGGGCCGTGCGGCGATGACTGCCGAACGCTTCGTGCCGGACCCGGACGCCGATGGTCTGCGTTTGTATCGAGCCGGCGACCGTGCGCGTTGGGTGGATGGCGTGCTGGAGTACCTGGGCCGTGCGGACGATCAGGTGAAAATCCGCGGTTACCGGGTCGAGCCCGGCGAAGTCGGGCAGTTGTTGCAAACCCTGGAAAACGTCGCCGAAGCCGTAGTGCTGGCCCAGCCGCTGGAGAGCGACGAAACACGTCTGCAACTGGTGGCGTACTGCGTCGCGGCAGCCGGTGCGCGCCTGAGCGTCGAGGGTCTGCGCGAGCAACTGGCGGCGCGCCTGCCGGAATACCTGGTGCCCGCGCAGATCATGTTGCTGGACAGGCTGCCCGTGACCGCCAACGGCAAGCTCGACAAGCGCGCCTTGCCCAAGCCGGGCGTGGTCAAACAGCGTTATACCGCGCCGGTTGGCGAGATCGAGGAAAAGCTCGCCGCCGTGTGGGCTGACGTGTTGAAGCTGGAGCAGGTCGGCAGCACCGACAACTTCTTCGAACTGGGCGGCGACTCGATCCTCAGCCTGCAAATCATTGCCCGCGCCAAGCGTCAGGGCATCAAGCTCAGCCCCAAGCAACTGTTCGAAAAACAGACCATCGGCCAATTGGCTTCTGTCGCCAAATTGATCGAGAAAAAGCCAATGGCTGTGGTGGAGCAGGTCAGCGGTTCGCTGCCGCTGCTGCCGATTCAGGCGCGCTTCTTCGAGCTGGACATCCCTGAGCGTCAGCACTGGAATCAGGCGCTGATGCTCAAGCCCCTGCAAACGCTGGAGGCAACCCCTCTTCAAGCGGCACTCACCGCTCTGATCGAACATCACGACGCACTGCGTCTTGGGTTCACGCAGCAAGGCGGCCAGTGGCAGGCCACGTTCGGCGCGCTGAACACGCGCGACGTGCTGTGGACCCACACACTCGACAGTGTCGAGCGCCTGAGCGAACTGGCTGATGAAGCGCAACGCAGCCTGGACCTGAAAAACGGCCCCTTGTTGCGTGCAGCGCTGATCGACCTGCCGCACGGCGAACAGCGCGTGTTGTTGGTTATTCACCATTTGGCGGTGGACGGTGTGTCGTGGCGCGTGTTGCTGGAAGACCTGCAACACGCGTATGTCGCCACCGAGGCAGGCCGGCCATTGTCGCTGCCGGCGAAAACCAGCTCGCTGAAAAGCTGGGCCGAGCATGTGCAGGCCTATGCGCAAAGCCCCGCGCTGGAACAGGAGCTGGGTTACTGGCAAGCGCAGTTGCAGGAGGTCAGCGATGCTTTGCCTTGCGATCACCCGAGCGGCGGCCAGCAACAGAAACACGCGGTGTCGGTGGTCACGCAACTGAATGGCGAACTGACCCGGCAACTGCTGCAAGAAGCGCCAGCGGCCTACCGCACGCAGATCAACGACCTGCTGCTGACCGCGCTGGCGCGGGTGGTCAGCCGCTGGACTGCGCAGCCGCACGCGCTTATTCGTCTGGAAGGGCATGGCCGAGAGGATCTGTTCGACGCGCTGGACATCACCCGCACGGTCGGCTGGTTCAGCAACCTGTACCCGGTCCGGCTCACCCCGCAGGCCACGCTGGCCGAGTCGATCATGACCATCAAGGAGCAACTGCGTGCAGTGCCTGACAAGGGCATTGGTTACGGCGCGTTGCGCTATCTGGGCAGCGAATCGACACGGCAGACCCTGCAAGCACTGCCGCAGGGCAGCATCGTGTTCAATTATCTGGGGCAGTTCGACGGCAGCTTTGATGCACAAGGCGCGCTGTTCACGCCTTCGGCCGACAGCAGCGGCGCGTCGCAGAGCGCCGATGCACCTTTGGCTGCGCCACTCAGCATCAACGGTCAGGTGTATGGCGGCGAACTGCGCCTGAGCTGGACCTTCAGCGGCGCGGTGTTTGAACGTGACACCGTGCAGCGGCTGGCCGACGAATACGCGGTTGAACTGCAACAACTGATTACGCATTGCACCACCGAAGGCGTGGCCGGGGTAACGCCGTCGGACTTCCCGCTGGCGCGCCTTACCCAGTCGCAGCTAAGCCGTTTGCCGATGCCTGCGGCGCAGATCGAAGACATCTACCCGCTGGCGCCGATGCAGCAGGGCATGCTGTTTCACACCCTGTTCGAGCAGGAAGCAGGCAATTACATCAACCAGATGCGCGTCGAGGTCAGCGGCCTGGACGTGCCGCGTTTCCGCGCCGCCTGGCAGGCGGCACTGGATGCCCACGAGGTGCTGCGCAGCGGCTTTGTCAGCCATTTTGAGCAGTCACTGCAAGTGGTGTTGCGCGATGTGAGCATGCCGTTTGTAGAACTGGACGCCCGCGCGCAATCAGGCGAATGGATCGACGATTGGGCGAGTGCCGATCGCCAGCAGGGCTTCGACCTGGCTCAGGGGCCGCTTCTGCGCCTGGCCTTATTGCGAACCGGCGAACAGACGCATCAACTGATCTACACCAGCCATCACATCCTCATGGATGGCTGGAGCAGCTCGCGGCTGCTGGGCGAAGTGCTGCAACGCTACAGCGGCCAGACACTGCCGAGGCAAGTCAGCCGTTATCGCGATTACATCGAATGGCTGCAGCGTCAGGATGCTGCGCTCAGCGAACGTTTCTGGACCGGCCAGTTGGCCGAGCTGGACGAGCCGACCCGGCTGGTTCAAGCGTTCAAAGCGCCCGAGAACGGGCAGGGGCATGGCGATTACTTGCAACTGATCGACGCCGACAGCACCCGCCAGTTGAGCGAGTTCGCCCGTGAGCAGCGCGTCACCCTCAACACGCTGGTGCAGTCGGCCTGGCTGCTGGTGCTGCAACGCTACACCGGGCAGTCCAGCGTGACCTTCGGCGCTACCGTGGCCGGGCGCCCGGCCGAGCTGCCGGGCGTCGAAGAGCAATTGGGGTTGTTCATCAACACCCTGCCGGTGATTGCCAGCCCGCGCCCGGAACAGCGGGTGGCGGACTGGGTGCAGCAGGTGCAGGCCAAGAACATCGCCCTGCGTGAGCATGAACACACGCCGCTATACGACATTCAACGCTGGGCACGCAGTGCTGGCGAGGCGCTGTTCGACAACATTCTGGTGTTCGAAAACTACCCGGTGTCCGAGGCATTACAGCAGTCCGCGCCGCAGGGGCTGGTATTCGGCGGCCTGCACACGCAGGAGCAGACTCATTACCCGCTGACGCTGGTGGTCAACCTGGGCGAAACGTTGTCGATGCGTTTCAGCTACGCCCGTCAGTCGTTCAGCGAATTGCACATGGCGCAGTTGTCGGCGCATCTGCGGCAGGTTTTGCAGGCATTGGTGCGTGATCCGCAGACGGCGATTGGCGAGCTGGCGCTGTTGGATGATCATGAACAGCAACAGGTGTTGCGTGGCTGGAACGCGACTGCTGCCGACTTCCCGAGCGAGCAATGCCTGCACAGCCTGATCGAAGCCCAGGTACT
>NZ_ATDK01000012.1 GCF_000444135.1 Pseudomonas avellanae BPIC 631
GGCGGCAGCCACATGGCCCCCACGGGCACACCCGCCTCCGCCCCAGGCCCCACCCCCGCCTCACAATCAGCCGCCAACAACCTGGGCGGAGCGCTCAATTTCAGCGTGGAGAACAGGACGGTCAAACGGGTCAAGTTTCGTTACAACGTCGCCAAGCCGATAACGACCGAAGGTCTGAGCAAACTGTCGAAGGGCCTTGGGGAAGCGTTCCTGGACAACACGACCAAAGCAAAACTGGCGGAGCTGGCCGACCCTCTGAATGCACGCTACACAGGCAAAAAACCGGATGAGGTTATTCAGGCGCAACTCGACGGGCTTGAAGCGCTGTTTGCCGACGTACCACCGCCCAAAGACAACGACAAGCAATACAAGGCATTGCGCAACTTGAAACGCGCGGCGGTCGAGCATCGGGCATCAGCCAACAAGCACAGCGTGATGGATAACGCACGTTTTGAAACCAGCAAAACCAACCTCTCCGGCCTGACCAGTGAAAGCATACTCACCAAAATCATGAGTTCAGTGCACGACGCGAGCGCACCGGGCAATGCGGCAAGGGTTGCCGAATTCATGCGCCAGGACCCGAAACTTCGCGCCATGCTCAAGGAGATGGAGGGCAGTATCGGGACGTTGGCACGCGTACGGCTGGAGCCGAAGGACTCCCTGGTCGACAAGATCGATGAAGGCAGCCTTAACGGCACCATGACTCAAAGTGACCTCTCCAGCCTGCTGGAGGATCGCAACGAGATGCGCATCAAGCGCCTGGTGGTATTCCACACCGCGACCCAGGCTGAAAACTTCACCTCACCAACACCGTTGGTCAGCTATAACAGCGGAGCGAATATGAGCGTCACTAAAACGCTGGGGCGCATCAACTTCGTTTATGGCGCAGACCAGGACAAGCCGATTGGTTACACCTTCGACGGCGAATTGTCACGACCATCGGCATCGCTCAAGGAAGCGGCTGGCGACTTGAAGAAAGAGGGGTTCGAACTGAAGAGCTGATAACGAAAACAGTAAAAAAAAGCGCCGCATTGAAGCGGCGCTTTTTTATTCAAGCCTGTAAAAAAGCGCGCGCTTCACGTGCCTGAGAAATGAACCCGCGAGTCACGTCGCAGAAGGCCGGCTCATCAAACGATGCCAGTTCACGCTGAGCACACAAACGCACATCGCCCTGATCGACCGCAAACCAGCAGCCGTGCAAGCGCGCTACGTCAAAGTTGAGGCTCAACAACTGCTGCAAATCGGTGGCACGCTCCGGGCAACGGCCGATGCGACAATGAAAGATGACCATCTCGCTGTGCTCGGGCAATTCAATGATCGCCGCTTCGTTGTTCTGACCGTCATAAAGGGCGCATACGCCGTTCTGCAAGGTCAGTGACGTGCCGAGCTGGGCGCCCAGAGAATTGATGAAGCGGGCGAAATCCGGTGACTGAGGTTTCATCGTCATAATCCTTTAAAAATAAAAAAGCCTGGGGTTACCAGGCAATGTGTGGTTACAGGATCAAGTCGGTTCCAGAAAGGGCCTGTTTCTACGACGAACATAAAAACGGCCCTCTATATAGACAGTCGTTAGCGTCTGCGGCCCTCCTCCATGGCAACCAGTTCGTCACCCTCGACGGCAGGTTTCTCTGATTTAAACGCGTTACGCACGGCAGATGGAGCGTTCAACACCCCCTCCTCCACGACTCTTACGGTATCCACGGCCATTTGGGTCGGTAATTGCAAAGCCCCCCTGCCCATGTGATAAGCGCTTTCAACTGCTCTTGGCACGCCACCCAACGTACCCGGTTGGAACGTATGTGGCAGAGATGCCCTATCCGGATGGCGGATATTGTTCAACGCGGTCTCAGTACGGGCCAGCATCGGTGTCGTACCTCCCATGCCAGCGTCCTTCAACGCTTTGGCTTCAGCCGTTATCGACTGGTTGGCGTAAAGGGTGGACAGACACCGAGCCCGTCGCAGCCAGCGCCATGTTGCGCAGGATGTTCCCCGCACTGAGCCTGCCGGGCTCACCTTTTGGCATGGTTGCCAAAGGTGGCACCAGGGCGTTCACGGCAGAGCTTTGAATGCCCGATATGGCTTTGCTGTAAAACGCGGTGCGCACCGTCGCCTCGCGCAGGTCAAGCCCTTTGGCCAGATCCTTGCCCAGGTCTGCATTTTTCCTGTCAGGCGTGAAGACTGGGATCTTGCGCCCCTGTGGATCCACGTAGTTGGACTTCAACTGTGCGATGGTCTGTGTGGTAGCCGAAATAGCACCCGCCATCCCGGATGTCAGCGCCTTTGCAGTCAACGTCTGGCCGCTGATCTGATTGAAATCATGAAGCATCTGGCGAACAGCCTGCCCACCGCCAAAGGCGCCGTAAGGGATCATTTCACCCAGTGGATGGGTGGACGAGACCTGAACTTTTTTCTGGTTCAGTACGGCTCGTTCGCCCGCCACGAAGGCTTTGTCTTCGGTCATTTCCTGAGCGGTTTTCTTGACGAGCGCACTGTCCTCATTCTTGAATTCAAAGGGATCCGGAATCACAGAATTAGTATCAATCCCCTTGAGCGGAACCATGTTCATGCGCTCATTGAGGCCGGTCTTCTGCAACCCGGCCTGAATCAACGGCTTAACCAGATTGGTGACCCCTTCGTGGGCAACCCCCGCAACCAGTCCCACGACTGCGGCCTTCAGCATGCTGGCGTCGCTACTTTTTCCGGGTACCGCGCTTTTCATCTCATCACTGGTGGCCGTACGGACGAAGCCCAGGTGGGTCATGGACGAAATGAATGCGGAACAGCCGCCGCCACAATCGGCCCGACACCCTTCCAGCCGCCCACAGAATTGCGATCCACGTTCAGTTTGTCGACCAGAGTATCCATCTGCGCATGCGCAGCCACCGAATTCAGGCGCTTGGCTTCCGGTGACTTGGGGAACTCTGCGTGCAGATCGACCAGAGTCGCCTTGGCGTTGACCAGCGCTTGTTTGTCCATCTCAAGAACGAGGTTATCGCCCTCCTCGACGTTTCCCAGCGCAGCGTCCAGATATGCTATATGCCCGTCCAGTGACGTAATACTTTCATTCAGCCCGTCCTCAATCGCTTTGCTGGCGCGGTCCGCATACTCACCAAGCGCTTTCTGACTGACAGCCAGAGTCGTTCGGTCACGCAGTCCACCAGCGCCAAATGAATGGGCCGTTGCATCGTGCATAAGCTGGAAATGCTCTACCTGATCTGCAACTGACCGTGCAAAACCCTTGATAAATTGCCCGACTTCGGCCTTGTCAGGCGCCTGCCCCGGCTGGGCAAATTTGCCCAACAGTTGCTGCAGCTCCGAGCCGTGAAACTGTTTCAGTTGATAGCGCTCAGGAGACAGCCGTTCAGCCATGACCTCAAAGGGCACTTTTTCGGACTTCGGCAGGGATTGCAGCAAGCTACCAATCAAAAAAGCCGCACGCGAGCTGATCAGGGGCGCGCCACTGTCGGTTGCCGTCGCCTGCTCGGCCTGGAACTCCTTCAAGAGCTTTTCGTGCTGCACCGCGACCTTCAGCCGCGCTGCGCCGGCAGCCGAGCTTTCTGCCGCGTGATGACGTGCCTGGTTGGGCATCAGTGGCGGATTGCTGCTGGGAGTGACCGCATTGGGATGGGCGGCGACCGGAACTATTTCACTCTGCTGACTGGCACGCTGGATCTCGGCGCTGCGTGAAACATTGATTCTCATGTCGCTCATTGGAATCTCCCGGGAGCCGAAAGGCTCTCGCGTTTGGCTGCCGGTGCAACCGGCTGATCAGCCGAGGCGCCTGCAGTTGTGGCCTGCCCCATGAACCCATGCTCACGCCACTCTTTGGCCAGGTCGGAAAACGACTTCATCAATAACAGCACGCCTTCGGCAGAGGCTCGTTCAAGGGCCACAGAGCCCATCAGCAGCACACGACCGGTCTGCGCATTAAAGGAAAATGCCGGGCTGTGGGCGCCCGCGAACATGTGAAAGTTGATGTCCATCAACGCCAGCAACGCACTGTCACGGCCGCGCGCGGGCAAGGCACCCATATCACCGTAGATCAGAACGGCACGACCTTCGTCGCGGTCCTGAAACTGAAGGGTGAAGTCCACTTCGCTGATTTTGAAATTGGCAGATTCGTAAAAACGTTCAGGCGTGGAAATAAGGCTGAGTGCGCAGATTTCGTTGATAAGGGTGTGGTACTGGTCATTGTTGGTCATTTCACGGCCTCTGAGTGCGGTGTGGAGCAATACCAGTCTTCCTGCTGGCGTGTGCACACTGAGTCGGAGTCGGAGGCAGAGTCATTTCAGTTCCTTGCGTTGGTCAGGCACATAAAAGGAACTTTTAAAAACAGTGCAATGACATGCCGGCAAAACGGGAACCGGTCGCGGCGCTTTGCCACTCACTTCGAGCAAGCTCAATCCCAAACATCCACATCCCTATCGAACGGACAGCGGTACGGCCACTTGCTCTGGTAAACCCTGGAGCTGGCGTCGGTCCAATTGCCCACTTAGCGAGGTAACGCAGCATGAGCATCGGCATTACACCCAGCCCGCAACAGACCACCACGCCACTCGATTTTTCGGCTCTAAGCGGCAAGAGTCCTCAACCAAACACGTTCGGCGAGCAGAACACTCAGCAAGCGATTGACCCGAGTGCATTGTTGTTCGGCAGCGACAAACAGAAAGACGTCAACTTCGGCACGCCCGACAGCACCGTCCAGAATCCACAGGACGCCAGCAAGACCAACGACAGCCAATCCAACATCGCAAAATTGATCAGCGCATTGATCATGTCGTTGCTGCAGATGCTCACCAACTCCAATAAAAAGCAGGATGCCAATCAGGAGCAGCCTGATAGCCAGGCTCCTTTCCAGAACAACGGCGGGCTCGGCACACCGTCGGCCGATAGCGGGGGCGGCGGTACACCGGATGCGACAGGTGGTGGTGGCGGTGATACTCCGAGCGCAACAGGTGGCGGCGGCGGCGGTGGTGGCGATACTCCGACCGCAACAGGTGGCGGCGGCGGTGGCGATACTCCGACCGCAACAGGTGGTGGCGATGGTGGCGTAACACCGCAAATCACTCCGCAGCTGGCCAACCCTGGCCGCACTCCAGGTACTACGGGTTCTGTTGCCGATACAGCGGGCTCCAACGACCAGGCCGGCAAGATCAATGTGGTGAGAGACACCATCAAGGTCGGCGCTGGCGAAGTCTTCGATGGCCACGGCGCAACCTACACCGCCGACAAGTCGATGGGTAACGGCGATCAGGAAGAAAACCAGAAGCCTATGTTCGAGCTGGCTGAAGGCGCTACGTTGAAGAATGTGAACCTGGGTGAGAACGAAGTGGATGGCATCCACGTGAACGCCAAAAACGCTCAGGAAGTCACCATTGACAACGTGCACGCCCAGAACGTCGGTGAGGACATGATTACAGTCAAGGGCGAGGGAGGCGCAGCGGTCACCAATCTGAACATCAAGAACAGCAGTGCCAAAGGTGCAGACGACAAGGTTGTCCAGCTCAACGCCAACACTCACTTGAAAATCGACAACTTCAAGGCCGACGATTTCGGCACGATGGTTCGCACCAACGGTGGCAAGCAGTTTGATGACATGAGCATCGAGCTGAACGGCATCGAAGCCAACCACGGCAAGTTCGCCCTGGTGAAAAGCGACAGTGACGATCTGAAGCTGGCAACGGGCAACATCGCCATGGCCGAAGTCAAACACGCCTACGATAAAACCCAGGCATCGACCCAACACACAGAGCTTTGAATCCAGACAGGCTGTAAAAAAGGGGGTGGGCTCGTCGAGTCCACCCCCTTTTTACTGTTTAGCTGCAGCTCACAGACTGTTTACGAGCGCATAGGCCGAAACGGTATTTCACTTGGAGAAGCCGCCATGCCCCCGTCTTCAATATCAGCTTCGCGAGCCGGGCGTTGACGCAGGTTATTGACCGTATCGCGCAAGCTGGCGCCGGTATGGGTGATCACCTCTGCGCCCATGTCTTTGACCGTTTTCGCCAGTTTGACGGTCTGGTCGGCTACGTAGCCTGTGGTGCTGGATGCAGTCGATTTCACCGTGTCCTGTATGAACGACTCGGCTTTTTTCACTGCGGGATCGGTGGTCAGCGCGGCCGTGGTCCAGCCTGCGAAAACGGCTGCCGAACCTGCCAGGTTGGTCAACTGACTGACCGCGGCCTTGGTCGCCGGGTCCGTGATGTTTTTCGTCGCCATCTCCTGCAACTTGCCTACCCCGGCAAAGCCACCCGCCAGGGCCAGACCGTTTTGGGTCAGGCTGGACGCTGACACCAGGCTTCTTACCGCACCCATTGCGTCGGTCGCCATATCCAGTGGCAGACCGGCCATCCGCTTGCCAGCGTTGAGCGCCGCACCCGAGTAGCTGGCCGATTTGATCGCGTTGTAAGCCTCAAGCCAGTCGTTTTCTTCGCTCAAATGAGCCTTGGGCTCTTTATCCTTCAAGCCAAGCACTAATGCACCACCCCGCTGGTGATCACGCGACTGCACACTGAGCAGGCGGCTGACAAAGCCTGCGTTGGCAGCCAGACCAACCACCGTCGATACGCCAAGGTCCACGGCGCTCTGCACTGCGGGCCTGGACGCCAGTGCCGGAGCCAATACGGTACGTACTGCGTTGCGCGCCGAGTACGCCTGAACCGCAACACCCGTGTCCAGAACCTGTCGGGCAAGGCTTGGCGAGTGGCGCTTCACCGATGCGGCCATCACATCGTGGAGCTTGTCCGGCGAGGCGCTCAGGTAATGCAGATCACCGGTTGCACGGTCCATCATCTTGGTGCCCACCTGATCCATGACACCCGACAGCGCTCCGGAAATGAGCGGGGTCAGCGGTTTGAGCGGAGTCGGCAGCCAATCGCCCTTGTTGATCGCAGGCTGCATGTACTGAAGCACCGAGGCCGCGGCAAAGGGCGTCCCCCGCAAAGCGCCTGATGCAGTCGTCGCCAATCGGTCGAGCTTTTCCGCCTTGGCGAAGGTGTCGGCGATGGTTGCCGGGGTTTCCCCTTCGGCGTGCAGGCGGGTGGCGCGCGTCTCGATCAGCGCAGTGATCTGCGCATTGTGTGCGTCAACTGCAGCTTGGCCGTCAGCCGAATCGGCCGGCGGCAGTTTGTGCACAGCGAACACATGATCTGTCAGGTAATCGGTAATCGCATTTATCTCGCGTTGCGGATCGGAGCTGACAGATCGCACAGAGCTGGAGGCAAGAGACTCTTGCGCACTATGAAAGCTATCCGTCGAAGCAATAGACGGTTGTTGGACGGGTCGGTTGATGTGCATGGAAATTCCCTTTCGTTCTTCGGAAGTTTGAACAGCAATGTGCCGAGGCGGGCGTGTCCGGAACGTGTACTTGCGTGAAGGCAATATCGTGAACTGTCGATAAAACAGCGCCAGAAACAGCGAAACGTCCGGTCACCCGCCGGTTTAAAAGGATCGACAACGGCTGTGTGGTCCCGGATTGGTTGACGGTTCCACTGAATAATCTGCGTACGCCTACTGCAAAGGACTCCGCAGAAAAATCCCCGTCGTTTGTGTTGCAGATGACGCAAATTGAAATTAAGCGAGCTTTAAGGATGGCAGCGTAAGTTCACAACATGGCTTGGCGCTTAGCGAGTAAGCGCCTTCTTTAAAACCAGCAAAGGAGTGCCGCAATGTCTGGTCCTTTCGAGAAAAAATGGCGGTGTTTCACCCGAACCGTGACCTACGTTGGCTGGTCGCTGTTCTGGCTTCTGCTCTGGGACGTGGCCGTCACCGTGGACGTCATGCTGATAGAAGGCAAAGGCATCGACTTCCCTCTGATGCCCCTCACGCTGCTCTGCTCGGCACTGATCGTGCTGATCAGCTTTCGCAACTCGAGTGCCTATAACCGTTGGTGGGAAGCGCGCACCTTGTGGGGCGCAATGGTCAATACCTCACGCAGTTTTGGCCGGCAGGTACTGACGCTGATCGATGGCGAACGGGATGACCTCAACAACCCTGTCAAAGCCATACTCTTTCAACGTCATGTGGCTTACTTGCGTGCCCTGCGCGCGCACCTCAAAGGCGATGTCAAAACAGCAAAACTCGACGGGCTGCTGTCGCCCGACGAGATTCAGCGCGCCAGCCAGAGCAACAACTTTCCCAATGACATCCTCAATGGCTCTGCTGCGGTTATTTCGCAAGCCTTTGCCGCTGGCCAGTTCGACAGCATCCGTCTGACCCGCCTGGAATCGACCATGGTCGATCTGTCCAACTGCCAGGGCGGCATGGAGCGCATCGCCAACACGCCACTGCCCTACCCGTACGTTTATTTCCCACGGCTGTTCAGCACGCTGTTCTGCATCCTGATGCCGCTGAGCATGGTCACCACCCTGGGCTGGTTCACCCCGGCGATATCCACGGTAGTGGGCTGCATGCTGCTGGCAATGGACCGTATCGGTACAGACCTGCAAGCCCCGTTCGGCAACAGTCAGCACCGGATCCGCATGGAAGACCTGTGCAACACCATCGAAAAGAACCTGCAATCGATGTTCGCGACGCCGGAAAGACCGCCCCTGCTGGCCGACTCGAGCCACCTGTATCGTGGCGCGTGGCCAACGCATCAGTTGGCGGTCTGAGCAGGCAGAAAAACAGGTTAGGGGAAGGCGCGAAGCTTATCGCAAGTGAAAGTCTGCTCTGGGCACCATTTCGCTCAGTTGCAGACGTTGCTCCGTGCCACGCCAGTGCGTACCTACGTCGCGCTTGAACACATCAGCAAGAAAATGGCTCATGTTGCTGAAGCTGTCTGCCTGAACCACGCCAAAAAGAGGATCAAAAAAATGCAGACATCCCTGACTGTCCTGATGCAGAGCCATCGCATGGCTATCACTCAAAAACAGAAGCATCTGGTCTTTACCGGGCTGCAACAACGCTTTGAGATCGCGATCAAGGTTTTCCAGAGCCACCGCATAGTGCGCGTGCTGTGCTCTGCCCAGCCCTTTTCCAAGTGTCATGCCCAACTTGGGAAGTGTGTCCAGAAGCATAGGTGCTGCGTTCTGCATCTTGTTTGAATAGGCCTGCTGCTCGATATGCTGGAAGCCCATTACCCTGGGTAGCAATGCATCGCCCCGGTAGTCCTCCAGTTTGTAAAAGAAGGCCTCATCCGACTGCCCTTTTGCACGGCTCTGACACCAATTTACTGATAGCCCCAGACAAGCGTGCCCATTGCCACCCGCGCGGCCATAATCAGCAGCAAACGCTCTATCATCGATAGTTTTTTCAAATAGAAATTTGCTCTGGTGAAACGGGTGGACAAGCTGGCAGCCGTGCTCTTGGGCAATCTTTCTTTTGGCTTCGATGTTCGCAGTCGCGCCTACGCTGTTGTCCGCCATATCCTTGATTCTGGTCTTGATGTATTGCGTGGTGCCGTCACGTAATGAGGCGATAGAGACCATCAGATCCGGTAGCAGGGTACGCAACGAATGAAGCTGGGGTTGTACCTGCTCGGGACTGGGAAGATCAGCGGCATCGACCGACGAAAAGGAAGAGCGCGCATCGAAAAAGACCTCTTCATGCCCCTCTTCCGATCTCGAG
>NZ_ATDK01000013.1 GCF_000444135.1 Pseudomonas avellanae BPIC 631
CAATTTCACCATCTGGGCAGTATCGGAAGGCATCAGCCTGCCGATGGCGCGCACTATACGGAGCGCTTTTTAGGCTGTAAACCCCGGCAGTGAAAAAAGGCGAAAAAAATCGCGAGCGGCGTGTTTCGGGTGTTACAGCGTGGTCAGGCAGGCTTTTTGTCGGGTGGTTTGAGCGTGAAATTTCCCGTTTCATGAGGTCTATGCCAAACTAACCCCTATATATACAAGGTGAAAACTATCTAATGGCCGATTGGCAGTCCCTCGATCCCGAGGCCGCTCGTGAAGCGGAAAAATACGAAAACCCTATTCCCAGCCGCGAGCTGATCTTGCAGCACCTTGCCGAGCGCGGTTCGCCGGCAAGTCGCGAGCAACTGGTCGAAGAATTCGGCTTGACCACCGAAGATCAATTCGAGGCCCTGCGCCGTCGCCTTCGTGCTATGGAACGCGACGCCCAATTGATCTACACCCGTCGCGGCACTTACGCGCCGGTGGACAAACTGGACCTGATCCTTGGCCGTATCTCCGGCCACCGTGACGGTTTCGGTTTCCTGGTCCCCGATGACGGCTCCGATGACCTGTTCATGAGCCCGGCGCAAATGCGTCTGGTGTTCGACGGTGATCGGGCGCTGGCGCGGGTTTCCGGTCTTGATCGCCGTGGTCGTCGCGAAGGCGTGATCGTCGAAGTGATCTCGCGGGCTCATGAAACCATCGTGGGTCGCTATTTCGAAGAAAGCGGCATTGGTTTTGTTGTGCCCGATAACCCGAAAATCCAGCAGGAAGTGCTGGTCACGCCGGGTCGTAACAACAGCGCCAAGATTGGTCAGTTCGTAGAGGTGAAAATCACTCACTGGCCAACCCCGCGCTTCCAGCCGCAAGGTGACGTGGTCGAAGTGGTTGGCAACTACATGGCGCCGGGCATGGAAATCGACGTCGCGCTGCGCACGTACGATATCCCGCACGTATGGCCAGAAGCCGTCCTCAAGGAGGCTGCCAAGCTCAAGCCGGAAGTCGAAGAGAAGGACAAGGAAAACCGCGTAGACCTGCGCCACCTGCCTTTCGTGACCATCGACGGCGAAGACGCTCGCGACTTCGACGATGCGGTTTATTGCGAAGCCAAGCCGGGCAAGCTGCGCTTGTTCTCCGGTGGCTGGAAGCTTTACGTGGCGATTGCCGACGTATCGAGCTACGTGAAGATCGGTTCCGCGCTGGATGCAGAATCCCAGGTTCGTGGCAACTCGGTGTACTTCCCCGAGCGCGTCGTGCCAATGCTGCCTGAGCAGTTGTCCAACGGCCTGTGCTCGCTGAACCCGCATGTCGATCGTCTGGCAATGGTCTGCGAGATGACCATCTCCAAGACCGGCGAGATGACTGACTACGTCTTCTACGAAGGCATCATTCATTCCCATGCCCGCCTGACCTACAACAAGGTCAGCACGATTCTGGAGCAGCCGAAAACCGCCGAGGCGAAAAGCCTGCGCGGCGAATACGGCGATGTGGTTCCGCACCTCAAGCAGCTTTACGCGATGTACAAGGTGTTGCTGGGTGCGCGTCACGTGCGTGGCGCGATCGATTTCGAAACTCAGGAAACCCGGATCATCTTCGGCTCCGAGCGCAAGATTGCCGAAATCCGTCCGACCACCCGTAACGATGCTCACAAACTGATTGAAGAGTGCATGCTGGCTGCCAACGTGGCCACCGCGCAGTTCTTGAAGAAGCATGAAATTCCTGCGCTGTACCGCGTTCACGATGGTCCGCCGCCGGAGCGTCTGGAAAAACTGCGCGCGTTCCTGGGTGAGCTGGGTCTGAGCCTGCACAAAGGCAAGGACGGCCCTACGCCGAAGGATTATCAGGCGTTGCTTGAAACCGTTCGCGATCGACCTGACTACCACCTTATCCAGACCGTGATGCTGCGTTCGTTGAGTCAGGCTGTCTACAGCTCGGACAACAACGGTCACTTCGGTCTGAATTACGAGGCGTATACGCACTTCACGTCGCCGATCCGTCGTTATCCGGATCTGCTGACGCACCGTGCGATCCGCAGCGTTATCCGCTCCAGGCAGGACACCCCGCACGTCCGCCTTGCTGGCGCTGCGACGATTCCGAAGGCGCGCATCTACCCGTACGACGACGCACTGCTCGACCAGTTGGGTGAACAATGCTCGATGAGCGAGCGCCGTGCCGATGAAGCCACGCGTGACGTGGTCAACTGGCTCAAGTGCGAGTACATGAAGGATCGCGTTGGCGAGTCGTTCCCGGGCGTGATCACGGCCGTGACCGGTTTTGGTCTGTTTGTCGAACTGACCGACATCTATGTCGAAGGTCTGGTCCACGTCACGGCTCTGCCGGGTGATTACTACCATTTCGATCCGCTGCATCACCGCCTTGCCGGCGAGCGTACCGGGCGTAACTTCCGCTTGGGCGACACCGTTGAAGTGCGCGTCATGCGTGTCGATCTGGATGAGCGCAAGATCGATTTCGAAATCTCCGAGACGGCCGCGGCAGCAACCCCGGTCGGTCGCAAGCGTCAGGGTCACAACGCTGCGCCACCTGCTGCTGCAGCGCCGGCTGAAAAGGAAAAGGCTCCTGCCAAGTCCGGTCGCCGTACCACGTCTGCCAAGGAGAGCAGTTCCGAAGCGTATCGCCCGAGCGATGCGGCGGCGAAAAACGCAGAAGTGCGTAAAAGCCGCGAACTGAAAAAAGCGCTTCTGGCTGACGCGAAGGGTGGTAGCAAGGCGTCGTCGGGAAAGCCTGACAGGTCGGGTTCTGCTCCTTCGTCGAGCAAGCCGGCCAGTAAACATCGTAAAGGCCCGCCCAAAGCGGGCTCCGCGCCAGCTGCAAAAAGCAGTGGCGCTCGTAAACCCAAGGCCAAGTCATGAGTCAGCTGGAAAAAATCTACGGCGTGCACGCCGTAGAAGCTTTGCTTCGTCATCACCCCAAGCGCGTCAAGCACATCTGGCTGGCAGAGGGTCGTAATGACCCTCGTGTTCAGACGCTGGTCGCACTCGCGAGCGAAAATCGCGTGACTATCGGTCAGGCCGAGCGTCGCGAAATGGACGCCTGGGTTGAAGGCGTGCATCAGGGCGTGGTCGCCGACGTCAGCCCGAGCCAGGTCTGGGGCGAGGCAATGCTTGATGAGCTGCTGGACCGCAGCGAGGGCCCGCCGTTGCTGCTGGTGCTTGATGGCGTGACTGATCCGCATAACCTGGGCGCTTGCCTGCGTACTGCCGATGCGGCCGGCGCACTGGCTGTCATCGTACCCAAGGACAAGTCCGCAACCTTGACACCTGCTGTGCGAAAAGTCGCCTGCGGCGCTGCGGAAGTGATTCCTCTGGTGGCCGTGACCAACCTGGCCCGCACACTGGAAAAACTTCAGCAGCGCGGCTTGTGGGTTGTCGGTACAGCAGGCGAGGCCGAGGTCGAGCTGTATCAGCAGGACCTGACTGGCCCGACGATCATCATCATGGGTGCGGAAGGCAAAGGCATGCGTCGCCTGACTCGCGAGCACTGCGATTACCTTGTGCGCCTGCCGATGGCGGGCAGCGTCAGCAGCCTCAATGTGTCGGTCGCGACCGGCGTGTGCCTGTTTGAAGCGCTGCGTCAGCGCTCCGCGAAGCGGAAGCCCTAAGCGGTTTAGCTACAAGCTACAAGTGGAAAGCCTCAAGCTGCTTGCTTTTGCTTGCCGCTTTTCACTTGCAGCTTGCAGCTGCCTTCTCTACAATTGCGCCCCTTGCTGTCACGGCAGGCGCGAATGTGCCTGTCCCTGAGCAAGACCAACAGTGTCTTCACTCCTTGTCTGACCGCTATTTGAGCGGCAGGCTACAACCCGTAAGGAGCATTCATGCGTCATTACGAAATTATCTTTTTGGTCCACCCGGATCAAAGCGAGCAAGTCGGCGGCATGGTAGAGCGTTACACCAAGCTGATCGAAGAAGACGGCGGCAAAATCCACCGTCTGGAAGATTGGGGTCGTCGTCAACTGGCCTATGCAATCAACAATGTTCACAAGGCTCACTACGTGATGCTGAACGTTGAGTGCACTGGCAAGGCCTTGGCCGAGCTGGAAGACAACTTCCGTTACAACGATGCTGTGATCCGTAACCTGGTCATCCGTCGCGACGAAGCCGTAACTGGCCAGTCCGAGATGCTCAAGGCTGAAGAGAACCGCAGTGAGCGCCGTGACCGTCCTGAGCACTCCGACAGCGCCGATGGCGATGACGGCGACAACAGCGACGTTAGCGATAACGCTGACGAGTAATCCACGGACCTTTTGAGGAGCCAATTACATGGCACGTTTCTTCCGTCGTCGTAAATTCTGCCGCTTCACCGCTGAAGACGTCAAAGAGATCGATTACAAAGATCTCAACACTCTGAAAGCCTACGTATCCGAGACCGGCAAAATCGTTCCAAGCCGCATCACTGGTACTAAAGCACGTTATCAGCGTCAGCTGGCCACCGCTATCAAGCGTGCCCGCTTCCTGGCCCTGCTGGCCTACACCGACAGCCACGGCCGCTGAGACCAGGTAGTCGACAAAACGTAACAAAGGATAGAAAGCATGCGTGCCCTGGCTGAATTCATCATGCGCGGCCGTATGCAGGCCACTCTCGTAGTGGCTGGATGTGCGGCATTGCCGCTGTTGTTCTGGTTGAGTGCTGCCGCAGGGTGCCTTGTGCTCCTGCGACGCGGGTTCAGTGATGCCGTTGGTGTCCTGTCCTGGGCTCTGCTGCCGGCTTTGGTCTGGTGGTATTTCGGCGAGCCTCGTACAGCCATGGTGCTGGCGGGTTCGCTGAGTTTGGCAATGGTTTTGCGTGCCAGCGAGTCCTGGGTCCGCGTGCTGCTGGTCAGCGTGGCGTTGGGTGTGGTGTATGCAGTAATTCTGGGCACGGTTTTTCGCGAACCTCTGGAAGCAATGTCGCAGGAGTTGCAGAAACATCTGCCGACAATGCTGGCCGGGCTCTACGAGCAATTGAACGTAGAAGAGCGAGCGCGTCTGGGAGCACTGATTGCCCCCGTCCTGAATGGCCTGATAGCGGCTGTGTTGCAAATCGTCAGTGTGCTGTGCCTGATTATCGGGCGGTACTGGCAAGCGATGTTGTACAACCCGGGCGGTTTCGGGCGTGAATTTCGCGCCGTGAAGCTTCCACTGGTGCCTGCGTTGGCGCTGTTGGCGTGCATGTTGGTGGGGCCGAATTTCGGTCCGCAAATAGCGATGCTGACCCCGCTGTGCAGCGTGCCGCTGGTGTTTGCCGGGCTGGCCCTGATTCACGGACTGGTCGCTGAAAAGCGTCTTGCCCGGTTCTGGCTGGTGGGGATGTACATCACGCTGCTGGTGTTCATGCAACTGATCTATCCGTTGCTCGTGGTAATTGCCATCGTCGACAGCCTGATTGATTTTCGCGGTCGCCGGAGTCCGAAAGATTCCGGCAATGGTCCTGCGAACGGTGAAGGTTAAAAGTTAAGAGGATTTCCACATGCAACTGATCCTTCTGGAAAAAGTCGCCAACCTGGGCAACCTGGGCGACAAAGTAAACGTTAAGGCCGGTTACGGTCGTAACTACCTGCTGCCTTACGGCAAAGCAACCGCTGCAACCGCTGCCAACGTGGCTGCGTTTGAAGAGCGTCGTGCCGAGCTGGAAAAACTGGCTGCAGACAAAAAAGCATCTGCCGAAACTCGCGCTGCCCAACTGGCTGAGCTGGAAGTGACTATCACTGCCACCGCTGGTGACGAAGGCAAGCTGTTCGGTTCGATCGGCACCCACGACATCGCTGATGCACTGACCGCCTCTGGCGTTGAAGTTGCAAAAAGCGAAGTTCGTCTGCCGAACGGCACTATCCGCAACGTTGGCGAATTCGACGTAGCCGTGCACCTGCACAGCGACGTAGAAGCGACCGTACGCGTTGTCGTAGTGGCTGCTTAAGCAGTACTGAATCGTCTGGCGGCATTGCCGTCAGAGGATTAACATCGGGCACGATCCTGTTTACAGGTCGTGCCCTTTGTCTTTGTGCCATCCCCATTCTGCAAACCCCGAATTAAAGTGGCCATGAACGATATATCCGCCCCCGAGCAATACGATCTGCAAACCGCTGCCCTGAAGGTGCCGCCGCATTCCATCGAGGCCGAACAGGCTGTGCTCGGTGGTCTGATGCTGGACAACAACGCCTGGGAGCGGGTGCTCGATCAAGTCTCTGACGGGGATTTCTATCGACATGACCACCGCCTGATTTTCCGTGCCATTGCCAAGCTGGCGGATCAGAACAGCCCGATCGACGTGGTCACGCTGGCCGAGCAACTGGACAAGGAAGGGCAGACCTCGCAGGTCGGTGGCCTGGGCTACCTCAGTGAGCTGGCGAAAAACACGCCCTCTGTGGCCAACATCAAGGCCTATGCGCAGATCGTCCGTGCGCGGGCCACGTTGCGGCAGCTGATCGGCATCAGCACCGAAATTGCCGACAGCGCCTTCAACCCTGAAGGGCGCACCGCCGAAGAAATTCTTGACGAAGCCGAACGGCAGATCTTCCAGATCGCCGAAGCACGGCCCAAGACCGGCGGCCCGGTCAGCGTCAATGACCTGCTGACCAAAGCCATCGACCGTATCGACACCCTGTTCAACAGCGACAACGCCATCACCGGCCTGTCCACCGGTTACACCGACCTTGATGAAAAAACCAGCGGCCTGCAGCCGGCTGACCTGATCATCGTCGCCGGTCGTCCGTCGATGGGTAAAACCACTTTCGCGATGAACCTGGTCGAAAACGCCGTGTTACGCAGCGACAAGGTGGTGCTGGTCTACTCGCTGGAGATGCCAGGCGAATCGCTGATCATGCGTATGTTGTCGTCGCTGGGGCGTATCGACCAGACCAAGGTGCGTGCCGGTCGCCTGGACGACGATGACTGGCCGCGTCTGACCTCTGCGGTCAACCTGCTCAACGACCGCAAGCTGTTCATCGACGACACCGCTGGCATCAGCCCGTCGGAAATGCGTGCGCGCACGCGCCGTATCGTCCGCGAGCACGGCGAAATCGGCATGATCATGATCGACTACCTGCAGTTGATGCAGATTCCCGGTTCCAGCGGCGACAACCGTACCAACGAGATTTCCGAGATTTCCCGCTCGTTGAAAGCACTGGCCAAGGAATTCAACTGCCCGGTCATTGCCCTCTCGCAGCTCAACCGCTCGCTGGAGCAGCGCCCGAACAAACGCCCGATCAACTCCGACCTCCGGGAATCCGGAGCCATCGAGCAGGATGCCGACGTCATCATGTTCGTTTACCGTGACGAGGTGTATCACCCGGAAACCGAGCACAAGGGCATTGCCGAGATCATCATCGGCAAGCAGCGTAACGGCCCTATCGGCACCACGCGCCTGGCGTTTATCGGCAAATACACGCGCTTCGAGAACCTGGCGCCGGGCAGTTACAACTTCGACGACGATTGATCCGGGGTTGAGTCATCAAATTCGAGCACTCAAATCCGACCATTGCCGTCGGACTTGATCAAAAAATGTGCTATATTCCGCGTCCGCGATTTTTCCAACGTGCAAACGTAGGTCCTGAACATGCAATCAGCCAAGCCGTTATTTGACTATCCCAAGTACTGGGCCGAATGTTTCGGGCCAGCACCTTTCCTGCCCATGAGCCGGGAAGAAATGGATCTGCTTGGCTGGGATTCCTGCGACATCATCATCGTCACCGGTGATGCGTATGTGGATCACCCGTCTTTCGGCATGGCGATCATCGGCCGTCTGCTTGAATCCCAGGGCTTTCGGGTCGGGATCATCGCGCAGCCCAACTGGCAGTCCAAAGAAGACTTCATGAAGCTTGGCGAGCCGAATCTGTTTTTCGGTGTCGCTGCCGGCAACATGGACTCGATGATCAACCGCTACACTGCCGACAAGAAAATCCGTTCCGATGACGCCTACACGCCCGGCGGCATGGCCGGCAAGCGTCCGGACCGCGCGAGTCTGGTCTACAGCCAGCGCTGCAAGGAAGCCTACAAGCACGTACCTATCGTGCTGGGCGGCATCGAAGCCTCGCTGCGTCGCATTGCGCACTATGACTACTGGCAGGACAAGGTCCGCAACTCGATCCTGATCGACGCCTGCGCCGACATCCTGCTCTACGGCAACGCCGAGCGGGCCATTGTCGAAGTCGCCCAGCGTCTGTCCTATGGCCACAAGATCGAAGACATCACCGATGTACGCGGCACCGCGTTCATCCGTCGCGACACGCCGCAGGGCTGGTACGAAGTCGACTCGACGCGTATCGACCGTCCGGGCAAGGTCGACAAGATCATCAACCCGTACGTCAACACCCAGGACACCCAGGCCTGCGCCATCGAGCAGGAAAAAGGCAACGTCGAAGACCCCAACGAAGCCAAGGTGGTGCAGATTCTTGCCATCCCGCGCATGACCCGTGACAAAACGGTCATCCGTCTGCCATCGGTGGAAAAGGTTCGCAACGACGCTGTGCTGTATGCCCACGCCAACCGCGTGTTGCACCTGGAAACCAACCCGGGCAACGCCCGTGCGCTGGTGCAGAAGCACGGTGAAGTCGACGTCTGGTTCAACCCTCCGCCGATTCCGATGACCACCGACGAAATGGACTACGTGTTCGGTATGCCTTACGCGCGCGTTCCGCACCCTGCGTACGGCAAGGAAAAGATTCCTGCCTACGACATGATCCGTTTCTCGGTGAACATCATGCGCGGCTGCTTCGGCGGCTGCACATTCTGCTCGATCACCGAGCACGAAGGCCGGATCATCCAGAACCGTTCGGAAGAGTCGATCATTCGCGAAATCGAAGAGATCCGCGACAAGGTGCCAGGCTTTACCGGCGTCATCTCCGACCTGGGCGGGCCGACCGCGAACATGTATCGCATCGCCTGCAAAAGCCCGGAAATCGAGTCGGCCTGTCGCAAGCCGTCCTGCGTATTCCCTGGCATCTGCCCGAACCTGAACACCGACCACTCGTCGCTGATCCAGCTGTATCGCAGTGCCCGCGCCTTGCCGGGGGTGAAGAAAATCCTCATCGCTTCCGGCCTGCGCTATGACTTGGCGGTCGAGTCGCCGGAATACGTCAAGGAGCTGGTCACCCACCACGTCGGTGGTTACCTGAAGATTGCCCCGGAACACACCGAGGAAGGTCCGCTCAATCAGATGATGAAGCCGGGCATTGGCAGCTATGACAAGTTCAAGCGCATGTTCGAAAAGTACACCAAGGAAGCAGGCAAGGAGCAGTACCTGATTCCTTACTTCATCGCCGCCCATCCAGGCACGACCGATGAAGACATGATGAACCTGGCGCTGTGGCTCAAGGGCAACGGTTTCCGCGCGGATCAGGTGCAGGCGTTCTACCCCTCGCCAATGGCGACTGCCACGGCCATGTACCACTCGGGCAAGAACCCGCTGCGCAAGGTCACTTACAAGAGTGACGCCGTCACGATTGTGAAGAGCGAAGAGCAGCGTCGCCTGCACAAGGCTTTCCTGCGCTATCACGACCCCAAAGGCTGGCCGATGCTGCGTGCAGCGCTGGAGCGCATGGGCCGTACCGACCTGATCGGGCCGGGCAAGGATCAGTTGATCCCGCTGCATCAGCCAGCGACTGACACCTACCAGAGTGCCCGTCGCAAGAACTCGACACCAGCGGGCAGCCACAAGGTGGGCAAGGACCCTAAAACCACGCTTATCCAGACCCAGCATACTGGCCTGCCGCCGCGTGGCAGCGATGGCAGCAAGCCGTGGGACAAGCGCGAAGAAGCCAAGGCCGCCGCAATGGCGCGCAACAAGCAGGCCGCCAAGGAACGCATGGATGCAGCCAAAGGCAAAGGCCCCAAGCCGCCGAAGCGCAAGCCAGTGGTGCCGCGCTGACACGGGGAATCTGAGCAGACGCAGAGCGTCGCACGATAGTTGAGATTATCGTTGCGCACGCTCCAGCGTCGGAATGCATTGCGTGACGCTCCGCGTCACAGATCTGCGCCGCACTGCACATTAAAGATCGGACGCAGAGCATCCAGAACTGCATGCGACGCGGAGCGTCGCACGATAGTGGGGATTATCGTTCCTCACGCTCCTTGATGAAGCTGCGCATCACACGCCTGCAACGCGCTGCATGCGTATCCAAACGGCTTCACAATTCTTCACCCCCCATTCAATCCCTCTGCCACACTGTCTGCCTTATTACTGTGCAACCCTTGCACCGTCGGCTTCGGCTGGCACGATTTTGGTGCCTCGCCTGGTCAGGCGGGCAATGCCACTCTCGTTGGCGCATGACTTTGACCGGATGGCATAAGTCTTGCGCGGCTCAATTACCGTTCAGGCTCGCAGGAGGCACGCCGTGTCGATTCATATTGCCTTGCACCATGTCACGCATTATCGCTACGAACGCGCGGTCGAACTGGGTCCTCAGATCGTTCGCCTGCGCCCGGCCGCCCACAGCCGCACCCGCGTGCTGTCGTATTCACTAAAAGTCCTGCCTGAAAACCACTTCATCAACTGGCAACAGGACCCTCAGGGCAACTACCTGGCGCGTCTGGTCTTCCCCGAAAAGACCAACGAATTCCGTGTCGAGGTTGATCTGGTCGCCGAAATGGCGGTGTTCAACCCGTTCGACTTCTTTCTGGAACCGTACGCCGAGAACATCCCCTTCACGTATGCCAGCGAAGAGCAGCGCGAACTGGCGCCGTACCTGGAAAAACTGCCGCTGACGCCAAGGTTCAAAGCCTACCTGGACAGCATCAGCCGCGTGCCGATGTCGGCCATCGACTTTCTGGTCGGCCTCAACCAGCGCCTGAGCCAGGACGTCGATTACCTGATCCGTATGGAGCCCGGTGTACAGACCCCGGAATTCACCCTGGAAAACGCCTCGGGCTCCTGCCGCGATTCGGCCTGGCTGCTGGTGCAACTGCTGCGTCATCTGGGCATGGCTGCACGGTTTGTGTCGGGCTACCTGATTCAGCTCAAGGCTGATGTCGAGGCGCTGGACGGGCCGTCCGGCACCGACGTCGATTTCACCGATCTGCACGCCTGGTGCGAGGTGTATCTGCCGGGCGCGGGCTGGGTCGGGCTGGACGCCACGTCCGGGCTGTTCGCAGGCGAAGGGCACATTCCGCTGGCGTGCAGCCCGGAGCCGTCCTCCGCCGCGCCGATCAGCGGGCTGGTCGAGCCGTGCGAAACCGAATTCAGCCACGAAATGTCGGTCGAGCGCATCTGGGAGGCGCCGCGCGTCACCAAGCCCTACACCGAAGAACAATGGCAGGACATCCAGGCCCTCGGCCGGCAGATCGACGCTGATCTGGTGCGCGACGACGTGCGCCTGACCATGGGCGGCGAGCCGACGTTCGTCTCCATCGATGATCGCGATGGTCCTGAGTGGAACACCGCCGCACTGGGCCCTCGCAAGCGCGAGCTGTCCGCCGACCTGTTTCAGCGTATGCGCGCACATTACGCGCCGCTGGGCATCGTGCATTTTGGTCAGGGCAAGTGGTATCCGGGCGAGCAACTGCCGCGCTGGTCGCTGAACTGCTTCTGGCGTAAGGACGGCAAGCCGGTCTGGCACAACAACGCGCTGATTGCGGATGAAACGCAGGACTATGGCGCGACCGGCGAGCTGGCCGGGCGTTTCCTCGCCAGCGTAGCCGAGCGTCTGAAGCTGCCGGAGCGTTTTGTCTTTCCGGCCTACGAAGACAACTTTTACTACCTGTGGCGCGAAGGTGCGCTGCCGGTGAACGTGACCGCCGAAGATTCACGGCTCGGCGACGAGCTGGAACGGGCACGCCTGCGTAAGGTCTTCGCGCAAGGACTGGACAAGATGATTGGTCAGGTCCTGCCGCTGGCCCGTAGCGCAAAAGGTGAAAATTGGCAGAGCGGCCGCTGGTATCTGCGCGATGAGCACTGCCGTCTGGTGCCTGGCGATTCTGCGCTGGGCTACCGCTTGCCACTGGCGTCGCAACCTTGGGTCAAGGCTGCGGAGTACCCGTTCATTCATCCGACTGACCATAACCAGGACTTCCCCGAGCTGGCCGACAGCGACTCGCTGACCTCGCAGCTCACGCCTGAGAATGCGGATGCTGAACGCGAGCCCAAGCTGGATGAGTCTGCCGACTGGCTGACCCGGACGGCGCTGTGTGCCGAGGCGCGTAATGGTCGTCTGTACCTGTTCATGCCGCCGCTGCAAAAGCTTGAGGAATACCTTGAACTGGTTGCCGTGATCGAAGCGACCGCCGAAGAGCTGCAATGCCCGATCCTGCTGGAAGGCTACGAGCCGCCGAGCGATCCGCGCCTGTGCAACTTCCGCATCACGCCTGATCCTGGCGTCATTGAAGTCAACGTGCAGCCGTCTGCCAGTTGGGGCGAACTGGTCGAGCGCACCGAGTTTCTGTACGAACAGGCCCGTCAAACGCGCCTGACCACCGAGAAGTTCATGATCGACGGCCGTCACACCGGCACCGGTGGTGGCAACCACTTCGTGCTCGGCGGGGCGACGCCTGCGGACTCACCGTTTCTGCGCCGCCCGGACCTGCTGCGCAGCCTGCTCAGCTACTGGCACAACCACCCCTCGCTGTCGTACCTGTTTTCCGGCCTGTTCATCGGGCCGACTTCTCAGGCACCGCGCGTCGATGAGGCGCGCAACGACTCGCTCTACGAGATGGAAATTGCCTTCGCGCAAATGCCCGAGCCCGGCGAAGAAGTCGCGCCGTGGGTCATCGATCGCTTATTGCGCAACCTGTTGATCGACGTCACCGGCAACACCCATCGAGCCGAATTCTGCATCGACAAACTGTATTCGCCGGATGGCGCGACCGGGCGTCTGGGCTTGCTGGAGCTGCGCGCCTTCGAGATGCCGCCCCACGCACGCATGAGCCTCGCCCAGCAATTGCTGCTGCGGGCACTGGTCGCACGTTTCTGGCGTGAACCCTACGCACCGGCCAAACTGGCGCGCTGGGGTACGCAGCTGCACGACCGCTTCATGTTGCCGCACTTCATCGAGCAGGATTTCGCCGACGTGGTCGCCGACCTCAACTCGGCGGGTTATCCGGTGCAGGCCGACTGGTTCGCCGCGCATCTGGAGTTCCGCTTCCCCAAAGTCGGCGATTACGCCGTCAACGGCATCGAACTGGAACTGCGTCAGGCGCTGGAGCCTTGGCACGTACTGGGCGAAGAAGGCTCGGCCGGTGGTGCGGTGCGCTATGTCGATTCGTCGCTGGAGCGTCTGCAGGTGCACATCAGCGGCCTGCCGCCGCAGCGTTATCTGCTGACTTGCAATGGCATCCCGGTGCCGCTGCAAGCCACCGGTCGGGTCGGTGAGTTTGTCGCCGGCGTGCGTTATCGCGCCTGGCAGCCAGCCAACTGCCTGCAACCGACCATCGGCGTGCATGCACCGCTGGTATTTGATCTGCTCGACACCTGGATGCACCGCTCACTGGGCGGCTGCGAGTATCATGTCGCCCACCCGGGCGGTCGTAACTACGAAACCTTGCCGGTCAACGCCAACGAAGCGGAAAGCCGTCGCCTATCACGTTTCTTCCGCATCGGTCACACGCCCGGCAAACTGACCGTCCCGTCGCTCAACATTAACGACGAGCTGCCGATGACGCTGGATATGCGTCTGCATTAAAAACAGTGGCTCTGTGCGTCAGATGCACACGGACGTGACATCTGACTGCACTACTCTGAAGTCCTTACGTTGCCTGCCGAGCCTTCCATGCCCGACCTGCTTGACCAATACCCGCTGTCCGAGGGTACTTACCACGAAATGCTCGATGCCGACGGCGCGGTTCGCCCGCACTGGCGTCGTCTGTACGAACACCTGCGGCGCAGCACGTCGGCGCAATTGATTCAGCGCCAGGCCTTGCTGACCCGCCAGATTCAGGAAAACGGCGTCACCTACAACGTTTATGCCGACCCCAAGGGTGCTGATCGCCCGTGGGAACTGGACCTGTTGCCGCACATTATTGCGGCGGATGAGTGGCAGCATGTGGCGGCAGGGATTGCCCAGCGTGCACGACTGCTCAACGCCGTGCTCGCCGACCTGTATGGCCCGCAGACGCTGATCGCCAATGGCTTGCTGCCCGCCGAGCTGGTATTTGGCCACAACAACTTTCTGTGGCCGTGCCAGGGCGTCAAACCACCTGAGGGCACCTTCCTGCACATGTACGCCGTAGACCTGGCGCGCACGCCGGACGGGCGTTGGTGGGTGACTGCCGATCGCACTCAGGCACCCTCGGGTGCCGGTTATGCGCTGGAAAATCGCCAGAGCGTCGCGCGTGCCTTGCCGGAAACCTATCGCGACCTGCAAGTGCGGCATCTGTCGGGCTTTTTCGACACCCTGCAACAGACCTTGGCCCGTCAGGCGCCGACCAGCAGCGAAGCGCCTTTGGTGGTGTTGTTGACGCCGGGACGTTTCAACGAGAGTTATTTCGAGCATCTGTACCTCGCTCGGCAGTTGGGTTATCCGCTGGTCGAAGGTGGCGATCTGACCGTGCGTGATGCCACTGTCTACCTGAAAACCCTCAGCGGCCTGCGCCGGGTTCACGCGATCATGCGCCGTCTGGACGATGACTTCTGCGATCCTCTGGAGTTGCGTACCGATTCTGCGCTGGGCGTGCCGGGGCTGCTGGAAGCCGTGCGCCAAGGCAACGTGCTGGTCGCCAACGCCCTGGGCAGCGGTGTTCTCGAATCGCCTGGTCTGCTGGGCTTTTTACCGAAAATCAGCCAATACCTGTTTGGCGAAGAGCTGATCCTGCCGTCCGTTGCGACCTGGTGGTGCGGTGAGCCGACCGTGCTGGCGCAGGCGCTGGAGAAACTGCCTGATCTGCTGATCAAACCGGCATTTCCCTCGCAGCATTTCGCCCCGGTGTTCGGCCGCGACCTGAACGAAGAACAGCGCAACGCACTCGCTCAGCGCATGCAATCGCGTCCTTACGCCTATGTTGCTCAAGAGCTGGCGCAGTTGTCTCACGCGCCGGTATTACAAGCCGATGGCACCGGCTTGCAACCCCGTGCCATTGGCATGCGCGTTTACGCGGTGGCCAGCCTTGATGGCTATCGCGTGTTGCCCGGCGGCTTGACCCGCGTTGCTGCCGAAGCCGATGCCGACGTGGTGTCGATGCAGCGTGGCGGGGCGAGCAAAGACACGTGGGTGCTGGGCGAACGCTCGCACCTGGGCGAGCCCTGGAAAGGCCAGCGCGCGCTGGGTGTCTACGACCTGATCCGCCGTGACCCTTACCTGCCGTCGCGCGTGGTGGAGAACCTGTTCTGGTTCGGGCGCTATTGCGAGCGCTGCGACGACAGTGCCCGTCTGCTGCGCATCATGCTGACGCGCTATGTCGATGATGACGATCCGCTGGCGTTGCAGGCAGCCGTAGCACTGGCGGAAAGCCTGGGCATGCTGCCCGAAGCCGAGGAAGACGAAGAATTGAAGGATCGCCTGCTCGTGGCCCTGTTGGGTGACGAGTGGCCGTTCAGCCTGCGCTCCAACTTGCAGCGCCTGCAGTGGGCCGCCTCGCAAGTGCGTGGCAAGCTCTCAAGGGAAAACTGGCAGGCGCTGGTCGAGTTGCAGCGTGAAGCGTTAAGCCTGGAAACCGAAGAGCCGGATTTCGGCGAATTGCTGGATTTTCTCAACCGTCTGGTGATGTCGCTGGCGGCCCTGTCCGGTTTTGCGCTGGACGACATGACCCGCGACGAAGGTTGGAGCTTTCTGATGATTGGGCGGCGTATCGAGCGCCTGAAGTTTCTCAGCACCAGCCTGGCGGCGTTTTTGCGCGGTTCGGTGGCGTCGGAGCAGGCCGGGCTGGAATGGCTGCTGGAGCTGGGCAACAGCAGCATCACCTATCGCTCGCGTTACATGGCCGTGCCGCACCTGATTCCGGTGCTGGACCTGCTGTTGCTTGATGAGCAAAACCCGCATGCGGTGTTGTTCCAGCTCAAGCTGGTGCAACGCTCGCTGCGCCGCCTGAACGACGAGTTCGATGCGCCCCGCGATAACAGCCTGGCGGTGCTGGCTCAGCGTCTGGCTGCATTCGATCTGGGCAGCCTGGAAAACCCGCTGTTTGGTCAGAGCAGCATCGATGCGGTGCTCGACGGTCTGGCTGATCTGCTGCACAGCATCGGCGACAGCAGCGGGCAGGCTTCTGATCGTATGGCGCTGCGCCATTTCGCCCACGTCGATGACGTCAGCCAACGCACGGTATCTGTCTGATGAGCGCCTTCTACCAGATTTTTCACGACACGCATTACAAGTACGACAGCCCGGTGTCGCTGGCTCAGCAGCTGGCGCACCTGTGGCCGCGCAGCAGTCCGTGGCAGCGTTGCACCGAGCAGGCATTGGAGATTTTCCCTGCGCCCACCACGCGGCGTGATGAGCTGGATGTGTTCGGCAACCCGCTGACCCGACTGGCGTTTGAGCGCCCGCACGACGAGTTGCAGGTCAATGCCCGGCTGCGCATCGAGGTGCTGGAGCGGCCGTTGCTGGATTTCAACCTGTCGCCGGAGTGGGAAGTCACTCGCAATGCGCTGACTTACAGCGCCAAGCCGATGACCGAGGACATTCTTGAAGCCTGCCGCTATCGCTTTGAATCACCCTATGTGCACTTGAAGCGCTCGTTCGTCGAGTTCTCCCAGGATTGCTTTCCCGCAGGGCGTCCTTTGTTGCTGGGTGTGCAGGCCTTGATGGAGAAAATTTTCGACGAGTTTACCTTCGATGAGGAAGCGACTCAGGTCGCTACACCGTTGGTCGAGGTGCTGGAGAGTCGCCGCGGTGTGTGTCAGGACTTCGCCCACCTGATGCTGGCGTGCCTGCGTTCTCGTGGCTTGGCGGCGCGCTACGTGAGTGGCTACCTGCTGACTCAGCCACCACCCGGCCAGCCACGACTGATCGGCGCCGATGCATCGCATGCCTGGGTCTCGGTGTTCTGCCCGGCGTCGGGTTGGGTCGATTTTGACCCCACCAACAATGTTCAGCCTGCGCTGGAACACATCAGCCTGGCCTGGGGCCGTGACTTCTCCGACGTGTCGCCGTTGCGCGGCGTGATTCTGGGGGGTGGCTCGCATGATCCTGAAGTTCGGGTGACGGTAATGCCTGTCAGCGCTTAATTACCGGCCCTCGCTAATCGTTCTTCAAAAGGGCGCTTTATCGCAAGCGCCCCTGGGACCATTTGACTCATGTCCTTGGAACCCCCGCCCTGATCGGGCACTCTCTTGTTACGTCCGTTTTTACGTTAATCAAATTCCTGCCCCGGAGATTCAAATGATTCGCAAGCTTGTAGCGATTTCGCTGTTGTCGTTGGCCAGTGGTCAGTTGTTGGCTGCCGAGTGCTCGGCCACAGTCGATTCGACCGATCAGATGATGTACGACACCAAGGCCATTCAGATCGACAAGAGCTGCAAGGAATTCACCCTTAACCTGACTCATTCCGGCAGCCTGCCGAAGAACGTCATGGGGCATAACTGGGTGTTGAGCAAGAAGTCTGATACCCAGGCAATTGTTACCGACGGCATGGCGGTGGGCATCGACAAGGATTACCTGAAGCTGGACGACAGCCGCATCATCGCTCACACCAAAATCATCGGCGCTGGCGAGAAAGACTCGGTGACGTTTGACGTGTCGAAGCTTGATCCAGCGGAGGAATACCAATTCTTCTGCACATTCCCGGGGCACATCAGCATGATGAAAGGCGCCGTGACCCTCAAGTAATGGCAGGTCCCTTGAGCAGCGCGAGGAGCGCGCACGATAGTTGAGATTATCGTTCCTCACGCTCCAGCGCTCATCGGTATACACGCGACCGCTTTTGATTCTGGCCGAAGGCCGTGGGAGCAAGATGCGGCATGATAAGTGTTCGCCTGGACACCTCTCGCTCCGTACACTCGAATGATTCGGTGGGAGCGGACCGGGCGACGCTCCCACAGAAACCCCGCTCCACCTGAGGTCGAACGGGGTCTCGTGCTACTCAAGGCGCATACGGCAATTCGCGTTTGTGCTGGGTCTTGGCGTAGGTTTCGCAAATGATCCGGAACGCCTCTTCGCGTACCGGCTCGCCGTGCAGGAAGGCGTCGATCTCTGCGTAGGTCACGCCGTGCGAAGCTTCGTCCGGTTTGCCGGGGGAGAGGTCTTCGAGGTCGGCCGTCGGTACTTTTTCCACCAGTGATTCCGGCGCGCCGAAATGGCGGGCGATGGCGCGTACCTGGTTTTTCACCAGGCCGCTCAGCGGTGCCAGGTCGCAGGCACCGTCACCGAACTTGGTGAAAAAGCCCATGACCGCCTCGGCGGCGTGGTCAGTGCCGATCACCAGCCCTTGATAGGCCCCGGCGACGGTGTACTGCGCAACCATACGCATGCGCGCTTTGGTGTTGCCGAGTACGAAATCCACTGAGCTGGCCGGGAGCCCGTCAAACGCCTTCACTTCAGCGGCCAGCGCCTTGACGCTGCTGCCGATATTGATGGTATGGCGCTCGTCCGGCTCGATGAAATCGACGGACGCCTGAGCTTCGTGCTCGTCGGCCTGCACCACATAAGGCAGGCGTACAGCGATAAAGCGGTAGCGGGTATCACCGGTGCTCTCGCGCAATTCCTTGACGGCGCGCTGGGCGAGCAGGCCGGCGGTCAACGAGTCGACGCCGCCGCTGATGCCCAGCACCAGCGTTTTCAACCGAGCGTTCTGCAGGCAATCCTTGATGAAGCCGACGCGGCGGGCGACTTCTGCCTGCAACGCGTTCTGGTCCGCAAAAGGTGGCTGGACCTTGAGCTGTTCAGCAATCTGGCGCTGTACGGCGTGCATGATTCACTCCTCGTAAGTAGGACATTTCAAGCTGGTTTTGCGGGGCTCGGCACATCAGGCACCTTGAACACATGCCGCAGGTAGGCGACAAAGTTCGGGTCCTTGCATTGCGTCTTGCCGGGCTCATCGGAAATTTTTGCCACCGCCTGACCGGCGCAAGCGGTCATCTTCAATACCATGTTCATGGGGGCGATGCCGGGTATGTCGGCGGTCAGGTTGGTGCCGATGCCGAAGCTGACATTGATGCGCCCGCGCAACGCCCGAAAGATATCGAGTGCCTTGGGCAGGTTCAGCCCGTCGGAGAACACCAGCGTCTTGCTCATCGGGTCGATACCCAGTTTCTGGTAGTGCGAGATGCATTTTTCGGCCCACTTCACCGGGTCGCCCGAATCATGGCGTAAACCGTCGAACAGCTTGGCGAAGTACAGATCGAAGTCGTTCAGGAAGGCATCGGTGGTGATGCAGTCGGTCAGCGCGATACCCAGCAGGCCGCGATATTCGCGAACCCAACAATCGAGCGCGGCAATCTGGCTGTCGATCAGGCGCGGCCCCAGTTGCTGGTGAGCCATGATCCATTCATGGGCCATCGTGCCGAGCGGCTTGAGGTCAAGCTGGCGCGCCAGATGCACGTTGCTGGTGCCAACCAGTTGCCCCGGAAAGTCCTGCTTGAGCACGTTGAGAACTTCTTCCTGCACGCGGTAGGAAAACCGTCTGCGCGTGCCGAAGTCTGCGACTTTCAGCTCGGCCAGCTCATCTGGCGTGGCGTTGACGGTCAGCCATTCGAACTTGTCGTACAGGCGATCCCGCGCCTGGCTGAGTAGGGTGTCCGGGTAGCGATGCCGATTGCGCACCTCACTGACGATCGCCAGCAACGGCACTTCGAAGAGAATGACGTGGAGCCACGGGCCGTGCAGGCGAATGCACAGTTCATCGTTCTCGATGCTGGTTTTCACGTAGCGGGTATTGAAACGGAACAGGCCCAGAAACCTCAGAAAATCCGGTTTCATGAAGGTGATGCGTTCCAGGAAGACCAGGTGTTCAGGGCTCAGGGACAGCTCGCACAGCCGCTCGATCTGTTGCTGGATTTCGCCCAGGTAGGGACGCAGGTCTTCACCGTTGCGGCAGCGAAACTCCCATTCAACGTCGACGTTGGGGTAGTTGTGCAGCACCGCCTGCATCATGGTCAGTTTGTAGAAATCGGTATCGAGCAGGCTTTGCACGATGCGATTTGAAAAGGCGCTCTCGCTCATTGAATCGGGCTCTCCAGAGCAGCCGGATAATGTCGGACTCGCGACTTCCTGTCTGTCACCACGGAAAGCTCACGGCCGGATGGGTAGGCATTGTCGCCCTTAACGGGCCGGTTGATCCAACTGTTCCAGCATCCACTGCAGAAAAACCCTGATTTTGGGCACGTCGGCAGTGTGTTCCGGATAGGACAGGTAGTAGGCGCTGTTAGTGCTGGGCAATGCGTAATCCCATGCAATCACCAGCTTGCCCTCGGCCAGTTCTTCTTCGACCAGAAAGCGTGGCAGCAACGCGACACCACAGCCGACCTGTGCGGCCCGAATGCACATGTAGAAGGTTTCAAAGCGCGGCCCGTGATAACTGTGATCGGTGTGATACCCCTGGCTTTCAAACCACTCGTGCCAGGCCTGCGGGCGAAAGGCGTTCTGCAACAGCACCAGTTCGCTCAGTTGGGTCGGGTCCGTGAAGGGCTCGGCTGGCAGGCTGTCGGGCGAGCACACCGGCACCAGTTCTTCGCCGAACAGCTTGACGCTTTCGGCGCCGGGTATCGCGGCCTGGCCGAAATAGAACGACACGTCGCAACGGCCCTTGAGCAGGTCGTCGGACTCCTGTTCATTGATCAGGTCCAGATGAATGTGCGGATGCCGCAGCCGCCAGCCTTTCAGGCGCGGCACCAGCCAGCGGGCTCCGAAGGTTGACGGCGTCGAAACCCGCAGCACCTCGGTCTCGCCGCCATAGGAGCGCAGAAAGTGCGTGGACATCTCGATCTGAGTGAGGATCTTGCGCACTTCCGCCAGATACAGCGCGCCGGCGGGCGTCAGTTGCAGGCGCCGGCGCACGCGCTGAAACAGCAGGTGCTGAACCAGTTCCTCAAGCTGCGCGACCTGTTTGCTGACGGCGCTCTGGGTCAGGTTCAGCTCTTCGGCAGCGCGCGTGAAGCTCAAGTGCCGGGTCACTGCCTCAAAACATTGCAATGCGGCGATCGAAGGCAGATGACGTTTGTTCAGCATGATGACTTCTCTGTTTTACGGCGCGAGCGTGCGTGAGCAGCATGAATAATCGGAATGATATCTCGCTTGAATGTCGTTTGTCGGCCACGCGTCTGCCGTTTATTAATGCCTGTGAGAACTGCCCTCATACGTTATTCGGCAAATCCGCTAGCCTCAAATGGTGCGTCTCGTAGCGTTCGCGCACCGGGCGTGTGCAATTCGGTGACGTGTGTTGTTACAGGTGGGTTGCCCATCCTCTATTGCGTGGGTTGCTATCCGGCTCAGTTGTGGTTGCTCTTTTTTGCTGCTGGGTTGCACCTTGTGTGTTTCGGCGGGTTGCACGCCTCTGTGCGTGGTAAACAGGTCGTTGAATGGAAAGAAAAACACGCCATTCACGATAATGAAAAAGTGATGGCACGGGCCTTGCTCCAGGCAATACGTAGTTCTGTCGCTCAGCAATCCGGATTTTCGAGCAATCACGTAATCGCAGTGCCCATTAAAAAAATATCCTCAGGAGCACCACTCATGTCGCATACGTTTTACAGGAAAGGTTTTCTGGCAATTGCAGTGGCAACTGCATTGGGCGTGTCTTCGTTTGCACAGGCTGACGTGAAAATCGGCGTCGCAGGTCCCATGACCGGCGCCAACGCATCGTTTGGTCAGCAATACATGAAAGGTGCGCAGGCAGCAGCCGACGCAATCAACGCGGCAGGCGGTGTGAACGGGGAAAAAATCGTCTTGGTTGAAGGCGATGACGCCTGTGAGCCAAAACAGGCCGTTGCGGTTGCAAACCGTCTTGTGGATCAGGAAAAAGTGATTGGTGTGGTCGGGCACTTCTGCTCGTCGTCTACCATTCCCGCCTCGGATATCTACAACGATGCAGGCGTGATTGCCATTACGCCGGGCTCGACCAACCCGACGGTGACAGAGCGTGGCTTCAAGGAAATGTTCCGCATGTGCGGTCGTGATGACCAGCAGGGTGTGGTCGCCGGTGATTACATCGTTGACGTGCTCAAGGGCAAGAAAATTGCCGTTATTCACGACAAGGACACCTATGGCCAGGGCCTTGCCGATGCAACCCGCAAGCAACTGGACAAGCGCGGCATCAAGAAAGAAGAAATTCTCTACGAGGGTCTGACTCGTGGTGAAAAAGACTTCAGTGCGCTGGTGACCAAGATTCGTTCGTTTGGCGCCGACGTTGTGTACTTCGGCGGCCTGCACCCGGAAGCCGGCCCGCTGGTTCGTCAGATGCGCGAGCAAGGCCTCAAGGACGTCAGGTTCATGTCCGATGACGGTATCGTCACTGACGAGTTGGTCACCACCGCTGGCGGTCCGCAATACGTGGACGGCGTGTACATGACCTTTGGCGCAGACCCGCGCGTGTTGCCGGAAAGCAAGGCGGTTGTGGACCAGTTCCGCAAAACCGGTTACGAGCCTGAAGGCTACACACTCTACGCTTACGCTTCGCTGCAGACGCTGGCTGCCGGCTTCAATGGCGCTAAATCCAACAAGGGCGAAGAGGCTGCCAAGTGGCTCAAGGCCAACTCCGTCAAGACCGTGATGGGTGATAAAGCCTGGGACGCCAAAGGTGACCTGAAAGTCTCCGACTATGTGGTTTACCAGTGGGACGCCACCGGCAAATACAAGCAACTCGAAAAACAGAAGTGAGATAAACCTCGTGTCAGTTCTGTCCGGCAGAGGCTGACCGGGTGATGGGCTCGCCCATGAGCGAGCCTGCATCTCTTTTGTTGTTTTCGGACCTGCCGATCGCGCCTCACGAGGGGGCGATCAGCGGGGTGCTGAGCTGCCCTTCAGTGTGTGAGCGTGCGTGATGGATGGAATCTTCCTGCAACAAATGGTCAACGGACTCACCCTCGGGTCTGTCTATGGCCTTATCGCCATCGGCTACACGATGGTCTACGGCATCATCGGCATGATCAACTTCGCCCACGGCGACGTGTACATGATTTCCGCCTACCTGGCCGCTATCGGCCTCGCGGTTCTGTCTTTCTTCGGACTGGAATCCTTTCCATTCCTGATTCTCGGCACGCTGGTATTCACCATCGTGGTCACCGGCGTCTACGGGTTTGTCATCGAGCGGGTGACCTACAAGCCACTGCGTAACTCGACCCGCCTGGCACCGCTGATCAGCGCCATCGGTATTTCCCTGATTCTGCAGAACTACGCGCAGATCAGTCAGGGCGCTCGCCAGCAAGGCGTGCCGACATTGCTTGAAGGCGCGTGGCGCTTCGAGATCGGCAGCGGCTTTGTGCAGATCACTTACACCAAGATCTTCATCCTGATTGCCGCGTTCGTCGGCATGGGCGTGCTGACCTACATCATCAAGTACACCAGGCTGGGCCGCATGTGCCGCGCCACGCAGCAAGACCGCAAGATGGCGTCGATCCTCGGCATCAACACTGACCGGGTCATCTCCTACGTGTTCATCATCGGTGCTGCCATGGCCGCACTGGCCGGTGTGCTGATTACCATGAATTACGGCACCTTCGATTTCTATGCGGGCTTCATCATCGGCATCAAGGCGTTCACGGCTGCGGTGCTCGGCGGCATCGGGTCACTGCCAGGCGCCATGTTAGGCGGTTTGATCCTGGGGGTTGCCGAGTCGCAGTTCTCCGGCTTGATCAACTCCGATTACAAAGACGTGTTCAGTTTCGGCCTGTTGGTATTGATCCTGATTTTCCGTCCCCAAGGCCTACTGGGTCGCCCACTCGTGGCGAAGGTATAAGTATGTCCGTTACTGCTGCTGGTCCTGTCACCAAACCTGTTGAAATCAAAAAAAGCCTGATCGATGCCGTTGTCGCCGGGCTGCTGGCATTGATCGTGTTCGGCCCGATTGTCGGCATCGTGCTCGACGGCTACAGCTTTAACCTGCAACCGACCCGTGTCGCGTGGCTGGTGGCTGTAGTCATGGTCGGGCGCTTTCTGATCAGTCTGTTCCTGCAGACGCCCAGAGGCATACGCATGTCCCAGAGTTTTGAAAGCTCGGACTCTGGCGTGCATGTGCTCAAGCCCGATCACAAATCCAGCCTGTACTGGATCATTCCGCTGCTGATCGTAATTGCCATCGTGTTCCCGATCTTCGCCAACAAGTACATCCTGACCGTGGTCATTCTCGGGCTGATTTACGTACTGCTGGGGCTGGGCCTGAATATCGTGGTCGGTCTGGCCGGTCTGCTCGATCTGGGCTACGTCGCTTTCTATGCCATCGGTGCTTACGGCCTGGCGCTCGGCTATCAGTATCTGGGCCTGGGCTTCTGGTCGGCGTTGCCGCTGGCGGCCATCGCGGCGGCGCTTGCCGGGTGCATTCTCGGCTTTCCGGTGTTGCGCATGCATGGCGATTACCTGGCCATCGTGACGCTGGGGTTCGGCGAAATCATCCGTCTGGTGCTAAACAACTGGCTGTCGTTCACCGGTGGCCCCAATGGTGTGCCGGTGCCGTCGCCGACCTTTTTCGGCCTGGAATTCGGGCGTCGCGCCAAAGACGGCGGTGTCCCCATTCATGAGTATTTCGGCTTCGATTACAACCCGGACCTGAAATTCATCTTCATCTATACCGTGCTGTTTCTGGTGGTGCTGGCGGTGTTATTCATCAAGCATCGCCTGACCCGCATGCCGATTGGCCGTGCGTGGGAAGCCCTGCGCGAAGACGAGATTGCCTGCCGTTCGATGGGCCTCAATCACGTACTGGTCAAGCTGTCGGCGTTCACCATCGGTGCTTCGACGGCGGGGCTTGCCGGTGTGTTTTTCGCCAGCTACCAAGGCTTCGTCAACCCGACGTCGTTCACCTTCTTCGAGTCGGCGCTGATTCTGGCCATCGTCGTGCTGGGCGGTATGGGTTCGACCATCGGTGTGGTGATTGCTGCTTTCGTGCTGACCGTGGCGCCTGAGCTGCTGCGCAGCTTCTCCGAGTACCGCGTGTTGCTGTTCGGCATTCTGATGGTGCTGATGATGATCTGGCGGCCGCGCGGCCTGATCCGCATCAGTCGCACCGGCGTGAAACCACGCAAGGGTGCGCTGGTCACAGAAGGAGGTGCGCGATGAGCAATGAAGTGATTCTTTCTGTCGAGCACCTGATGATGCACTTTGGCGGCATCAAGGCCCTCAGCGACGTCAGCCTCAAAGTGCGTCGCAACTCGATTTTTGCCCTGATCGGTCCCAACGGTGCGGGCAAGACCACGGTTTTCAACTGCCTGACCGGTTTCTACAAGGCCACTGGCGGGCGCATCGAGCTGCACACCCGCGGCAATACCACCAATGTGATCCGGCTGCTCGGCGAGCCGTTCAAGGCGACTGATTTTGTCTCGCCGAAAAGCTTTTTCAGCCGGGTGTACTACAAGATGTTCGGCGGCACCCATCTGGTCAATCGGGCAGGGCTGGCGCGCACCTTCCAGAACATTCGCCTGTTCAAGGAAATGTCGGTGGTCGAGAACCTGCTGGTCGCCCAGCACATGTGGGTCAACCGCAGCCTGATCAGCGGGATTCTCAACACCAAAGGCTATCGCAAGGCCGAAGAGGACGCGCTCAATGCGGCGTTTTACTGGCTGGAAGTGGTCGATCTGGTGGATTGCGCCAACCGCTTGGCGGGCGAGCTGTCCTACGGCCAGCAACGCCGCCTGGAGATCGCCCGTGCCATGTGCACGCGTCCGCAGGTGATCTGCCTGGACGAGCCGGCTGCCGGTCTCAACCCCCAGGAAACCGAGGCGCTGAGCGGCATGATCCGCCTGCTGCGCGACGAACACGACATGACCATCGTGCTGATCGAGCACGACATGGGCATGGTTATGGGTATTTCCGACGATATTGTGGTGCTCGACCACGGCAATGTGATTGCCATGGGCGGGCCGGAACAGATCCGCAACGATCCGAAAGTTATCGCTGCGTACCTGGGCGCTGATGAAGAGGAGCTGGTATGAGCAAGCCGATCCTCGAACTGAAAGAGATCGATGTGTTTTACGGGCCGATTCAGGCCCTCAAGAAAGTCTCGCTGCACATCAATGAAGGCGAAACGGTGAGCCTGATCGGCTCCAACGGTGCGGGCAAGTCCACGCTGCTGATGTCGATCTTCGGTCAGCCGCGCGCCGCCAGCGGGCAGATCATCTATCAGGGCACGGACATCACCCAGAAGTCCTCGCACTACATTGCCTCCAATGGCATTGCGCAGTCGCCGGAAGGGCGGCGGGTGTTCCCCGACATGTCGGTCGAGGAAAACCTGATGATGGGCACGATCCCTATTGGCGACAAGCACTCGGCTGAAGACATGCAGCGCATGTTCGAACTGTTCCCGCGCCTCAAGGAGCGCCGCAACCAGCGCGCTATGACCATGTCCGGTGGCGAGCAGCAAATGCTCGCCATTGCCCGTGCGCTGATGAGCCGGCCCAGGTTGCTGCTGCTCGACGAGCCGAGCCTGGGGCTGGCGCCGATCATCGTCAAACAGATCTTCTCGACCCTGCGCGAGCTGGCAGCCACCGGCATGACCATCTTTCTGGTCGAGCAGAACGCCAACCATGCGCTCAAGCTGTCGGATCGCGCTTACGTGATGGTCAACGGTGAGATTCGCTTGTCCGGTACGGGCAAGGAATTGCTTGTAAATGAAGAGGTCAGGAACGCTTATCTGGGCGGTCACTGAGTTCGTCAAAGACCTGTCGTATTCAACCCGCGCCCCGGATGCTCAAACATCCGGGGCGTGTTTCTTTGCAATTGTGGAAAACATTTTTGGCGACCCTCCTGCATGCGACATAAAACCGCTGCAAACGGTTGTTTTGTCACCGTTTTGACTTGTTCAGGTTTGCTGTGGAACTGGCTGTTAATAACTTGGGAGTATTTACCTGCAGCCCTTTATGCATAAGGGTTGTAGCGCGCTGGTTAAATTTCGTACAAAGGTTTTCAGCTAACTTTCGCAGGGGTTTGTCAACCGCTTTGCAACTGGTCGTTCATACAGCTTTTCGAGTTGCACAGCCTGTGGATAAGTCTGTGAACAAGCGTTGGAAATAGTGATCCAGCCGTTGCTGCATCTGGGCTACAGGCCATCACGGTTTTCTGACGCTCCTCATTCCCTTTGTGGTGTCGGGCAAAGTCAAGGGAAAAACTTCACCCGAATCGCTGGAAGCCCCGAACGACGGGACTTTCAGCGTAACCGACTTGCCCCCAGAGATTGTGTGTCTGACTGTGGATAAGGTGGGCAAAAGTACCTGCAAGCCCCGGAATACATGGCGTTGCTCAAGTTGGTTGTTTTTTGTACAAAAGTGCCGGGTTGTTGCATCGTGGCCCCGCTGACGGGCATTCTGCTGCCCTGCCGATAACTTATTAACAGGCTGCGCTCTTTTCGCGCCATGTCAGGAGATTGAAATGACTTCCACCGTATTCATCACGGGCGCTACTTCCGGTTTCGGTGAGGCCTGCGCCCGCCGTTTTGCCGACGCGGGCTGGTCGCTGATATTGACCGGTCGCCGTAAAGACCGTCTGGATGCCTTGAGTGCCGAGCTGTCGAAGCAGACTAAAGTCCATACGCTGGTGCTGGATGTGCGTGACCGCAAGGCGATGGAGAGTGCCCTCGGCGATTTGCCTGAGGATTTCGCCAGCATTCGCGGGCTGATCAACAACGCGGGTCTGGCGCTGGGCATCGACCCTGCGCCCAAGTGCGATCTGGATGACTGGGACACCATGATCGACACCAACGTGAAGGGCCTGGTGTACACCACTCGTCTGTTGCTGCCACGCCTGATCGCGCACGGTCGCGGCGCGAGCATCGTCAACCTGGGTTCGGTGGCCGGTAACTACCCGTATCCGGGCGGCAACGTGTATGGCGGCACCAAGGCGTTTGTCGGCCAGTTCTCGCTGAACCTGCGCAACGACCTGATCGGCACGGGTGTGCGAGTCACCAACCTGGAGCCAGGTTTGTGCGAGAGCGAGTTTTCGCTGGTGCGTTTCGGCGGCGATCAGGCCAAGTATGACGCCACCTACGCAGGTGCCGAGCCGATCCAGCCACAGGACATCGCTGACACCATTTTCTGGATCATGAACACACCAGCGCACGTCAACATCAACAGTCTGGAGCTGATGCCCGTCAGCCAGACCTGGGCCGGTTTTGCGATTGATCGCAATCGCGGCTGACCGTCCTGCTGATCGAGCGTTACAGCTCGATCAGCCCTCTACAGGCGCATGCGGCGGGAAGGCGGTGACGAAGCGGTTCTCGGCAAAGTCTGCCATACCGATGTAACACGTTGCCAGATGGTAAGGCGTGGTCGAAGGCATGTCGCTGCGACTGACCGTACCGTCGGGCTCCACGCACTCGTTCCAGCCTTTGGCATGCAGAAAGCGCCGCTCAAAAGCCTGTAACTGCTTCAGTAGCCTGGCTTCGCTTTCAGGCCTTAGCGCCATTGCCCGCAAATATTCCGCCTGCGCCCAGATACGCTGGGTAGCGTCGCGCACTGATCCGTCCAGCGTCAGCGTGGCCGTGACCGCGCCGCTCTGTGCATCAACGCCTTGTGCCTGCGCGTAAGCAAACGCACGGGTCATGGATTCGTGCAGCTCGCGGCCGTGCAGGTCGGGCGAGGATTGCAGCAGGAAAAACCATTCGAACTGATGGCCCGGCTCGTACCAGTTATCCACAGCGCCCAGCGGTTTCTCCAGCATCACGCCGGTTGCCGTGTCGACAAAGCGGCGTTGCATGTGGATAACCAGCGCATCCATTGCCGCCTGGGTGGCCGGATCGGCGCGCACCGACAGCGTCGCCAGAAAGGCTTCGGCCAGGTGCATCAGGGGGTTCTGCAACGGGCCGCTGCCCAGCGTCGACCAGTCTTCATCGAGTTGCGCTTCGTATAGCCCGTCATCGTCGGCAAAGCGTTCAGCTACCACGTTGAGCGCTGCGTTGAGCACTGACTCGGCGAGCGGGTCGCGCACCTTGGCCCAGTAATGCGCGCAGGCAAAAATGATGAAGGCGTGTGTATAGAGGTCCTTGCGGCGATCCAGTGGCGTGCCCTGTGGGTCAATGCTGTAGAACCAGCCGCCGTGCTCGGCATCATGGAAATGCTGTTGCAAAGAGCGGAACAGCGCGCCAGCCCGGGTCTGCGCATTCGGCACATCAGGGTTACCGGTCAGGCTGGAAAACAGGAACAACTGCCGCGCACAGGCCATCGCCCGATAGCGTTGCGGCGGCAACGGCTGATCGTTGGCATCCAGTGCTTCGTAAGGCAGCGCCAGTTGCGCATTCCAGCCCGGCCCCTGCCAGAGCGGCACGACGACTTGCAGGAAATGCGCCTGCAAGGCCGCGAGTGCGGCGGTCAGTTCAGGGCTGGGGGCAGAGCTGGAAACATGAGGCATCGGCGGGCATCGCGGCAGTGTCGAAGTGCGCAGCATGTTATCAGGATTGCTGCGCCGGTGAGTATTCAGGACGCTGCGCTTGCACTGCTCGTTACTTACGCTCCAGCGTGGCAATGCGGGTCGCGACGCTCTGCGTCGCAAGAGGACGCGGAGCGCCCAGAACGGCATGCGACGCAGAGCGTCGCACGATATTGAGATTATCGTTGCGCACGCTCCAGCGTTGGCACGAGAGTCAGTTATCAGCCCGCCAGCAACCACACACCCGTCGCCGCCGAGGCTGCGCCAGCGATGCGCACCAGTGGCGCAGCCGCTTTTGGCAGCACGCGCACCACGGCGTAGCCCGCTGCATGCAGTGCAGCAGTCGCCGCCACGAAACCGGCTGCGTACGCCCATGGGCTGGACATGTCAGGCAGCTCAAGACCGTGCGCCACGCCGTGGAACAACGCGAACAAGGCTGTAGCCGCCATTGCCAATGCCAGCGGAGGACGAACCGCCAGTGCCACCGCCAGGCCCAGCGCCAGTACCGAGGCCGCAATGCCGCTTTCCAGTGCTGGCAGGTTCAGGCCCTCAAAGCCCAGCAGGCCGCCGATCAGCATGGTGCCGACGAAGGTGCACGGCAACGCCCAGCGCGCTGCGCCCTGTTGCTGCGCAGCCCACAAGCCGACCGCCAGCATCGCCAGCAAATGATCCAGCCCGCCGAGCGGATGGCTGATGCCGGCGATCAAGCCGTTATCGCCATGACCGGGGTGAGCCAGGGCCAAAGTAGGCACCAACAGAAGGGCGAGGGCGCCCAGAGCTTTTTTGTAGTTCATCGACGGGTTCCTTGTGGGTTGAATTCAGGCGGCCGTAGTCAGCAGGCCCTGGCGCTCGATAAAGGCAATGATCTGTTCCAGACCCTGACCGGTTTTCTGGTTGCTGAAGACGAACGGCTTTTCGCCACGCATTTTGCGCGTGTCGCTGTCCATCATCTCCAGCGAAGCACCTACCAGCGGCGCAAGGTCGATCTTGTTGATCACCAGCAGGTCGGACTTGCAAATCCCAGGCCCGCCTTTACGCGGCAGCTTGTCGCCTGCCGACACGTCGATCACGTAGATGGTCAGGTCGGACAGCTCTGGGCTGAAGGTCGCGGAAAGGTTATCGCCACCGGATTCGACGATGATCATGTCCAGCCCCTCGAAACGACGATTGAGCTGATCAACGGCTTCAAGGTTGATCGAGGCATCTTCACGAATGGCTGTGTGCGGGCAGCCACCGGTTTCAACACCGATGATGCGTTCTGGTGCCAGTGCTTCGTTGCGCACCAGAAAGTCGGCGTCTTCGCGGGTGTAGATATCGTTGGTCACGACCGCCAGGTTGTAGCGTTCACGCAGGGCCAGACACAGGGCCAGGGTCAGGGCGGTCTTACCGGACCCGACCGGGCCACCGATGCCGACGCGCAGAGGTTGGCTGTTCATTGAGTTCTCCATAAAAGCTGATCAGGACCGGAATAACCGGCTGTATTGACGTTCGTGGGCCATGCTCGCCAACGCCAGGCCAAAGGCCGCGCTGCCAGCAGGGTGAGTGTCTGGTGCGCTGGCATTGACCTGCGCCTGCTGCAACAACGGCAGCAGCTCGCTGGTCAGGCGCTGCGCGGCTTGTTGGCCTAGCGGCAGCGTTTTCATCAGCACGGCCAACTGGTTTTCCAACCAGCTCCACAGCCACGCCGCCAGCGCGTCCTGCGGGCTGATCTGCCACGTGCGCGCAGCCAGCGCCCAGCCAAGGGCCAGATGCGGCTCTGTGGTCTGTTCCAGAAAGCGGCGGGCGTCGCGGTCCAGTTCAGGCAGGCCGTTGAGCAGCTGTTGCAGTGAGTAGCCCATCTGCCGGCTTTCCTGATGCAGCTCGCGGGTCTCGCGGCTGGCGCGATGTTGTTCGCTGACTTGCAGCAGTTGCCCCCAGTCGCCGACTGCCGCCGCTTCGCAATGCGCCAACAGCAAGGGCGCCTCGAAACGGGCAAGGTTGAGCAATAACTGATCACCAATCCAGCGTCCTGCGGTCTGCGGATCAGTGACGATGGCGTGCTCCACGGCCATTTCCAGCCCTTGCGAGTAGCTGTAGCCGCCAATCGGCAGCTGCGGACTGGCCAGACGCAAGAGCGCCCAGGCGCTGTTCACTTGCGCACGCCGAACTGGTGCATGCGCGGCGGGTAGTTGAAGTCCTCTTCCCCTGCGCGTGAGTGATGATGCCCGCCACCATAAGCACCATGTTCCGGCTGGAACGGCGCTTCGATGGCTTCGATGGTCGCACCGAGTTGATCGAGCATGGCCTTGAGCACGTAATCGTCGAGCAGGCGCAGCCAGCCATCACCGACCTGCAGGGCAACATGGCGATTGCCAAGGTGATACGCCGCGCGCGTCAGCTCGAACGTGCTGCTGCAGGTGACGTGCATGAGCTTCTCGGGCCTTGCGCAAACACGCACGACTCGGCCGTCCTCTGCCCGCAGAAATTCGCCATCGCGCAAAGGCGACTGACCGCGTTGCAGGAACAGCCCTACGTCTTCGTTTTCTGCACTGAAGCAGCGCAAGCGACTTTTGCTGCGCGCTTCGAAATTTAAATGCAGCTCGGCGGCCCATTCGGCCTGAGGTTCGATTCGGTTGTGAATCACCAGCATCAGATAGCTTCCAGCCCATTGCGATGCTTCAAATCAGAGCAAGGGGCTTGCCAACAGTCCAGGCTGTAGGAAATTGCCGGTGAGAATGGCTGATTTTGATCAGGTGTGTTGTTGTGGAGCGCCTTAATGGTGCGCGGCTTTAAAAATGCTTTATTTAGGTGCGCGCATTGTTTTCAACTGACGCTCAATCATGACTGCCAAGCCCGCGCCAGTGCCGCGCGCCAATAAATATAAAGCGCAATTGCTGGGTGATCTTCGCCTGTGGCGTCAAGTGCGGGGCCAGCGAGGCGGGTGGTGGGTCGATCAGTTCGGGGAGCATGGCGAACACGCTTTTCACCACCAGGTCGGCGATGATCGACAGTGCGTCGGCATTCAGGTGTTGCCACTTGGGCATCTTCGCCAGGTCGGCGGTCAGGTCAGCGCTAATGCCTTCGCGCAGCGCGCCGAGCGCCTGACGCACCTTGAGCGAGCCGCCGTATTGTTCGCGGGCCAGAAACAGAAACTGCGAACGGTTGGCCGCCACACGCTCAAGAAATATCTTCACCGAGGCGCGAATCAGGCCGCCCATGGCGAATTCGTTATGGCGCACCAGCCGGATGGTTTCGCGAAAAGTCTGGCCGACCTCGATGACCAACGCCAGACCCAACTGATCCATGTCCTCGAAATGCCGATAGAAACCGGTCGGTACGATGCCCGCCGTGCGCGCCACTTCGCGCAGGCTGAGGCTGCCAAACCCGCAGCCACTCTCCATCAACTGATGGGCGGCATCCAGCAAGGCTCGGCGGGTCTGTTGTTTCTGTTCGGCGCGGGGCAGCATGGTTCAAATGTTTCTTGGAATAGGCGCCAGCACTTTAGCAAATGCGCTTTGCCCGCGTCGAAAGGGTTTTCAGGCAAGCCCTCACGCCAACGGGACAGCATCAGTACTGGCCTTTGGCTGGAATTCGTATTCAAATCAAACCCTCGGCGCGCTTGTCAGTCGAACATTCATGTCGTACTCAGCGCGCCAGGGTCGGGGCGCTGTTTTCTGGAGAGTCACGCATGACGCGCAGCCGCAAGATTTTCGCCTGGACGGGCACCACACTTCTGTTGGTGCTCGCTGTACTGGTCATTGTGATCATCACTTTCGACTGGAATCGCATCAAGCCCACCCTCAACGAGAAAGTCAGCGAAGCGCTGCATCGTCCGTTCGCCATCAATGGCGATCTGGATGTGCGCTGGACTCGCGAGCCGGAGCTGGGCGGCTGGCGCGCCTGGGTGCCGTCGCCGCACTTCGTTGCGGATGACCTGACGCTAGGCAATCCTGACTGGTCGAAAACGCCACAGATGGTCAACCTCAAGCATGTCGAATTTCGACTGTCGCTGCTGCCTTTGCTGGTTCAGCAAGTGGTCATCCCGCGCATCGATCTGACCGGCCCGGAGGCCAAGCTTGAGCGTCTGGCTGATGGCCGTGCCAACTGGGTGTTCGATTTGCCCAAGTCCGACCCGAATGCCGAGCCCTCCAAATGGGTGATCGATATCGGCGCGATCAAGTTCGACAAAGGGCTGGTCAGTTTCAATGACCAGACGTTGAATGCCAATCTGGATGTGGTGATCGACATGCTCGGCAAACCGATCCCGTTCAGCGAAATCGTCGGCAGCAAAGAGGCGCAAAAAGCGCAGGAAAAGGGTGCCGTGCCTCAGGATTACGCGTTTGGCCTGGCTGTCAAAGGCCAGTACCACGGCCAGAAGCTGAGCGGCACCGGCAAAATCGGTGGCTTGCTGGCGCTGAAAGATGCCAGCCAGCCATTCCCGGTGCAGGCGGACGTCAAGATCGGCGACACCCACGCGGTGATCGCCGGCACCCTGACCGACCCGCAAAACCTCGGCGCGCTGGACCTGCGCCTGAAACTGTCCGGCGCAAGCCTGAGCAACCTGTACCCGCTGACCGGCGTGACCTTGCCGGACTCACCTGCTTATTCCACCGATGGTCGTCTGGTAGCCAAGCTGCATGATCCTGCAGGTGCCAACTTTCGCTATGAGGGCTTCAACGGCAAGATTGGCAACAGCGATATCCACGGTGACCTGGGCTACATCGCCAGTCAGCCGCGGCCGAAGCTGAGCGGCGTGTTGGTTTCCAATCAACTGCTGTTCAGCGACCTTGCGCCGCTGATCGGTGCCGACTCCAATGCCGCACAGAAAAAACGCGGCGGCGAAAGCAAGCAACCTTCGGGCAAGGTGCTGCCGGTCGAAGAGTTTCAGACCGACCGCTGGCGCGCGATGGGCGCCGACGTGGAATTCACCGGCAAACGCATCGTACAGAGCCCTGATCTGCCATTTACCGACCTCTATACCCATCTTGTTCTCAACGACGGTCAGTTGAGCCTTGAGCCGCTGCGCTTTGGCGTGGCGGGCGGCAAGCTGGACGCCGATATCCGCCTCGACGGCCGTAACAAGCCGTTGCAGGGTAGGGCGAAGCTGTCGGCGCGCAACTTCAAACTCAAGCAACTGTTTCCGACCTTTGAGCCGATGAAAACCAGTTTCGGTGAGTTGAACGGCGATGCCGACATCAGTGGCCGGGGCAATTCGATTGCGGCCTTGCTCGGCACCGCCAACGGCGAAATGAAAATGCTGGTCAACGATGGCGCGATCAGCCGCAGCCTGATGGAAATTGCCGGGCTCAACGTCGGCAACTACGTGGTAGGCAAGCTGTTTGGTGACAAGGATGTGAAGATCAACTGTGCGGCCTCCAACTTCGGCATCAAGGACGGGCTGGCGACCAGTCGCCTGTTCGTCTTCGACACCGAGAACGCCATCATCTACATCAATGGCACGGCGAACATGAAGACCGAGCAACTGGACCTGCAGATCAACCCGGAATCCAAGGGTTTCCGCGTGTTCTCGCTGCGCTCGCCGCTGTACGTCAACGGCCCGTTCGCCAAACCCAACGCCGGCGTGCAGTCCGGACCGTTGTTGTTGCGCGGTGCGGGCATGGTCCTGCTCGGTGCAACCGTCGGCCCGGTGGCCGGTTTGCTGGCATTGGTGGCGACCGGCGACAGTGAGCCAAACCAGTGCGGCCCGCTGCTTGAACAAATGCGCACCGGCAAGGCGCCGAAGACGGTGAAGTGATTTACAGAAATGCACTGTCGCGCTGGAGTGGTCAGCGTTATACACAAGTCCTGAAGAACCCGGAAGCGGGGCTGGCACCGTAGCATCAGGCCGAGTGGAGATTCCTGTGGGAGTGAGCTTGCTCACGAAAGCGATGGTCCACGCGGCCTATTTTCAGGGGGCTGTAATGGCCCCTTCGCGAGCAAGCTCG
>NZ_ATDK01000014.1 GCF_000444135.1 Pseudomonas avellanae BPIC 631
CCCGGCCCTGAGCGCAGCGAAGGGAACGCACGTCAGAGGTTGTCAACGATCGAGCTGCGCCGAGGCCCAAACAGCCAGGGCACTCCTCTCCTATTGCGATCGAGCAGATCTGAGTGATTGAGCCAAAGCCAGAACGTCACCAGCTGCTGCAGGAGGAAGCCAGGCTTCAACCTTGACCCAATCAGCAGGCAAATCCTCCAGGCGCGCCCGAATGCGTGCCATAAGCCTGTGAACCACCTGCCGGGACAATCCAGTCTCCAAGGCTGCTTCGGACACGCTGGCACCCATGACCAGGACAAGCCTGGCAGCACTTATCGAGCGATCGGAGAACGCCCGACGTCGATTCTGGCCCGCAAGCACGTTCATGACCCGCTCAAATTCGTCCGCGGCCATCAGGGCGCAGGGTGAAACAGGACTGATCATCCTGATCAACTGGGCGATCTGGGCGTTGCTGTAGTGTTGGATGATCTTCGTTGCAAGACCAGGCAGGTCAGGATCGACAATCATAGGGGCAGACCAGGCTGAAAGAAGTCAAAACTACAGGAATCGCAACCACATGTAACCTGTATCAAGCTGCAGTTTTGACACTGACTTCAACGTGCATGCCGCCCTGGGCGAGCATGTTGATCAATCGATCCACGCTGAAAAGGTCGATCTTCCCGCGCTGGAGTTCTGAAATGCGGGGTTGCGTTACGTTGAACAGCTGCGCAGCGTCAGCCTGCGAGAGCTGACGCACCTCGATAAAGTCTCGGATAGCCGTCATTAGGCTGGTTCGAATACGCATGTTCTCTGCTTCGGCTGGTGAGTCCTCCAGGGCGTCCCAGACGCTGCTGAAGGCTTGATTTGATTCAGTCATTAGTTCAACTCCTTAGTCAGTTCTTTCATCCGCTTGGCGGCGAGGTCAAGGTCATGCTTGCTCGTTTTTTGCGTCTTCTTTTGGAAGCAGTGCAGGACATAAACCGCCGTCGCGAATTTCGCAACGTAGATCACACGGAAGGCGCCGTGGGCGTCCCTGATCCGTATCTCCTGTACCCCTGGACCAACGGTCGTCATGGGCTTCCAATCGTCAGGCTCATTGCCCACCTGCACCCTATCCAGCTGAAAGCCGGCCTCACGGCGAGCAGAGATTGGAAACGCTCTCAGGTCGTTTAGAGCTGAGCCCATAAAGATGATTTGTTTGAGGACTTTGTTCATGGACTAATTATACGTGATCACGTATATCTACGTCTCTTTTATTTTACCTGCAGTTGTGTCACCACATGGTGCTACTTATTATCGTCAACATAGGGTCTACCCCAAGTGACACGAAAATCAGCCCAACAGATTTCAGCTTTGCGCACTTAACGTACACCCAATT
>NZ_ATDK01000015.1 GCF_000444135.1 Pseudomonas avellanae BPIC 631
GCCGCCAGCCCGTATTCCGAGCGGTTGGCCAGTTCGATGGCCTGTTCATCGCTGGAAAAACTGACCACCACCGCCACCGGGCCGAAAATCTCTTCCTCGAACGCGCGCATGCCGGGCTTCACGCCGCTGAGCACGGTGGGCCGATAGAACAGGCCTTCGTATTCGCCGCCGGTTTCCAGTTGCGCACCGGCCTGCAAGCTGTCGCTGACCACCTGATGAACATGCTGCAACTGCCGCTGGTTGATCAGCGGGCCCAGCGCCGCTTCTCCGCGCGCCGCATTGCCGACCGTCAACGCCCGGGCCTTGTCTGCCAGCTTGCGGGTGAACGCGGCAACGATGGACTCATGAACCAGAATCAGGCCGGTGGCCATGCAAATTTGCCCCTGATGTAGCCAGGCGCCGAAGGCCGCGTTGCTGGCGGCGAGATCAAGATCGGCGTCTTCAAGAATCACCAGCGGATTCTTGCCGCCCAGCTCCAGAGAAACCTTCTTGAGGTTGCGCCCGGCCGCTTCGGCCACCTTGCGTCCGGCACCGGTCGAACCGGTAAAGGTGATCATCTGCACATTGGTGTCGCGGCACAGCGCTTCGCCAGCATCTGCCGCACCTGGCAATACATGCAACAGGCCTTTGGGCAGCCCGGCTTCCTCGAACAGCCGAGCGATCAGAAAGCCGCCGCTGATCGGCGTCTGCGGGTCAGGCTTGAGCACCACGGCATTGCCGGCAGCCAGCGCCGGGGCGACCGAGCGCAGGGACAGCACCAACGGAAAGTTGAACGGTGAAATAACCCCTACCACGCCGTGTGCAACACGCCGCGCGTAGGACAGACGCCCGGCAGCGCTGGGCAGAATCACGCCATGACCATGCGCTTGTGAAAGCATGCCAGCAGCCTGGCGCAGTAGCACGATGGTTTCGTTCACTTCATGCTGGCCCTTGTGCAGGCTGCCGCCGGTCTCGCGGGCAACATACAGCGCCAGCTCATCGAACGCGCAGACCGCATGATCGGCGGCCATCAGAAAAATTTCGGCTTTTTCCCGAGGCCCCATCGCCGCCCAGGCAGGCTGAGCCAGTGCGGCTTCCCGGCAGGCAATGGCGATGTCGGCCGCACCTGCCATTGCCGTGTTCATCAGCAACTCGCCGGTCGCAGGCTCGATGATCGGCAGCAGTGCAGATGAGGAAGGAATCCAGTTGCCATTGAATATGCATTCGGCGTCGATTGCGCGTTGCAACAGAGGGGTGCCATCAGAAGCTGACATAGTTGAACTCCGGCTTTTATGGTTGTAATCGCCTGCACCATTGATTGGGTAGCACGCGCCGTATACACACCTGAGCAAAGCCTGTGCCGGGATTGCAATCTGCTTGTCATATGAAGCCTTGACCGCTCTGGAACAAGTTTATCCGAGGTACGCAGGCGTTTAGCACACCTTGCCAGCCAGCGGTCACGCTGATCGAGCTTGTTCATTTGATAAAGTTATGTTTATTAATCGGCTTATCTATTGATCATTTCGATCACTGCCCGGTCGAGGTACAACAATGACCCGCCCTCACTCCCAGCTTCCCGACCACCGCGTGACCACTGAACATTTCTCGCCACGTGGCGACAGCAGTCTGCCCGACGCAGTGGGTTCGCCGACTGCCGAGGAGTTGACCGGTTGCCTGTTCTTCTCGCCCGACGATGGCCGCATCTGGCTCAACGACCAGCGCATGTTGCTGCTGCACAGCTCATCGTTCGGCACCCTGCGCCGGGAAATCATCGAACGGCTGGGGCAGGAGCAGGCGCGTGGGATGTTTACGCGCGCAGGCTATCTTTCCGGCGCACGTGACGCCCGGCTGATTCGTGAGCGCTGGCCACTCGCCGATGCCACGTCGGCGTTTCGCGCTGGCACCCGCCTGCACACGCTGGAAGGCATGGCCAAGGTCGAACCACTGCATTTCAAGTTCGACGCCGAGTCCGGATTCTATGAAGGCGAGTTTCTCTGGCACAACTCCTGCGAAGCTGACGAGCATCTTGCAGCGTGTGGCACCGGGCAGGACCCGGTCTGCTGGACCGAAATCGGCTACGCCATCGGCTTTGTCAGCGGCCTGTTCGGGCAAATGGTGATCTTTCGCGAGGTGGAATGCCGTGGCATGGGGCACGCAAGCTGCCGGGTCATCGGCAAGACCGCCGAGCAATGGGGTGACGTCGAGCGCGACCTGAGTTACCTGAGCGTGGCCAAGACCGTCGCGCCGGCCCATACGCTTGCATTGGCCAACGCCCACTATGACGCCGGCCCGCCGACAGGCACCGACCAGCCACTGATTGGCGCCAGCGCAGCGTTCAACGCGGCCACTCAGGCCTTGCAGCGCGTGGCGATGACCCCGGCAACCGTGCTGATCAGCGGCGAGTCCGGCGTCGGCAAAGAGATGTTCGCCCGCCAGCTGCATCAGCTCAGCCATAACCGGGAAGGCCCTTTCGTGGCGCTCAACTGCGCAGCCATTCCCGACAACCTGATCGAAGCCGAACTGTTTGGCGTCGAGCGCGGGGCGTACACGGGAGCCACGCACTCAAGACCCGGACGTTTCGAGCGTGCCAATGGCGGCACGCTGTTTCTGGATGAAATCACCTCGCTGAGCCTGGCCGGGCAAAGCAAACTGCTGCGCGCCCTGCAAGAGCGGGAAATAGAACGCGTCGGTGGTGGCCACGGCATCAAGGTTACTGTGCGCGTGGTGGCGGCGACCAACGTCGATCTGCGCAAGGCCGTGGCCGAGGGTGATTTTCGCGAAGACCTGTTTTATCGCCTGAACGTCTACCCCATCGCCCTGCCCCCGCTGCGCGAGCGCCGCGATGACATTCCCCTGCTGATCAACGCCTTTCTTCAGCGCTTCTGCCAGGAGTACGGACGCACGCCAGCAGGCTTGACCATGCGCGCGTTGAAAACACTGCTGCGCTACGACTTCGCCGGCAATGTACGCGAACTGCAGAACCTCATCGAGCGCGGCCTGATTGCCAGCGATGAAGGCCAGGCCATTGATCTGGTGCATATCTTTCGTAACGAATCACTGCCGGTGGATTCGTACTCGCTGAACCACGGCGGCGCACTGTCCAAGGCCGCTCCACCGATTGCACGCACGGCACAGGGCGCCGCCCTGCTGGATACGCTGAGTCAGGAAAAACAGGCTTTTTCGATTGAAGAGCTTGAGCAGCAGTTGATTCGCGAGGCATTGGAAAAAAGCGCAGGCAACCTGGCTGCGGCTTCGCGTCTGCTGGGGTTGAGCCGCGCCCAGTTTGCCTATCGCCTGAAAAAGCACCAGCCTGACGCGGTATGACGGGCCAGCCTGGATGCGCAGCCGACCCGGCGCGGCACTGATCGATCAGATCGGCAAGGTGCTGACCACGCGCAGGGCGAGGCCTTCGTAGGCGTCCAGAGTGATGGTGAACTCGCCCTGCTCGGTCAGATCGCCTTCAACCCGCTCGTTGATGATGTCGACGACAGGGCCTGGCGCGATGCCCGGCAAGTGCAGCGTTTCAACGAGGGTCTCGGCGCTGAAATTGAGCGCGGTGATCTGCGTGCCCTTGCCCGCCGGTAACTCGTGAACCATGACCAGCAGCCCTGGATGCTCGACATCCGGGATCAGAATCTGGCGGCTCGCGGCGATGTCGTAGGCGCGACGCACCGCAAGAATCTTCTTGAGCTGCGAGGCAAACGAGTCAGGCCGCTGGAGCTGGCTGACCAGGCTGCCATACAGCGTCTTCGGACGCGGCATGTCGCCGGCAGAAAACTCGGCTTCCGGGTCCAGATCGACCAGATCATAGGCGCCACGGTGCACCCAGCGCGTGTCACCGTCCTGCATGAGGTGCTCAACCTGCTCGGCTGGAAGCGTCAGCGCGCCGACGAGGTCCCAGCCAGACAGCGCGAACACACCCGGCTGCATGGCGTTGTACATCACCAGCAACAGGTGAATGTGCTGGATCTGCTGAATGTCGGCATCGGTAATCGTGCTCAGGTCGCGAATGCCCAGTGCCGCCGTGATGATGCTTGCCGTCGTGCAGGACACGCCGTTGGTAACGAACTTGAGGTTGTAAGGCGCGTGTTCGCCCGAAAGCTTCTCGTACATTTCTTCGCGGATATGCTCACGCAGAATGTTGCCGGGGAACGTCTGACCCTGGTAGTGGAACGTGTCGTGGGCGTGCAGCGTCCAGAAATGCACCAGTTCCAGGGTCAGTTCGTCGTGGTTCTGCAAGGCGTGGATCAGCGAAGCGGGATCAATGCCATACGCATGAACCTGACGCAGCATCAAGCGCAGGAATTCGGTGGTGCCGGTCAGCAGCGCGTGCTGATAAGCCGGGCGTGTAATGAAGTCGTAAGACAGGTCAGCGCCGCCCTGGCCCATGGACGCGATGTCATCAATGGTCAAGTTCAGTTCCTGAAAGCTGAAGCCGCCCGCCTTGCGGATTGCCCCGGCCAGCAACTGGTTGCCAGTGATCGACAGCGGATGGCTTTCCGACCAGGCCGTGCCTTCAGCGCGGCGTTCGACACCCAGAAAGCCGTTTGCGTCCAGGCGTAATACCCGTGCGCCCATGACATCGATGGCATGCAGCGCATCGCCGATGATCATCTGCTGTGCGGCAAAGCTTGGGTCTAGCCAGTTCAGTGAGGGCTGGCCGTCCTTGAAGTAGTGCAGATAAACCCAGCGCCGGGCCTTGCCATCGACGCCCTGCACCACATCAGTGGCACTCCAGTCGGTTTCCTTGACGCCGGGCTCGAAGAAAATAACGCGCTGCAACTGGCCGACGATGTAATGCTTGTCGCGCAACTGGTCGACCACATCGGGCATCAGGTTGACG
>NZ_ATDK01000016.1 GCF_000444135.1 Pseudomonas avellanae BPIC 631
CCCTGCCACTACGGCGGCCGTAGCGCCCGCTGCATCCTTCGCATCGCCGCCCACCAGACGCGATGGGGCATTGCGAGCGGCTGCATAGGCTGCAAATGGCGGGGAGCAATCAGCCAGTTCACAGGCGGCGAGGTAATCAAGGTTATCGGTGGTGCTCATAGGGGTTTCCTGTTTCATTTCATTAGTCCTTTAATTCATGCGTCCCGATGGACAGGAACAAGACTAACGAAATAAAACGGGCTGCCCGGCTGCGCCCTGTGTCGATAAGTGTCTGCGTCAATTCACCGGCTTGCCGGTTGTTGTGAAGAAGCAACAGGTTGAGCTACCCGTGATCCCCCGACAGATCGGGCACCACAGAGCGTTCCACGGGCAAACAACGAAATGAACTACAAGGTGGGTAGCTCGCAAGCGATTGATTCGCGCGATACGCAGGCCGGAAGTCCGGCTTGCACATCGCGCGTTTACATTAGGATTTCGGCGCTTTCCCACAACCGCGCGTGGGCGATATGACAAGCCGACTGGATCAGGCTGTAGGCTTCTCGCCGTACCAGCGCGGCGTATAGACCCAATTGCCACCGCTGTTACGAGGAAAGGTGCAGGTCAGCGATGAACCGATCAGCACCATGGTGCGCATGTCGACCTGATCCGGGGTCAGTTCGCCCAGCGTGATCACACGCAATGTCTGACCCGGACGCCCAACGTCACGCCCCAATGTCACAGGGGTTTCGGGAAGCCGATGCTGACGCACGATTTCCAGCGCACGGCCCAGTTGCCAAGGGCGGGAGCGGGATATCGGGTTGTAGAACGCCAGCGCCAGATCGGCCTGACAGGCCAGGTCCAGACGCTTTTCGATGATGTCCCACGGTTTGAGGTTGTCGGACAGCGATAGCACGCAAAAGTCATGACCCAGCGGCGCACCGGCCTGGGCGGCAGTTGCCAGAGAAGCCGAGACACCCGGCAGAATTTCCAGCTCGACCGCATGCCAGTGCGGGTTGTCGGACTCATGCAGCGCTTCAAGCACCGCCGAGGCCATGGCGAAGACGCCCGGATCACCGGACGACACGACCACCACCGAGCGACCTTGCGCGGCCAGTTCGAAGGCATGCCGGGCACGCAGCATTTCTTCGCGATTATCGGTGCAGTGCAGCACCTGATCGGCGCGAAACGGCCCGGCCATGCGCACGTAGGTTTCATAACCGAGCACGTCATTGGCGCGTGCCAGCTCTGTTTTGACCGCAGGCACCATCAGCTCAGCTGCGCCGGGACCAAGGCCGATGACGGCGAGGCGACCGCGACCACGGCCAATGTGTTGCACGTTCAGCGGTTGCGTCGCCACGGCAATCGCCATGTCGCTGCCGACGCTGAGTGGCGGCAGCCGTTGCGGCACGGCGCTGGAGGCCATTTCACTGGCTGAACCCGCCTTGTCAAAGCGCACCGGAACATCCAGTTCACTGGCGGCCTGGTGCAACAGCGCGTTGGCCATCTGCTCTTCGCTGGCCAGCAGGCAGGCCAGGGATTGCTCGGCAATGTTCGAGTCGCGCAATGCCGTACGCACATGTGCAGCCAGTTCAGCGGTTATTTCGCTGACGGCGACCAGCACACTGCGCGGGTAGATCAGTAATTCATTGGCCGCAGGCTCACGCAGGGCACAGCCAACATGAATCGCCAGCTCGGCCTGCGGGTCTTCAGGCAATTGCGCCCGAGCCAGCCACGGGGCCTCGCCTTCGATGCGCACCGGCTCACCGGAGAGCAGATCGGAGACAAAACGTTTGCCCAGCTCCAGATCGCCCAATGCATAGCCGCTGGGCGGGTTGAGCAGGCACGTGCCGAAGCGCAACTCGCCGCTGGTGGTAATGGCCGGTGCAACGCCAAGCCCGCTGGCAATGCTGCGCGCCATGACATTGACCCCGCCCAGACCGCCCAGCAGCGGCACCACGGCGCTGCCGTCCTCAGCCACGGCCAGCACCGGGGGCTCGACGCCCTTTTCCAGCAACAGCGGGGCCAGCGTGCGAATCACGATGCCGGCGGCACACAGGGCAATGATCGGCGTGTTCTGCTGATACAACTGACGCAGCGTGGCACCGAACTCGCTGTACGTATTGTCAGCGCCCTGCACGCGCTCGGCCAGGCCATGAATCAGCGCATCGGGAAACAGTTGCTGAATGCGCTTTGCAGTCGCGAGGCTGCCGTTACCGAGAATGACAATGGCCGGAGTGTTGGGAGTCATCAGCCTTGCCACCTGTCACCAGGAACGATAATCAGCGAAAAGTACGGCGAAGACATCGGATCGACCTGATCCAGCGGCACGATTTTCTGGTTGCTCATGGTCGCGCGCTCGACATACAGCGCACGTCCGGCCATGCCCAGCTCGGTCAGCACTTCGCGGACCTTGTGGAAGTTGCGACCCAGTTTCATGATCACCGCAGCATCGGCATCGGCCAGCTTGCGTTTCAGGTCATCGTGGGACAGCACACCGGACAGCACCGACAGGCTCTGGTTGCGATACACCAACGGCGCGCCCAGTACCGACGCGCCACCGAGCATCGAACACACACCCGGAATCACTTCAGCCTCGTAGCGCTCGGCCAGGCGGTCGTGCAAGTACATATAAGAGCCGTAGAAGAACGGGTCGCCTTCGCAGATCACCGCCACATCGCGCCCGGCATCCAGGTGCGCAGCCACTTGAAGGCTGGACGCGTCGTAGAAGTCACTGATGACTTTCTCGTACGACAACGGCGCTGGCAATGCCTCGGTGGTGACCGGGTAGACCAGCGGCATCAAGGTCTGAACGTCCTGCAGGTGCGCTTCGATGATGCCGAACGCGTTGCCCTTTTTGCCCTTGGCCACGAAGTACGCCACCACCGGCGACTCGCGCAGCAGGCGCAAGGCTTTGACGGTAATCAGTTCCGGGTCGCCGGGACCGACGCCCAGGCCAATCAATCGACCGCGTGCCTGCATCATTCGATCTCCGTGGCCAGTGCGTTGACAGCGGCCACGGCCATGGCGCTACCGCCACGACGGCCCTGCATGATCACAAAGGGCACGCCACGGCTGTCGGCAGCGAGCATGGCCTTGGACTCGGCAGCGCCGACAAAACCGACCGGAAAACCGAGAATCAATGCGGGTTTCGGCGCGCCGGCATCGAGCATTTCCAACAGGTAAAACAGCGCGGTCGGCGCGTTGCCGATGACCACAACGCTGCCTTCCAGGTGCGGACGCCACAGTTCCAGCGCCACGGCGGAGCGTGTGTTGCCCATCTCAAGCGCCATTTCGCGCACACCCTCATCGTGCAATGTGCAGATGATCGGGTTGTTGGCAGGCAATCGGGTACGGGTGATGCCTTCTGAAACCATGCGTGCGTCGCAAAGGATCGGCGCACCGGCGGCAAGGGCGTTGCGCCCGGCGGTACCGGCACCCGGCGAGAAGCGCAGGTCTTCGATGACTTCGACCATACCGCAGGCATGGATCACGCGCACGGCGAGTTTTTCCAGGTCGGCGGGGATCGTGTCCAGGCGCGCTTCGGCGCGAATGATCGAGAAGGAGTTGCGATATATCTCCTGACCATCGCGGATGTAATCAATCATGCAATGCTGCTCCGTGAGTCGGCGTTCAACTGCGCACCGACTGCTTCAATAGTAAGGTCACGCGCGCGCAGCACACCGAAACCGGAGTGGGCTGCGTCGCGAAAATAAAGGTCGTAGCGGCCGGGCGCAACGGCCAGCAACGTCACCGGCGCCACGTGAGCAGCGGCACACGAACGTAGGCAACCGCTCAAGTGCACAGCCTGGCCAACAGCAAGGCCGCTGGCCAGTTGCAGGGCATCGGCTTTGGTGTCGGCCAACCCCTTGGCGCATCCGGCAGACCCGGTGCACGCCACAATCTGCGCCAGCGGCTGTTCAGCCGAACAAATCAGGCCTGCTGCCTGCAACGCCGCCATCACGGCTGCCGAACGCTCAGCCGGCACGTTGGGCAGCAGCAAACTTTGCCAGGGCGTCAGGCGCAAGGTGCCGTCGCCCTGATCCGCCGCCAGTTGCGCCACCGTAGCGAGCGTGGGCGCGGTCAGACGACCCAGCGGCACCACGGCACCGACCGCCACCAGGCCTGACTGCGCCTGTGGATAAACACCGATATGCCGATTGCCCTGAACGGCCGGGCGCTGCCAGCCGGTAACTGTTTCATCAGCCCGCACCGTGCAGCTCAGCCGGGCAGCAAGCTGGCGCAGCAGCTCATCTGTGGATAACTCTGCCAGCAAATGCCGCATCCGGGTGTGCTCCGGACGGGCCAGATCGAGGAACAGTTCGAGCAACGCGACAACCAACGCCTCTCCAGCCGCCAGCGGTACAGCGGCCAGCGGGCGATCACTGGCCGGACAACCCGCTAGCCCGAACGCCAGCAGCACCTCGTCGCCCGTTTTCAGCGCCGACAACCAGACGTCATGTGGATGTTCCAGCATGACCAGCGCTTCACCGGCATCCAGCGACAGCGCGAACTTGGGCGACAGCTCTTGAAAGCGCGGGTGGTTTTCCAGCGCACGCAGAATCTGCGCAGCCAATGGCCGGGCATCGAACAGCATGTGCGGGTCCAGCCCGGCGGTCGGGCTGAGCATCAGGTTGCGCACATCGTCACTGGCAGGGTTGGCCGGGCCGAGCCCTGCGGCCATCAGCGTTTCAATCAGGCCGTCATGATCAGCGCTAATGCCGCGAATCTGCAGATTGGCGCGGTTGGTGGCTTCGATCACGCCCTGTGCATAAGTTTGCGCAGCCTGTGCAACCGCCAGCGCCTGCGCGCTGGTGATGACACCACCCGCCAGTTTGATCCGGCAGATTCCGCCGTCCAGCGCCGGGACGATACGCAGCAACCCCGGACAGGCCGAGGGGCGTAGCGTTACAGACGATGTGCGAGCGGACTGCTGCTCGTTCAATGGATCACCCGGTATGAACTGGCTGGAAAACGGATTAGAGCACTTGTACCCCGTCGGGCGCGGTATTATGCCTGCTTTGTCCGCAGGCATGAAAAGGCGCTCTGTCGGAAGTTCGGATTGAGGTGTGTGCATGTCGCCGTGGCTGACAGTCGTGGGAATCGGAGAAGACGGTTACAAGGGCCTGGGCAAGAACGCCCGGCACGCGCTGCTGCACGCCGATCAGGTGTTCGGCAGCCCGCGCCAGCTGGCGTTGCTGCCGCCCTGCATTGGTGCCGAACGGCGTGGATGGCCAAGCCCGTTCTCGCTGAACCCGGTGCTGGAACAGCGCGGTGCCGAGATTTGTGTACTGGCCAGCGGCGACCCCATGCTGTTCGGCGTCGGTGCCAGCCTGGCGCGTGTGGTCGCCATCGAAGAAATGCGCATCCTGCCTGCGCCCTCCTCTTATTCTCTAGCCGCCGCTCGTCTGGGCTGGCCGTTGCAGGAAGTCGTTACCTTGTCGGTGGTTGCCCGGCCGGTGGCCGCACTGAACGCGCATTTCCATCATGGCGTGCGCCTGTTGGTGCTGAGTAATGACGGCAGCAGCCCCGCCGTGATCGCCGGTCTGCTGCGCGAGCGAGGCTTCGGCCCCAGCCGCATGACCGTGCTTGAGCATCTGGGCGGTGATGCGGAACGGCGTGTCGAAGGGCTGGCCAGCGAATGGGGCAACCCTGAAATCGCTGCGCTCAACCTGGTCGCTATCGATTGTCGCGCCGATGCCAGCGCCATTCGCCTGAGCACGCTGGCCGGTTTGCCGGACAGCGCCTTCGAGCATGACGGCCAGTTGACCAAGCGCGATGTGCGCGCCATCACCCTCGCCCGCCTTGCCCCGGTGCCGGGCGAATTGCTCTGGGATGTTGGGGCGGGCTGTGGCTCTATCGGCATCGAATGGATGCGTGCTCATCCGACCTGTCGGGCCATGGCCATCGAGGCCGACGAGGGTCGTCAGCAACTGATCGAATTCAATCGCGATGCGCTCGGCGTGCCCGGCCTGCAACTGGTGCGCGGCAGTGCACCTCAGGCGCTGGGCGGCCTGGAACGCCCGGATGCGATTTTCATCGGCGGCGGCGTCACGCGTATCGGCGTGCTGGAAACCTGCTGGGAGCAACTGCGCTCCGGCGGACGACTGGTGGCCAACGCAGTGACCCTGCAAAGCGAGGTCGCACTGATGGCCTGGCGCGAGCGGCATGGCGGCGAACTGACGCGCATTCACGTCGCGCATGCCCAGCCTCTCGGCGAGTTCGACACCTGGCGTCAGGCGCTGCCGATCACCCTGCTGGACGTAGTCAAACCCTGATGCGCGAAGAAACCGCCGAACAACCTGCCCCGCTGCGCAGCGGCCTGACCACCGGCAGTTGCGCGACCGCGACCAGCCTGGCGGCGGCGCGATTGCTGCTCAGTGGGCAGATAAGCGATGCGGTGGAGATTGTGTTGCCCAAGGGCAAGCAGGTGCAGATGCGTCTGGAATTCTGCCGGCTTGTGGATAACTTCGCCGAAGCCGGAACACTCAAGGATGCCGGTGATGACCCCGACGTCACCCACGGCGCAATGGTGTTTGCCCGCGTCAGGCAGGAAGCGGCGCCCGGCGTGCGCTTCGTGGCGGGCGCAGGTGTGGGCAGCGTAACCCGCCCCGGCCTGGTGCTGGCGGTGGGCGAGCCGGCCATCAACCCGGTGCCTCGACGCATGATGACCGAGCACTTGCTGCGGCTGGCAGAAGAACTCGGCTACAGCGGCGGTTTCGAGGTCACGATTGGCGTCGAGGGCGGCGAAGCGCTGGCGCTCAAGACCATGAACCCGCGCCTCGGCATTCTCGGCGGTTTGTCGATTCTGGGCACCAGCGGGATCGTCCGGCCGTTTTCCTGCGCGGCCTACATCGCCTCGATCCATCAAGGTATCGACGTCGCCACCACCAACGGCTACCGGCATATCGCCGCCTGCACCGGCAATGCCAGCGAAGACACCATGCGCCGCGTCTACAACATTCCGGATATCGCCCTGATCGAGATGGGCGACTTCGTGGGCGCGGTACTCAAGCATCTGCGCAAGGTGCCTGTGGATAAGTTGAGCCTGTGCGGCGGCTTCGGCAAGATCAGCAAACTGGCCGCCGGGCACATGGACCTGCACAGCCGCCATTCAAGCATCGACCTGCCGCAACTGGCGCTATGGGCGGCGGATGTCGGCGCGGACGCGGCCTTGCAGCAACATATTCTTCACGCCAATACCAGCCAGCAGGCGCTGGCGATGTGCGCGGCGGCTGGCGTGCCGCTGGGCGATGAGGTGTGTCGTCATGCGCTGGCGTTTGCCCGCAGCGTGGTGCCTGCCACTGTTCAGGTCGAGGTGTTCGCCATCGACCGTCAGGGTGGGGTTGTCGGTCAGGCGGGTGTTGCGTTATCCAAGGAACACACATGAAACGAATTCTGCTGTTGGGCGGCATTACCGAAGCACTGGCGATTGCACGCAGGCTCGGGCCTGAGCACATCTACAGTCTGGCGGGCGTTGGCCGGGTGCCGACCGATCTGGCCTGTCAGTTGAAAATCGGCGGCTATGGCGGCGCAGAGGGCATGGCGCAGTACATTCGCGAACAGGGTATCGATCTGCTGCTTGATGCTACCCATCCGTATGCCGCGCAGATCAGCCACAACGCCGCGCTGGCCGCCAGGATAACTGACGTTCACTGCTGGGCCTTGCGCCGCACGGCATGGCAGCCCGGCCCCGAGGATGACTGGCGTGAAGTGGCCGACTGGTCAGCGCTGGTCACGGCACTGGCCCCTTTCAAGCGACCGCTGTTCACGCTGGGTCGCGAGCCCTTGCAGCATCTCAATGAAATCCCGGAACACCAGTTTTGGACACTGCGCGCACTGGACAGCTACCCCGGCAACGACCGCTGCGAAGTCATCGGCGCGCGCGGTCCGTTTGTACTGGAAGACGAACGCCAACTGTTCGAGCAACGCAATATCGACGTGCTGATCAGCAAAAACAGCGGCAGCAGCTCCACCGAACCCAAACTGGATGTCGCCCGCGAACGCGGCCTGCCCGTCCTGATCCTGAAACGCCCGCCATTGCCTGAGGTGAATCGGGTGTTTTGGGGGGTGGATGAGGTGCTTGGCGCGTTGGACTTTTGAGACTGTCTCAAATGTGGGATCGCCGCCCTGGTCGCTACAGCATGATCACAACGCTCATG
>NZ_ATDK01000017.1 GCF_000444135.1 Pseudomonas avellanae BPIC 631
GACTTGGCCGGACGGATACGGCCAAACGCAATGGTGCATCTACCGAAAGCTTAATGCCAAAAGCCAACCATCGAAAATTCCTAGCTTCAGAGATTATCTCTTGGAGCGTCACCGCTCACTGCCTTGAGCAAATGCACAACGAAATCAAAATGCGCTCTAGCTTCTTGGTGGAAAAGCCTGAAATCGTATCCGGACATCTTGATCGCTTAGAGCTTCAAGACAACACACTCTCCAACCTTATTGCACGTACCGCAGAAGCCAAGTCACATGCAGAATTTTTCACTCCTCAGTTGAAACAACAGATCATGGCCGCGCGTCACAAGCTCTTAGCATTCACAGGGGACTTCAACCGCATTTTGCAAGAAGCCCCCGTCGGATTCACATTGATCGATGAATTCAGAGGCTTGATCAGATCTGCCTGTGAAGTCCTTGGCTTGTCCTTACATGATTTGGGTGAAGCGATGAGTAAGCCCATGGCCCTTGACCGCCCCAATTCGATTCTGAAGCTGATATCAAAGCCTGAGAGTGCCCCTGTATGACCAAAGGAGCGAAGCCAGGGCAGAACCGATTTGCAGGTGCTCAGAAACGCAGTCTTGATTATAGGCTTACACGAATCAAAGACGACGTGATCCCGAGGCTGAAGGCCTTTGTAGGGAAAACATCCTTTGTTGGTGTAACACCCTTCTCCCGATTTTGTGCCGAGTTGTACAATGATGGCCTTGCTGTAAATGAAAAAAAGATCGGATATAGAACGCTTGTCCAGAATACTGAGTACTGGTCGCTCGTCGGGCCTATCTATTACAGGTACTGGGATTCATCCAACAACATGGAATCGAAGAAGGACAACCTAGTAGGTAAGCTGGCTGTTCAGCGGGCAGACCGCCTTCAATCTGATATAGACCGACTGGAGAAAGAAGTCAAAGCCCTTCGAGCGGCGCTACGGGCTCATGGCGCCTCGCCTGCTGCCTTGCAGGAGGGAAAGATCAACGATGAAGTTTTCATGGCAAAGTTTGACAAAACATGCCGTGTTCTAAAGCTCGTACTCGAAGCGAGTGACGGGATGTTTACCGCTGACATTCAGGCTAAGAAAATAAGCTGTGCTTACAATGACCTGGAACCAGCAGAAGGACTTGCACCGAAAGAGCTCATTGAACCATTTATTAGCTGGCTGCAATCCAAAGAGAAAGATCATGACGGCGACTGACCGAAAGCGCTCACCCTTTGAGCGCTACAGAGACTATGTCATGGGCCTGGAACAGGCTGGCCAAAAGTTCCCTCTGAACCAGTTCGGGGATATCAACTTCAGCAAAATAGCTGATGAGTGCGGCAATCGCCGCCAATGGTTTTCCGAAAGTGCCAAGAAGATCTTTTGCTCCAATGGCGATACCCTAGAACAGGTCATTGCAAAAGATATTCGAAAAATCGGCAGTGAGTTTTTTGCGCCCAAGAACCACGATCCTGTTCTGTTGGACATGGCGGAGTCAACCAACCGAGAGTCGAACCGCTTGCGAGCAATACTGGAGCAAAAGCTGAAGGAAAACGAATTACTTCGCGAACAGGTTGAACGTCTATCGGCTGAGGTGCGCCTGCTTCGGACTAATATGGCCGAAATAAGTGGCCAGCAGGAACTGGTGATAGATTCGGGGCGGTCATTTACCTTATGAGCAGTCTATGCAGTGTCATTCAGGTTAGCTCGGTGAAAGTAGGCAGCTTTGGTGGGGCCATTTTCTCAGGGCGCATCCTTGGCGAGAACGAAGTCTATACATGCAAGGCAAGTTACAAGGTAATCACTCGCGTCCCACAGCCAGGCGAATGCTGGAAAATCAATGGCTCGATCGTAAGCCGCGATCAATTCCGAAACTTTGTTCTGGTTGAAAGCTGTCACATTGTGAATCTGCCAGTGGCTGCTTACGTTGAGCGATTACTTGTTAGGCATCCGGCGTTCCGTGGGCTTTCATTTGGCAAAGCAAAAGTCACTAGGCTGATCAGAGAACTCGGAGCGGAAAATCTAGCCCAGTCCCTGACTGAGGGAAGAGTTGGCACCTTAGCAGAGGTGATCAACCCCGACCTAGCTCAGAAGATCGTGAACGCTTGGATGACGCTGCAGAACGAGATTTCTACTATTGAATTCCTGATGGAACACCATTTCGACCCAGGCCTTGCGAAAGGCATCCTGAGAGTTTGTCAGACCGATACAGTGGAAAGGCTAAAGCGCAACCCATATAGCCTGGTCGCATTTCAAGGTGTCCATCCGAACCTGTGGAAAACTGTAGAGGCCACCGCATCCAAGCTGGGTATTTCTCCCAATGATCCACGCAGATTGGTTGGGCTTGTCGAGCACCTTCTTTATGTCCGCCTGGATCAAGGACATACCGCGTGCCCGGTTGACGACCTAAAAACTGAGCTAGCGCTGAAGCTGCGCACCCCTATGCTGGTTAACCTCGCAATAACGTCTGCTCTTGAAAGGCGGGCGGTGTGCGTAAAGAAACTATATGGCATAACGTTGATACAGCCGCTGGGTGCCGCTCTCGTCGAGAGCCAACTGGAGCAGCGTGTGGCGAGCCTTACGTCTGCGCCGACGTCACTACCCCACGGCACACCCCAAGAACTGGCTCAGGCGATTGAGGACTACTGTTCGCGCCGGGAGCTGGCCTCGGGACATTCGCTCACGCCAGGGCAAAAAAATGCTGTGCTGATGGCGCTCACGAACCGAATCAGTACGCTCACCGGGTTTGGAGGAACCGGGAAGACGACAGTGCTAAGAGCCATTGTTGACATCGCATCCGAATCCCGCCCAGTACATGTCCTGGCACTGAGCGGAAAAGCCAAGGAGCGGGCAAAGGAGGCTATTGGTCGAGACACTCATACGATTCACAGCTTTCTGATCAAAATCAAAAGCAGAGAATCCAGCCTCAACAGTGACTCTGACCCGCTGGTCGTGGTTGACGAGGCCAGCATGGTGGACATCGCATTGATGCTCAAGCTTCTGAACGCATTTGCTAAGAAGGAGCTGTCACTCTTACTCGTAGGGGACACCGGCCAACTATCCCCGGTAGGGTATGGCATATTCTTCCACGCAATTGCCAAATCGACAGCGATACCGTCCACTCACCTAACTAAGGTTCACAGGACAGTTGGCGATAGTCATCTGCAGAAGACCGCTATCCAGATTCGATCAGGAGAACTCAACACACTCCCAAGCTGGAACGGCGAGCGGGATGGCGTTTATTTGATCCACTGCACCAACACTCAGGATTTGCTTAACCACCTGTCCAAGCTCAAGCAGATAATCCCAGATGCTCAGGTTTTGACGCCACACATGTCCGACCGCATGGCCGATTCAGGCCACAAAATTAACAACCATCTTCAAAGCGTTCTTCAGCAAACCGACGAGACGCGGGGCATCAAGATGGGAAAATTCTGGCTGCGCGTAAACGATCCCGTCATCATCACCCAGAACAGCTACGAGCATAACCTGTTCAACGGAAACACTGGCGTAATGTCCGGCATAACTAGCCTTGATGGTGAGAGCGCTGGGATTTTCACCTTCAATGGATCTGAAGTGATCCTATCTCGTATGGACTTGTTCCTGCTTGGGATCAATCTTGCCTACGCTATCTCAATCCACAAAGCGCAAGGCAGCGAGTACCACACCTCTATCATTTGCTCCCTGACCCAAAGCAAATTTGTAGAACGCAGCATGCTCTACACCGGCATCTCGCGATCAAAGCGCCTGGCCCTGATCCTAAGCACCCAAGAGCTTCTGCAGCAGGTAGTGGCTCGACCAAACCGAAGTGACACCCTCTGTGTAGGCTTTTCGGCATGACGTCGGGACGACAGGAGCCGTATCTCCGTTCAGGCCAACAGCCGCGCTGGCGGGAGAGCCCTGCCCGTATCGCGCGTAAAACCCATGTAATAACCGCTCTGAGTCGCCGTTAAGGCAATTACAAACCTCCCTGCCCTAGTGGCCAAATGGTAGCCTGAGCAACGCCATCCAAGGAGGAACCCATGCGACTTGATCAAATGCCTTACCACTCTGCGCCCACCCTGGCGGTACTACCATTTCGCCGATTCCACATCGGCTGGGTATGGCACCTGCGCGCCTTGAAACTCTTTACCGAGTCGCACCTCGCGTGGAAGCAATACTTTTTTGATAACGGCAGCGGACATGCCAGAGGAGCGGTGTTCACAACCTATGCCGAGGCCATGAGCGCTGCTGATGAGTTCAACCAGGGCATTCATGACAGGGTCAGACAGGCTCTGGACGACCCGCTGCTCCAAACCTCCACCATCCTGAAAGTAGAGAAAGCCCTGACAGCAGGGCGTCGAATCCGAGACGAGGAAGAGCTGATGGAGCGCGAGGCTATCAAGCGAAATGCCCATCTGCCCCGTCCGGCCATTCAAGATCTTGAACTGCCTAACGGCATCGAACGCCTACGTGGGCATCCATCAAAGCAGCTCGACGTCGCCCCTTACCTTCAGCTTGCGGCCATTCCAGAGTTCAAAGCCTGCCTGCACCGCACCGCAAAAAATGAAATGGGAATACCTTGGCGCGCTGAACGCAAAGCTCTCGCAGGCCTGTTTTCGTGAGTTGATAGCCAGGGCATACGGTTGTTCGGGCTTCGATCATTGGGGACAAACCAAAGCATTAATTCGCGAACAATTGCTTCCTCGTGCAAATAAGCTGCTTCAGCTGGCCAGTGTCAGACAAATGCTGGCCGAGGCGAGGAGCCGAGGACAAAGCGTGCTTGTGATCGGAGGCTTCGTCTTCTGGTATGAAGAGGATGGCTTGCCTCAGTGGGTTGTAAAAAGCACGGGGGGCGAGTCCAGCAGTGGTGAAGGCACCACCCTTTGGCATGAAGGCACCATTCTGTCGAAGAACCATGGACGCATTGTGGTGCTTCCCTACATCAAGGAAAACGGCGAACGTGTCCAGGGTCATACGAAGAATTCAGCACACGACGGAAAGGCGCTACCACGTCACCCAGATCAATACGTCACCCTTCCATTTGAGATCCTGGAAGGTGATCTCATGATCGGACTATTTGGTGAGCTGCACTATGAGTGAGACCCGACGGGTGGCGTCGCGCATAGACAATGTCTGTACCTGTACAGACTATCTTCAAGCTCCCCGCGACCTCAGCGGTACTGGGCTTGCGCATGGAAAGCGGCAGGGTGTAGCTCGGCTAAGGAGAGAAATGATAGATGAACGTCAGGTGCCCCGATCTTTCCAGTATGAGTCACAGCATCATAAGGGCCATTGATTTGAACCCAATAGCCATCATAATGGCACTACCGGCGCGAGCAGCTTGGAGGCTGCTCGCACCTGGCCGTAGACGACCGCCATCTACCCTCGCTGCTCATTTTTTTGCATCTAGGGAACGACATCGAACAAGGACGCTTTATGAATGCTGATCAACAACTAGCGCACGCCCTGCGTATGCGATTTGGCCTCCCACCTGCCCAGCCTACTGACACTCAGCTTGCCAACATCAAAGCTGCAATCAAGCGGATCAAGGATCTTGGAAGGACAGTCACCCAGAATGACTGGGCTGAAGCGGTTAACAACTACTGCCCTGGGGTTGGCGAGAGGATCTACCGGGGAGCAGATAACTCAGACCTCAACACGTTGCTCGCGCTGGCATTGGCCGATGCTAGGAGGGTGTAGACAAAA
>NZ_ATDK01000018.1 GCF_000444135.1 Pseudomonas avellanae BPIC 631
AACGGCCAGTCGGCATAGGGGTTATCACTCATGGAGCGTTGTCCTTTTCTTTTAATATTTTGAAAATCATGCGCCAACATGTCTTGTAGTCGCTCTTGGCTTGGTTGCTGCCTTAGCGGTTGGCCTACCGTCAGGCTTAGCAGCCGCTGCTTTAGATGCTTTGCGCGGCTGCGCAACTGACCAGCTAACCGCCGCAGCTTTTGAGGCAATAGGCTGCACGGTAAGCTCTACCCCTACAGCCTCCATCAGCTTTCTAATGGTGTCGTATCGTGTTTTAACGCCACCTTTGAACGTTTTATAAAGGCTTTCCCGATTGACTCCAGCGTCCTTGGCAACCTTGTTAACGCCTTGCGCTTTTGCGACTTCAGAAAGCGCCCGCATGAGCAATTCCGGGTCGTTTTCCTTCATGCTTTCTGCAAGGTAAGCGCTGATCGCTTCCGGGTTGTCGAGAAAGCGCGAAGCTTCATAACGGCTGGTACCGGATGTGTTCAGTTCGAGGATAGGCATATCCTTGGGGTTGAATTTGGCTTCAGTCATTTCGTTTTCCCCGTAAGGGCATCAAGGATCGCTTTTGCTTCCTTGATCCCGCGTTTTTGGTCCGTTTTGTCACTACCCGAAAGCATCAGGTAAGTGGTCCCGCCAGTGCGAACGAAGTAAGCTCGGTACCCAGGCCCAACAAAGACCCGCATTTCACTGACACCATCCCCCACTGGCTCACAATCACCGAAGTTGCCTGCTTTGGCTCGATCCAAACGAGCCAAAAGAGCTGCTTTACCCTGGGCATTCCTCACACCATCAAGCCAATCATCAAACTCAGGTGTAGTGTTTATGGTGTTTTCGATGAGATCCGTCATGGCTTCGATTGTAGCCTACTGGCTACTACTTGTCGATAAGGGTGCGCTTCAGAAAGCGGATTTTAAGCGTGCTAAGCTGAAGCTGTATTGGGCATGTGTTTACTTAGCCTTTACAACCCACAGCTGATCAAGCCGCGTCGTGTAGCTCTGGCTCATCTGCTCACGCCGCATGCCCCAGTTCGGCGTCATTGGCACTGAACCAGTGCGCAAAGTCCCACGACCCCACTTGCCGTTGATTGAATCCAAAGCAGCCATCAGTCGAACAGGGCAGCCTGCGGC
>NZ_ATDK01000019.1 GCF_000444135.1 Pseudomonas avellanae BPIC 631
CTGAGCTCGTTGCAGAATGGCGGTCGGAGAGTTGCTGGCCAGATTGCGCCGCATTTCCAGCTCGGTCTTCAGGTTGTCAATTTCCTGTTGCAGGTTGTTGTTCTGCTGACTGACCGCCTGCTGGGCCACATCATTGGCGGCGATGTTCGGTTCCTTGCTCCCGGTAAACATCGTGCGTTGAAGCAGCAACGCTTTACCCAGCACATCCGATAAAGCGAGCTCTGAAGCAAGGCGTTTGGCCAATATGTCCTGGTCGTGTTCGGAGCGCAGGGCCTCGACCACGCCGCGCGTCACAGGCAGAGAGCTACTGCTGGCTTGCGACAGGTTCTCCTGCGTGAGGGATTTGTTGCCTGAAATGAGCTCCTGCAGCGCCTTGAGTTTTGAGTCGTATGACTCTTGAATGAGGGGCGTGAGTCCAACGCCAGCAGTGGAGGTGGTTTTGGTGCAACCCTCACACGTGCGCTGTTGCTGCTCTCCCAGAACACGGTTGGCGAATGTGGTTGCTTCCTGCGGCGAAGACCAAGTGGAGCACACCATGCCGTTGTTGCAGCTCGATGGGCTGATAGAAGCTGTATCAGCGGCATTACGTCCGTTCAGCAGGTTGTATCCTGCCCGCGTGACATCGCCTACGACCTTGATCGGTTGTTGGCCCGATCCGCCGGCCTTGCTTCCACCCACCCAGGTGATACCGTCATTCCCACCTTGCTTTTCGACCTGAGCAACGGCCGAGACCGCGTCTGTGTTTCCGGTTTTCACCGCCTGACTCATGGCCTGGCCTTCGGCGATCTTGTCCCAGCCCATTTGTCCGCCCGCGACATCGAGCATCTTGTCCGCTATGGCGCGGCACGTGCCTTTGGAGCGGTCGAAATCAAGACGGCCTTGCAGGATGCCGTTGGTGAGCAGGTTGTAAAGCGCTGGATTGGCGCGCTGGATAATCAGCCCTGGCAATGAGGCCACTGCGCTGGTGGCGTTGGAGATCATCGAGCCCATGATCGTCTGAAAGCCGGAAGTGGCACCGTTCAACTGATTCTCCAGTGTATTGTTCAGGCTCATGTTTCCGCAGACCAGGTTGCTGTTCCAGCCACCGCCAATGCTGATGCTGTCCATGTTCCCGGCGCTTCCCATGTTCCCGGCGTTGCCGCCACCGACGCTGTACAACACATCGTCACCGATGACGCTGCCGGACGAGCTGGCACTGATCCCTTGCGTCTCGGCAAGGGCGCTGTTTACCGTCAGGGCGCTCATGATTGCGATAGTCAACATGGCGGCGGCGCGGCGCATGATTGAAGTCCTCTTGATCATCATTGAAAGTCCGTACTGCCAAGAAAGGTTTGTCCTTGCCGCTTGCAGCAGGAATAGGGTCGCCATAGCGCCCAGGCGTATGAACCGTCTGTGGCTTGCATGCCCGGGCCAAAGTTAGGAAATACAGCGCAGCTCGGACTGAGAGTAGGAGTGAGCTCTTGCCATTTACCCGTGGCAGCGACGCCCTCAATCAGTTCTCCTGCAGGCCAATAACCTGGCATCGGTAGTGCGCGTAGGGGTAGGTAGACATGGACTTGTCCAATTCTGGTGACCACATCGCCAGCACGTTGAGCAATGACCGCAGCTGCCTTGTAATCGTCGGCTTGATGGATGAAGCCGCTCCGGGGGTAAACGCTACCCCACATGTCCCCAGAGAAAAGGCCGCCTACTTCTCTGCGGCCAGGGATGAGTGCCTCCGGGTACACCGATTCAGGAACGCCGTGGCGCCAGGCAACCGTATCCAGTGTGCTCAAGAGGTAAGGCATGTATGGAGTAGCAGCACCTGGGCAGGCGTAGCCAGAAGCACTCGCAAACCGGCTGAACGTCGCTCCCCCGGGGTGGCCAATGACGTCAGCATTTTTGAATTTAGCCAGGCTGTCTTCGTTGTTGTGATTGGTTGTCCCGTCGCCGCCATCCTGGGCGAATGAGGTGGGTGAGCTCAGCGAAGAAACTTCGACCCAAGGGTTTTCCCCAGTGTTCGAGTAGCTCGATACAACCGCGTCGGGAACAAAATGTCGAACCTTGGTCGACGTCTTGACCTTGCAGCCAAACGGCGTGCAAAGCAGCCAGTAGCAGATTCCGACCACCTTGTATTCCAGGCAGTCGGGCGACAGGGTTGAGGCGGCGAGGGTGGCAGATGTCACTGTGCCGGCTGCCGCTGGCCAGGTTGAGATCGACAGCGCCAATGTCGCCCACGCCGAAGGCTTGCGTAGGTTCATTGCGGCGTATCTCCCTGACCAGCGTCGTTTTGATGTTTGGCTGCAGTACGCCACTGGGCAATGCGATGTTCCGCCGCCAGAGCATTGGTTTCGCCATACACGACAAACGCGCGGTCGACCACCACTGCTGGGACCTTCGTGACCCCAATGCTCCAGGCGTCTACAAGGTTTTGCTGAGCTAAGGCCAGGTCGTGTTGCAAGCGCTGCGCATCGCTGCTCTTGAGGCGTTGCTGCATGATTGCGATGGCTTGTTGCTGATTCGCCGGCAGTCCTTCAGAGAGCTTGGTCTCAAGCCGTTCTGATTCGTCCAAGAGAATCAGCCGGACATGTGCAGGTGCCTGAACTGGGTGGTTCCGGTCAGTAATGATTAACGTCTCCGCGTTCGCGAGGGTGACCTGTGCGGCCGCAATCAAGATCAGGAAGGCCACGCGGTTCTTGCAACTGAAGCTATAGGGTCTGGAGGG
>NZ_ATDK01000020.1 GCF_000444135.1 Pseudomonas avellanae BPIC 631
CTGGGTCTCCCGAAGGTAGTTAGTCCCTGTAGCAGTTGGGTGAGAGAGAACTGGTGATGCCCAACAACACAAGGATCGTCTGAATGAGCAGACTGTATAAGGATATCTGTAGTCAACGAACCCTTTACGGCGCGTGGAGGAAGGTGCGCAGTAGCGCGCTCTTTTCGTCCTCCGACGAAATAAAACGAGACGCTGAAGAGTTCGAGAGTCGGCTGCCTGACTCTTTGGTTGAAATTCAGCGGTCCCTATCAAAGCAGACATTCACTTTTCTCCAACAAACCGGAGTTGCTCAAAAGAAGCCGGGAGGAAAAGCTCGCCCTTTGGTGCTAGCACCTATCCCCAATCGTGTGGTTCAACGTGCCTTGCTCGACGTTCTACAGCGTCGTGTGCGGTTTGTTAGAAAAGTGCTCGACACTCCAACGAGCTATGGGGGAATACCTACGAAACGCGTTGCAATGGCCATCTCTGACGCGAGGGATGCTATGCGGAATGGTGCTCGCTTCCATATTCGTTCGGACATTCCGGCCTTCTTTACTAAAATAAATAAAGACCGGGTCCAGGACCTATTACGTTCCCACATCAACTGCGACGCAACGCTCAAGCTTCTAGACCTGGCGATCACGACCGACCTCGCTAACATCGACGACTTGAGACGGCAGGGGCTCAACGAGATATTTCCGATAGGAATCGAAGGTGTAGCGCAGGGCTCACCCTTGTCGCCATTGTTAGCCAATATCTATCTAGCCGATTTCGACGTGGCCATGAACGCTGATGGCATTACCTGCCTTCGTTACATCGATGACTTCCTGCTTCTTGGAGAAAGTCTTAGCGATGTGGACCGGGCTTTCAACAGGGCTTTAAAGACGCTAGGCAAAATAGGCTTGAGCGCCTACGACCCGCGTGTAGACAAAGTAAAAGCGTCTCGGGGATCCACAGACAAAGGCTTCGACTTTCTAGGCTGCAATGTATCTCCAGGGCTAGTTCAACCAAGCGAAGCAACTCGTAAGCGCTTCAAAGTAAAGCTGGGCGCCGAATTTGACACAGCCGCTCGTGCCCTTCGATACAACGCAGAGCATGATGACGGTTACGGTAAGTACTCGTATTCATCAGCCCTCTACCGAATCGACAAAATCATCTTGGGATGGGGAAAGGCGTTTACGTTCTGCAATGGCTCTCAGTCCATGAAGGCCCTAGACGATTTCGTATCGCAACGACTTATTTCTCTTGAAGCAACAAAAACAACAGTGCTAGCGAAGGCAGACGGCGAGGCGCAAAGGAGAGTGTTAGGGGTTCGGCTATTAAGTAGCACCCGGATAACAACTGACGAATAACTTATCGGTAGTAAATCATCGCGAAACACGGACTTATCAAAAAGCACTTTTAAAAAAATCGAGCAAACATTAAAAAAATTTAATACCACTAAACACCGGAATCAAGGCCACAACTGAAACAAACCAAAATAGCAAGTAGTACCAAATACTGGAAAAAAACCACAGCATTTTAATACAAGCGGCATGAAAAAAACTGATATTCTCGCTCGCAAACTCACTAGCCAATCTTTTCGCAGCCAGGAACCGATGATCATCAAGCGGATCATGGTTAACATCGCACCGACTTTGGATGACATCATATTCAATAGAAAATGCGCTACATTTATCCCAAGAGCTAGCGATGGCGTCAATTTTGAAAAGCTCTTGCTTTATTCTTCTTTGCAATGAGTTCAAGTCTTCAGCATTTTTGTAGAGCGCATCCGCACTTGAACCGTTCCTCGCCCCCCACTCCATTAGCGAGATCGCTAATAGAAAAATGCCTGACAGGATAGAGAGAGTCGTCAAATAATCATCTAATCCAGAAACATTTGAAATAGCTGGTGCATACATTTTTTGGACAACCGCGAGACAGATGCTCATGACTGAGAAAAAGGTCAAGCTTATCGTAGAGAAAAGCTCCTTGCGCTTTAGGCGTCGAGCCGCATTGTAGCGCGCGCCAGCAGTCCGCCAGATTACAGTGCGCAATTCAGTCAGGTAATTCTTCATCTTTCGCTCCTAGGGAAACTCTGAAAAA
>NZ_ATDK01000021.1 GCF_000444135.1 Pseudomonas avellanae BPIC 631
AAATAGTCTGCTCAAGCGAGGGTGTCTCCCACTAATGACAAGCTCCCACGCCCCCGTAGGCCTAGCGCCCGGTGGGGTCTATGTACTGGGCTGAATAATCAGCCGAGTCAATTTCCAGATCGGCGAACAAACGAGGTAGGGATTCAGGCTCGGGGCAACTCCCTCAAATTGAGGAAGTTAAACGGCGTCCTAAAACAACCACAGTAGAAACACTCCCACCGACGGTGGAAACCTTGGCTTTCCCGTCGATCTAGCCGAGCACTCGACATGTAGTGATACGGGTATACCTCAGAAGACTCATCCCCGCATGCTGATAAAGACTCTGATCCGTGCTGATATGAATCGCTTGACAACTCAAATCACCACACATATTATCACTACACCCAAATCAACACGAGTGCTTTGCCATGATGATCCGTGCATATCTCCGAGCATCCACTATCGAGCAAGATGCCACCCGCGCTAAAGAGCTGTTACGCTCCTTCACTCTAGAGCATGGGCAGCGTGTGGCGAGCTGGTACACCGAGAATGAATCCGGGGCCACACTTGAGCGCCCAGAGCTGTTCCGCCTGCTCTCTGACTGCGAGCCGGGAGACGTGCTGCTGGTTGAGCAGGTAGACCGACTGGCACGCCTGAACGAATCAGACTGGCTGAAACTCCGGGGCGAACTGCAATCCAAGGGTGTGCTGGTTGTTGCCTTGGACCTGCCTACCTCACATCAGGCTATGCAGCCTGCGCGCAAGGGTGACGACTTCACAGGCCGGATGCTGGGCGCAATCAATACGATGCTGCTGGATATGCTCGCTGCTGTAGCCCGTAAGGATTATGAGGACCGTCGTCGTCGTCAAGCTCAGGGCATTGAAAAGGCCAAGGCTGGGGGTGCGTACAAGGGCAGACAGGTAGATGAGAGCTTGCACCAGCGTGTGCGTGAGCTGCTGGCCGATGGCAAGAGCATACGTAAAGTAGCTGAGCTGGTTGGATGCAGCACACAGACTGTGCAGCGCGTTAAGCGGGAGCTAGACGTACCGGCATGAGCGCGCCCGTAACCCCT
>NZ_ATDK01000022.1 GCF_000444135.1 Pseudomonas avellanae BPIC 631
TCGGAATACGGGCTGGCGGCTGCGGTCATCTCCCCGGATGTAGGCCGTGCCACGGCGCTTGGCGACCGGCTCCGGTGTGGCATGCTGCACATCAACGATCAGACGGTCGCGGACGAATGCATCAACTCCTTCGGCGGGCGCGGCGCATCCGGCAACGGCAGCAGCGCAGGCAGCCCTTCTGACTGGGATGAATACAGCCAGTGGCAGTGGGTCACCGTGAAAAACCAGGCACCGGTTTATCCTTTCTGAGTGTCTGGCTGCAAGCAGCGATGAGATTCAAGCAACAAGTGATTCACCCATAAACGTGATCCAACAACAATAAGAGCGCGTGACCATGAACCTGACTAACAAAACACTGATCGTAACGGGCGTGTCCTCCGGCATCGGCGCTGAGCTGGCGCGTCTGGCGCGCTTTCAGGGCGCCAGGGTGATCGGCATTGATCGCCATGAGCCGCAACTGACCGTGGACGGGTTTTTCCAGGCGGACCTGGGCGACCCTGAGAGCATCGATGCGCTGGTCGAGCGTTTACCGATGCGCATTGATGCCTTGTGCAATATTGCCGGCGTACCCGGCACGGCGCCGGTGCAGGCGGTGGCCCAGGTCAATTATCTCGGCCTGCGTCATTTGACCCAGCGTCTACTGCCACGCATTGCGCCGGGCGGCAGCATCGTCAACGTGTCATCGATACTCGGTTCGCAGTGGCCTGAACGGCTTGAACTGCACAAGGCACTGGCCGCCACCGCAAGCTACAGCGAAGGGCAGCAGTGGCTGGCGGCCAACCCGGTCGCACAGGGCACCTGCTATCAGTACTTCAAGGAGGCGCTGATTGTCTGGAGTTATCAGCAGTCGCAAGCGTGGTTTCGAGACCAGTCAGTGCGCGTCAACTGTGTGGCGCCGGGGCCGGTGTTCACCCCGATTCTTGGCGATTTTGTGAGTATGGTCGGCGAAGAGCGAGTCGCCCGCGACAGTTTGCACATGAAACGGCCTGCGCTGGCCGATGAAGTGGCAGCGGTGATTGCGTTTCTCTGCTCCGATGCATCGCGCTGGGTCAACGGTGTCAACCTGCCGGTAGATGGAGGGCTTGCTGCTTCTTACGTCTGACGGTGTAACGCGCTGCACCCCGGCGACGCGGTCGTGAAGCCGGGGCTGTTTTAAAAAATAACAACAATAAGTACAGGAATCCCAAGATGCCGAAGTCTATCTTGCGTACCGTCACGTCTGCGTCACTCGTCGTTCTGTCCTCCACTGCGTTTGCTTATGACTTGCCTGGACTCAATCTGGGCAACACCAGTTTCTACGACGGTTCACCCGCACCGGCGGGGCCGGGCTGGTATCTGGAGGAGTACCTGAACTTCGCCAGAGCCGATCGTTTCAACGACGTCAATGGCGACAAACTGCAACTTCCCAGACAAGACGTTGATGTACTGGCCGTGACCACGCAAATCATCTATGTCGGGCAGCCGCTGGCCAATGGCGCAATGCCGGGCATTACTGCAATCAACACGTCGCTGGCGCATGTTGATGTGGACGATGGGCTGGATAACACGGCGCTGAGTTCCCGCGCAGGTTTTGGCGATGTGATCATCGGCCCGTTTCTGCAATTGCCGACCCTCACTCGCGCCGATGGCAGCCCGCTGTTGACGCAACGGGTCGAGGCGGACATTGCGATTCCTGTCGGTGCCTACAATCGCAACCGCTCGATCAACCCCGGCAGCAACTTCTGGTCGTTCAACCCTTACTATGCCGCCACCTACTGGTTTTCGCCAAAGTGGTCGGCCAGCGGGCGGTTCATGTACCTGTGGAACGGCAAGAATGACGACCCGCAGGCAGGTTTCGGCAACGTCTCCGACACTCAGGCGGGCCAGGCACTGCACGCTAACCTGACCCTGCAATATGCGCTGACCGAACAACTCTCGCTGGGTCTCAACGGTTACTGGCTCAAACAGTTTACTGACACCCAGGTGGATGGCCATGATGTCAGCGGCCGCCAGCCCGTATTCCGA
>NZ_ATDK01000023.1 GCF_000444135.1 Pseudomonas avellanae BPIC 631
CCTTGGGCTGCATGTTCAGTTTCGGGACGACATCGTCAGAAACTGCAAGATGGCGCGATTAAAACTGCTCCTCATGGGGAAGCGATTCACCTTAGACCGAATGATGGGCGACTCTTTCGATTTGACCGTTAGGGTTGGTGAGGAAACCGTCAATCGCTTTTACAATGAAGATGACTTTTCGAGGTTCATGTTAAAATCACTTAATCTAAGAAGTGACAGACTTATAACAAACGGTAACACCCCAACTACCCCATATTTTTCGGCGTTGCTGCCTCTTTTTTATCTTGATCAAGATCAAGGCTACTCCGAATACTATGCACCTCCGCGACCAGGATTTATAAAAAACCAATTCTCAGAGATGGTTAGATTAGCTGCTAATTTTCCTCCGCAGAACTCGTACGACAAAAAGAAAAAAGCGATTGAAGTCAAAAAAGACCTAGCTTACCTTGATGCCACAATCGTTGATAGTCGTAAGTTGATGGAGCGTATTATTCAAGATCTTCCATCACCCCGTCGCAAGATCGAAGATGTTGACAGACTCATCGCCGAATTAAAGTCTCGTCTCGAAGACCTCAAAAAATCTAAAGATATAAAAAGCGATTCAATTTCAAGTTTAGATTATGTTATTGGCAACTTGAGAAGAAGGCATCGTGAGCTGCAATCGGAAGATGCTGCTCTCGACTCTAAAATCTCCAGTGCAACGCAAATACGTGAAGAAATACAGAGTGAGATTGAGACACTGAACCTGAATGAAGAGGCCAAGAGAGCCTTTATTTCATTCTCTGACATATGTACCTCACCATCGTGCGGAATATTCATGGTGAGCGCAGACTCGTATGGAAAAAGCTTGCTTTACCTAAAAGATCAGATCAAGGATCTCGAGATTTCCACTGCGTCTAATATACAAAAGTCGGAGGCTATATCCACCGAGAAAAAATTTGTTGAATCGCAAATCGCGCAACTGGCCCAGCAAAGAGGTCTGGCAGAGCGGGAGGCTGGGATTGAAATTTTCATCGAGGCTATCAGCAGGATTTCTTCGGAAATCTTTGAACTTGGATTAGAAAAGAATAAATTAGAAAAGTCCGAGCAGCAAAAAAATACTCATCTTGAACTTTTAAAAAGAAGAGATATTGCTCTTACGCTCGAGGATTCGCTACAGACGTCACGTGAACAGTCTCCAGATATTCTTCGGTTCAGGATCGAGCTGGGACAAAAAATGGCAGAATGGCTCGACGTCCTCAACTCTAAG
>NZ_ATDK01000024.1 GCF_000444135.1 Pseudomonas avellanae BPIC 631
TGGTCGATGCGCCCGGCGTATTCGATCACGCCCTCGTCGCGATAACGCGCCAGGTCGCCAGTGCGATACAACCGCCCGCCGCCCTGCTCGTCGAACGGATCGGACACAAAGCGCTCGGCCGTCAGCGCTGCACGGTTGTGATACCCCCGCGCCAGCCCGACACCGCCCAGGTACAGCTCTGCCGCTACGCCTTGCGCAGCGGGCAAAAGGCCGTCGTCGAGGATGTGGGTTTTAAGGTTATCGATAGGCCGACCAATCGGCACGCTGAGCACGTCGTCCGTGGTGCAGGTCCAGTGAGTGACGTCGATAGCCGCTTCGGTCGGGCCGTACAGGTTGAATAAGCCCGCTTGCGGCAGGCGTTTGAGCACCTGACCGGCCAGTTCGGCCGGCAATGCTTCACCGCTGCACACCACACGACGCAAGCTGTTACAGCTTTCCACCTGCGGATGAGTCAGAAATGCCTGAAGCATCGACGGGACAAAGTGCAACGTCGTGACCTGATGCTGGCGGATGGTCTGCACCAGCCGCTCCGGGTCGCGATGATCGCCCGGCAGCGCCACGGCCAGACGTGCGCCGGTCATGAGCGGCCAGAAGAACTCCCAGACCGACACATCGAAACTGAACGGGGTTTTCTGCAAAACGGTATCGGATTCATTCAGCCCGTAAGCCTTTTGCATCCAGTGCAAACGGTTGACCAAGGCGCGATGGCTGTTGCCTGCGCCTTTGGGCTTGCCGGTCGAACCGGAGGTGTAAATCACGTAGGCCAGGTTCTGCGGATGACTGAGGTTGACCGGGTTGGCAGTGCTGTAACCCTCCAGCCAGTCGCCGTCCTGATCCAGACACATACTCTGCACCTGAACCGGCAGGCGCTCCAACAACGAAGTCTGGGTCAGCAGCAAGCCAATGCCGCTGTCCTGCATCATGTAGGCCAGCCGATCCTCGGGATAATCCGGGTCCAGCGGCACGTACGCGCCACCGGCCTTGATAATCGCCAACAGACCGATGACCAACTCAAGACTGCGCTCGACACAAATCCCCACCAGCACATCCGGCCCGACGCCCGCTTCACGCAAACGGTGTGCGAGCTGGTTGGCGCGGGCATTGAGTTGCGCGTAGCTCAGTTGTTCAGCCGCAAAAATCAACGCCGGGGCATCCGGCGTGGCCAGTACCTGGGCTTCGATCAG
>NZ_ATDK01000025.1 GCF_000444135.1 Pseudomonas avellanae BPIC 631
CACATTAGCTGCAACTGAACCAGCACCGGTTAGCACGTCCAGCAAACGAGGGTTTTTTGGACAAAAAACGCGCTCTAGGCGCAGGCATGGTAGGGCTGGGGTTACCGAGTCCAGCAAGTCTGTACATATTTCAATGTCCAGAAAAGGCGTATTACCATGAGTTTCTGCACGCACAATCAGTTGCAAAAAGCGTGAGCCGAGCAACCTGCAATTTGAGCAGGTCGCAAATATCGTGAGCTGGGATGCAGTTAATCTGTGCCAACTGCACCGGATACACGCAAATAATCTGAGCCGAAAAAGGCGCTGATTGCGAGCACGCGTGTTTTCAAACGCGAGCCGCTACAGCTAGCTTTCTTGCCGGTAGCCGTATCGTCCTGCCAGTGCGCAAGTGATGCAGGTCAATAACCCCGGTAGCGAAGTGTCGTCGAATTATTAATAGCGTCTTCTTGATGCATAGGCATTTTGAAAAACCTATGCATCAAAAGACAGCGCCCTACCCGAGGATATTTAAAATGCAACTTGCCTTGGGCTTACATATTCGCTTGAGGCAAGGGCTATGATGTGTTTAAGGTTATTGGTTGATTCTGCGGTCTTCGTTTCCGAGTACCGCAAAGCGTCTCTGTAGCTCAGCAAGGTCAGACCGTGCTTGGCGCAGCTGTTGTGAAGTATTGGCTATTTCGGCTGGGTTGGCCTCATCTATAGCGTCTTGAAGCTCGTCCGTGAGATTGTTAACCATGAGTTGCTTATTTTCGATTTCTTGCCTCAATGCAGCACCAGCTCCACGTGGGCAGACTTGTACTTCGCGTGACGATGAGCCAATTTGATAGACTCGTTTACCTCCGCCCAATAGGGATTTGGGTGTAAATGGGATTTCTAGCCCGCCAGCCGCAGGTTTGAAGTCTCGTTGTTGGAGCTTGTTGAGAGCGTTCAGGTGAGGGCTATTGGAAGGGCCCGCTTGAGTGTTAATGTCTAGGCGTTGAGCATCAAAAGATTTAGCTAATAGCGCGTTCTGCCGGTACTGGTAAGATGAACTCTCACACAATTGGCGCAGTCGCTGTGCCTGCATGCTTAATACCGCCCCCGGCTTTTTTTGCCCCTCTGACGCCTGGGCGACAGCGGTTGTGGTGCCAGGTGGAGAGGAGTTGGTGGGGGCTGAGGAAACGCGGTTTTGCGCTTCCTCTGCAGGGGCCGAGTAACTGAAGCTGGAGTTTACTGAACTGGTTGAAATTCGATTCATGGGGAAGCCTCTTTGTCAAAGAATTTAATGCGCATGAGCAGGCATGCGTTACTCATTTTTACCCTTATGGAAAGGAAGGAAATCTTAGTGGCTTCGCACCTGCCGACAGTTCCTAATCTTCGGGGAAATATTCTGGCAATCGGTTGAAATTCGCCCACATGTAGAGTGGCATTAAGCGTGCTATCAGTACCGTCCCCCTTATACGAATAGTTTCTGGGAACCACCTCCAGGCAAGGAGGTGGTTTACCCAGACGGCTCAGTCCATGCTCATGCCGTCTTCTTCATCCGGCGATGACAGCTCCGGTGTGCCTGCTGCGGCGGCCTGCCCCTTGGGCGTGGTCTCTGCCACTTCCCGCTCAGGCGCGGTCGGCTGCGCAGACCATTCGCGGCGGTTGACCGTTTTGTCCGTCACAGTGCCATCCTCTTCAATGACCTGCACCACGACAGGCCGGGTACCCAGGTCTTCTAAACGCACCTGGTCGCCTTGTTTCAGATTCGAATCCTTCATGGCATTTTCCAACCCTACGCCCCAC
>NZ_ATDK01000026.1 GCF_000444135.1 Pseudomonas avellanae BPIC 631
TTGCAATGCCGGCGGCGCAGGTCATCACGCCCTCAGTCCCGAGCCCCCCCAAGCCGGACCTGGCCAAGCGCAGCGCGCCGGCGCCGATCGCTTCTGAGCCACGCCAGTCCGCTGCAGACGTGGCACCTGACGATGGCTGGACATTGCCCAGGGAGGTTCGGGCCACACTCCCTCAAAAGCTGCACAACGCTGCCGAGCGCAAGCTGTTCACCGTTGACTATTCCAGCGGTCACGCGCGCACGCTGTATGTCTTTTCGGACCCTGGCTGTCCGAACTGCCAGCGTCTGGAGTCGTCCCTCAACACGCTCTCCGACGCCTTCAACGTGGTGGTTTTTCCTGTGCCGGTGATCGGCAAGGAAAAGTCGATCGCCGCCATCACGCCGGTGCTGTGCTTGCCGCATGAGCAACGCAAAGCTGCGTGGGATCGCCTGTTTGATGCAGCCCCCGAGGGTGTGAACCTTGGGAAACCCCAGTTAAATCCGGCGTCGGAAGGGGTGGAGTTGAAAGCGGCGCAACCAGTAGGCACGTGCGATGTGGCAGAAAAGGCCTTGGGGATCAACCAGACGGCCTATCAGGCCTATCGCATACCGGGCACGCCCTGGGTGATCAGCGACGATGGGCGCTATGTGCCGCAGGCGTTGTTGCGTGATCCGATCAGGCTCAAAGCCTTCCTCGATGAGCAACCTGCCCGCCAGGTTCAGGAGGTGTCGAATGCGCCCCAATGACTACGCCGTCGAGCGCACCCGCCTTAATCGGCGGGTTTACCACTCGGCATTGGCTGAGTGGTTGATGGGCCCCGGTAGTCTGACGCTGGGCCTGGCCGGGTCTGTGGTGGGAGGCGTTCTGTACCCGGTCAGCCTGTGGCTCAGTCTGCCGGCCTTGCTGGTCTGGTCACCTGTCATGCTGCTCGAACCCTGGCAGATGCCCATGCGCATGCCTTCAGACATGGACCGCCTCGACCCTTCGACGCAACGCCAGGTGACGGGCAAGCTGCTGGGTTTCTTGCCGGTCACGGCCATGCGCACGGTGATGCTCAAGGCAGCGGGCATCCTGTACATGGGGTACCTGCGCGGTCGGGACGCCGGGCGTGAACTGTGGCTGTCGCTGGATGACATGACCCGCCATATTCTGATGTTCGGTACAACCGGTGCCGGCAAAACCGAAGCACTGCTGGGGTACGTGTTGGGCCAGCTGGGCTATGGAAAGGGCCTGATCTATTCGGACGGCAAGGCCCAAAATGATGTGGCCGCCGCGATCGTGTCCCTGGCCCGGCGCTTTGGCCGTGAAGACGACGTTCGGATGATGAACTTCATCACCGGGGGCCGCTCCAGGGCGCAGGAACTGCTCGAGGACAACAAAAGCAGAGGGCAGACCAATACCGTCAACGCGTTTGGTATTGCTCAGGAAACCTACATCATCAACCTGATGGATTCGATGTTGCCTCCTGCGGGCAACGATGCGGGCTGGCAAGAGAAAGCTCGGGCCATGATTCAGGCTTTGGTGTTCTCCCTGGTGTACAAGTGCCGACGTGAAGGCACGGTCATGTCCCAGCGCACGATCCAGGCGCATTTGCCGTTGCGGGCCATTGCCAAGCTCTACATCCAGTCGGTGGAACAGCAATGGCATGAAGACGCCCAGTTACCCCTGAAAAACTACCTGGGCACATTGTCCGGTTTTGACCTGGCCAAGGTGGATTCGCCGGAGGAATGGGCGACCACCGCGTTGGATCAGCATGGTTTTCTGATCCAGCAATTCACCCGCATGCTGGCCTTGTTCAATGACACCTACGGCCATGTGTTTGCCCGTGACGCCGGCGACATAGACCTCAAGGACGTGGTGCATAACGATCGCATCCTGGTGGTCCTGATTCCTGCGCTGGAAATCTCCTCGACCGAGGCCGCGACCCTTGGGCGTCTGTACGTGTCGCAATTGGCCATGATCCTGAGCCAGGATCTGGGGGAGAAACTGGAGGGCAAACCCGAAGACATCCTGGTGATCCGCAAGTACAAGGACCGCTTTCCGTTCTTGTGGATCTGCGACGAGGTCGGGGCCTACTACACCGAAAAGCTCGGCGAGCTGGCCACGCAGGTACGCTCCCTGGGGTTTTGCCTGCTCCTGGCCAGTCAGGAGGCGCAGCGCCTCAAGTCGGCGGCTGGCGACAAGGTGTGGACGCTGATCGGGAACATGGGGGTCCGAATCACCGGCAAGATCATGGACCCCAAGGACACTCTCGAAATACTGCAGTTGATGGCCGGTACCGAGTACCTGCCAGTGATGAGCGGTATGGTGCGTCAGGCCGGAATCATGGGGGCCAGCTGGGAGGAAGCAGACACACTGAGCCTGAAAGATGAGAAGAAAGTCAGCGTCGAGGAAGTGCAGCAGCTCAAGGAGGGGGAAAACATCACGCTGTTCAACGGACAAGTGATTCGCGGCAGCTCCTTGTACATTCACGACGCTGACAAGCTGTCCAAGGAAGCGATCCGCATTAACCGCTTCATCGAGGTGGCCCCGCCAGCGCTGGACACCTTGTTGGCCGGTGCGCCTGCTCACATTCGGCGCAGCTATCCGCGCGCGGACCGCGTGCAGCAGATCCTGTACCACCTGGCGATGAAGCCTGGCCGTTCAGACCTTGAAAATCTGGTGCTGACAGATCCGACGTTGGTCGTCTTGAACGAGCTGGGAGAAGAGTGGCGGCTGATCTGGCGTCGCCGTCCTGGAGCAGCAGTGCGCAGCACCTTGTTATGGCACACAGCGCTGGAGCATGTGCCCAAGCGCGGAAGCGGCTATGTGGCGCAATCGTCCACGGCGCTGGATCTGACCGTAGGCAGCAAGCGGTTGCAGGCCTACCAGGCGCAGCACATCGATCCGGCCAGAGCGCCGAAAGTGAAGGGCAAGGCGCCTGCACCTAGAGCCACAACGCCTGTTCCACCACGCCACGACCAGCCACCGCCCTATTTCGATGACGGATCGTATTCGCCGGCGCCGTTCGACTGGGATTAATAGACCGCAACCCTGTGCCGCGCCGATACCGATGCGCCGGCGCAGGGTTGTGTCGCATGCGTAAAAAGGAGCTGTAAATGAGTAACCGCAAAACGCAGAAACTGCACGCGCAGCACGTGCTTGAAACCATAGCCCTCGGCATTGCACGGCCTGTAGCGCTGCCCCGGGAGACAATTGAAGTGGCGCTTCGCGAAGCCATCATTGATGGGCGGCTTGAACCGGGTGAACCCCTTACGCATCAAGCCATCGCCAATGCCTTTCAGGTCAGCCGTATGCCGGTGCGCGAAGCGCTGCGTTCGTTGGAGACGCAGGGCTATATCGCCGCGCAGTACCACAAAAGCTACCTAGTCACGAACGGCAATGAGCCTCCCCAGTACGGTCACCTGCCGGGCTTGCTGAGGTGCGTTGCAGAACGCCATACGCAGCTGGGCGACCTCGAATCAAAAGTGGCCTTTGAAAATGAAATTCTGCACGTCCTGGGCCGACTGCGCCCTACCCCTTGCTGACGCTTCAGCCGGTCGCTATAGGCATGGCTGTTCTGCATCCAGCCGTTGGCACCGAAACGCGAACAAGGAATGACAACAATGACAAACCGCCTTTGTGAATTCATCCGCAACGACGAAGCGTCTCTGCTGATCAGCCAGGATCGGCTCGACGGTGCGTCTCGGGACGCATGGGAGTGGGAGGCCAGTGCCGCCTGGCTTGACGCGGCTGATTTTCAGCGGTTCCG
>NZ_ATDK01000027.1 GCF_000444135.1 Pseudomonas avellanae BPIC 631
ACGCACGTGAGGGCCTCGTTCGCTAATCGGGACTGAATTTCCCATACGATTTTTCAGGTATCCCTCACGCAGGTCCAACCCGCTTCACATCAACGACGGCAGTGCACATTGATCCTTTTATCCGCTCATGATCCTCGCCCTAACGCCTTACAAGGTGATCAGTCATGACCTCTGGTGTTTACGCGCCCGTTGGTTCTGCCTGTTCAGGCTTGAACGTGTCGCCGTAATGCAGGACGGCCCAGGCCATCCTCGCATTCTTGGCGGCAATCGCCACGGCCGCACGCCAGTAACCCCGTCGCTCCATGAGGTTGCGGATCCAGCGACTGAGAGGGTCTTGCTTATTGCCCAGGTTGGCCATGACAGATCGAGCTCCAAGCACCAGTAGACTGCGTAAATAGGCATGCGCATGGGCATCT
>NZ_ATDK01000028.1 GCF_000444135.1 Pseudomonas avellanae BPIC 631
TTGCCAAATGTGTTGGAATGCAGCGTCATCACCCAACGCAGCGCATGTTGCGCCAAAGATACTTAAGATCATGAATTTCCTGCCCCTGCGGGAACTGATTCCCGAAATCGGCAACTAACAGCGCGGGCGCGTCAGCTACACGTGCGTTTTCGCGTTAAACAGGATAGGCATCGGACGCCGTGTTCTTTCAGCGTGTTGCATGAAGCGGCAGGTTGACAGGCCCGACGTACGGTTTTGCGTATGTAAAGGAGTTACACCATGGATCTGACCTTCGGCACCCCCCTCAGCCAGAGTGGCCGCCTGCTGCAACTCACCACGCCGCTGGGCGAGCATCAGCTTCAGGCCCTGCGTGTGCATGGGGTCGAACGCATCGGTCGCGTCCCCCGCTACACCCTCGACGTGGTGGTGCAGGACACCGAATACGATCCTGAAAAACTCATCGGCCAGCCGGTCAGTCTCGCCATTCTCTGCGATGACGGTTCTCCAGCGCAGCGCCATGGCCTTGTCGAGAGCGTGCGCTACTTGGGCAA
>NZ_ATDK01000029.1 GCF_000444135.1 Pseudomonas avellanae BPIC 631
CGAGTCTGTCCCCCATTAATAACAAGCTCTCACGCCCCCGTGGGCGTCTTGCCTGAGCGTGCATATGAGCGCGCCGGGGCCCCGGGAATTCTGGACTGAGCTGGGCGACCACCACGAAGCTGTCACGTTTTCCGATTCTGTAGGCGGTGACTGTCTGGCGGCGATGGTTTTTAACTTCCTCAATTTGAGGGAGTTGAATCACTTCGCTTTTAGCCAGACTTTCAATCGTCCGCTTGACGTTATCGTGTCGAAGGCCAACCAGGTCCGCGATCTCTCGCGATGACATAGTTTGTTGGTTGCTGCTAATCATCTGATGCATTTCTTTCACCGTCGATATAGGTCCATGCTGTCCAAATAGATGTGCGCAAAGCTGCTCACATCTTCTTGCAGCTCAAAAGGTACACCCTGT
>NZ_ATDK01000030.1 GCF_000444135.1 Pseudomonas avellanae BPIC 631
AATTAGAAAATACTGAAACAGTTTACATCTATTATACCATAATACAATATGAATATGGTGGATAAATATACTATCGAGACTCATTAGATAATTTGAATTATTTCAAATGTATATGGAATATGTGTCATTAAGTAATAGTCTTTTAACTTAGTTTCTTAGTGATGTAGTAACCTAAAATTTGGTGACAGGGAAGAAGCAAAATATTGATATTGTTTATATCATATAT
>NZ_ATDK01000031.1 GCF_000444135.1 Pseudomonas avellanae BPIC 631
CCACGCGCTCACCCGCCGCCATCGCCGCTTGCAGGCAGTTGGAGTCGTCCGGCTCGACGCCGATGATCTTGATCTCTGGCCGCAGGTATTTCACGTACGCAGCGATACCGGCAATCAAGCCGCCGCCACCGACCGGCACAAAGATCGCGTCCAGCTTCCCCGGCTGCTGACGGAGGATTTCCATCGCCACGGTGCCTTGCCCGGCAATGGTGTCGGGGTCGTCATAGGGGTGGATGTAGACGAAGCCCTGCTCATCGACCAGTTTCAGCGAGTAAGCCAGCGC
>NZ_ATDK01000032.1 GCF_000444135.1 Pseudomonas avellanae BPIC 631
GCATCCTCATACCATTCATTCACCGCGTAGGTTTCAGCAAGGGAATGCTTCTGTGCCTCTACGCTTTGGTCATTCGTTGAAACCCGCACGTACCCGATAGTTGCCATGTGTAGTGTCCGCCAGTTGTGGTCTGAGTGGCTCATAACCTATGGCTCATATATTCATGGGTGGCTCAGTAAAAGTCAACACCTTTGAGCTAGGTCAGCGACATACTCCGATGAGTGGCTCACAGGGTGTACCTTTTGAGC
>NZ_ATDK01000033.1 GCF_000444135.1 Pseudomonas avellanae BPIC 631
TCGTCTTCACGGCCAAAGCGTCGGGCCAGCGACACGATCGCGGCGGCCACATCATTTTGGGCCTTGCCGTCCGAATAAATCAGGCCCTTTCCAAAGCCCAGCTGGCCCAACACGTACCCCAGCAGTGCTTCGGTTTTGCCGGCACCGGTTGTACCGAACATCAGAATATGGCGGGTCATGTCATCCATCGACAGCCACAGTTCACGCCCGGCGTCCCGGCCACGCAGGTATCCCATGTACAGGATGCCCGC
>NZ_ATDK01000034.1 GCF_000444135.1 Pseudomonas avellanae BPIC 631
GTAACGCTTGATACGGGTAAAGATGCTGCGGGCTGGGCGTCGTACTCACTGGCCGTTGAGCCAGGTGCTGGCTGGGTTCTGAGCGTTTACGTCGATCAGCAGTGGGTGCCGCTGGAAGCGTCTGCGGCTGGTACAGAACGCGCGCTAGCTGATCGTGAACAGGTCATGCTGACTCGCTCTCAAGCCGCGAAGCCCGCCCCATATTTGGGGTCAGTGTTCCCTGACAAACTCCGTGCGCTGCTTTGAGCGGGGTTTGGGATTCTCGACCTGCGCTTAGACGTGGGCAGCACCCTAC
>NZ_ATDK01000035.1 GCF_000444135.1 Pseudomonas avellanae BPIC 631
TTAGGTGATATTTTTTCAACAGTATTCGAGCATGTTGATGAAAAAGGAAAAGTTTTCCCTGGCAAGGACGTAATGATTCATGATGCAATGGTTTTAACTTCTACCCTTCTATCTCTTGCATCACCTAACCGTACCTCTGCTGAAATTCCAGTCCTGCCTAAACAAGTACTTCAGTCTCACTCAGAGGATGGTGGGGAACCCGTTTATTATCTTAATTGGATTGGAAGCAAGGGATACAAAAATAATCGGAATCACATACTTTCTGCACTTTCTGAGTCAATTAACAAAGCCGTTAACTATTTTTTCAATGCGTGTGAACCCGCCAGAATACTTTGCAGATTTTATGAAAAGCCTTCTTGGAGTTGGAGAAGATTGCTTGGGGAATTCGAGATTGAAACAGAACTAAAGGAAAACTTATCTTTTACTCAAAAACCAAATCTTTTTACACTGGGCTATGCACTAGG
>NZ_ATDK01000036.1 GCF_000444135.1 Pseudomonas avellanae BPIC 631
CCGGACACCGGGTAGAAAGGGCCGAAGCGCTCGCCATTGAACTCGGCATACAGCTCGTTATCAAACAGTCCCCAGAGCAACACCACGGATTCTCCCGCCATGTCAGGCTCGACCTCAAAGGTTGTGCCCTCAATGGTGACGCGTGCATCAATGCCAATCTTGCGTCTCTCTGGCTCGCGAGCGAAGCGGCAGAACTGCTCCCAAGTACACATCTCGCGCAGTCCCTCGGCGGGCAGATTGGCCAGCCAGTCCTCGATCCGCGAATGCGGCTCACTGCGATGGCCTTGCACGTTGTA
>NZ_ATDK01000037.1 GCF_000444135.1 Pseudomonas avellanae BPIC 631
CCCAAGGCAGAACATTATGGCTTGGATCAATGGGGTCTTGCCACTACCATTTTTTGCGTACAGTTGAGTTATGGCTTCGCCAAACTCAAGCTCACCTGATCGCCACCCATCTGGGTTATTCTGAATAATCTCAAGCGATTCAAATTTCATTTAACTTAACCTCTACGGCGCGTTCTTTACAGATGTTTCGGTAGGCACGCTTTATCATCAGCAATGCAATACAGAGCCTGCTTTCATCTTTGAGAATATTATCAATTAACTTTTTCCCAGATTCCGTTGCTTCAATCCGAGAAGTACTTTTTTCAATGGTAATGAACCCGGTATTTTCCAAAAATGTAAAAGCCTTTACGGTACGGATTCTCAGGTTTGCAGACCAGCCCAACTCTTGACTCGATCCCTTGAAACCTGCAAGACTTTTCTCAAAACAAACGCCTACTAACATTCCAATCTCGTCTTGCTTGGGCTTGGCTCTAGAACGCGCAAGTAAAATGATGGTCAGCGCAATCAGCGGGGTATGGAATAGGCTCTCATTTCCCAGTACGTCATGGCGCCCCCTGGGGCTGCTTTCAGTCAACAATGCCACTGACTCAGTCTTGGCGGTCAAGACCGCATCACGGAAGGTCATTGAGCCTCTCCTTTCACCAATTCAGAGAGCACGGCGCCGAATGTTAGCTCTTCGGTGATGTCTGATCGCCCAAGGTCAGTGCTAATTTGGATGGACAAGCTTGAAATTTCTTCGGTGATTGAGTTCATGTCAACTTGGCCGATGGCGATCTTTCTCGCCACTTGTATAATTTTATTCTTTGCTACGGCCAATCGAAACTCCAAGAGCGCATGTCTATTGGTTCTGTACCAGGCTTCCCAACTACATTTGAAGCCTGCAAAGGTGTCCACCGTGTCATCTGAGAAGCCTGAGCGCTTGAGCATTCGCTGTAGGATAGAAACCGATTTTATAGCGCTATCATCTCCGCCTAACTTGAGAACATAATAGGCGGATCTCGAGATGCAGAGAATGTCCAGGATATCATCCAAGTTGACACTCGCCTTTGCATCAAGTTCTTTCTCGGTAATGCCGCTGGAAAGCGGGACCGCAGATCTAACTTCAATTAAAGATAGTAGCTGGATGATTATTTTCCTAACCTCAAGGGGGTTAAGGTTTATTTCGCTATACTTGAATATCTGACTTGACGCTTGGGAAACAAAAACATCCTCCTCTTCATTGAGGATCTGCTTTCGAGGAACCAGCACTAAATGTGACAAGAACGCCAACACGTCGACATCGCTTTTCGTAGCAAGAGAAGGTATCAGTTTCTTAGTCTCGCCGATCAGGCTTGCGGTGTTTTTTGTTGGGCTTGCCTTGCCTTTAACTTCCTGGCAAATCTGTTCGACTTCATCATCAAAGTTTACGTTTGTACAGATCTCTATTGAACTGCACGCATCACCAAACTCTTCAACGTGAAGCAGTAACTTACCTGCGAAGCTGGCTGCCAGGTCATGAGTCGGACTATTTTTCGGTTTTTTCTTCAGACCAAAAATTTCAAGTATGGTGTATTGATGATTAAGCTTACTTTTAGTCTTTACTTGAACAAACCGGTACTGGGATTTTGAGTTAACTATGTGCTTGACGACGTAATCTTCATGTACATCACAGTATACTCTATCCATTTCTCCGTTTTCTAAAAGCGCCAAGCTTTCCAAGCTGGCTGCTTTGAACTGTGCTCGAAAACGGTCGATCGTGTCCCGTCCGCTTTGTTCCCTAGGACTGACTTCATGGAGTTTCATATGGATTAATTTCGCATATACTGAATTATGAGCGCCCTAGAGTATGCTGGGCATTTAAGTGCAATGCAGAAGCAATCGTTGCGGTCGAATGGCGGCGAAATGTTGAGCGATATGTTGGAGATAACGAAAATGCAACTTCTTGACTGTAGATTGAATGCATGTTCATCCGCACTTTCCCTTCCGGGCGAACGCTCACGAGCTACGCAACATATCGCAGATGAGTTGAAATGGTTGCGTGCGGGTAGCTGGCACGATCTGAGCGGTGCGCTTTGATTTTCTCGGGTAATGCTGTCCATGCCACCGTCCATTGTTGTCTCTCGCCCGTGAGAGAATTCCTTTTTTGATTTGCTGAATGGTGGCGTGAGGCCATCCACAATGCAAGTCAGACTTGAAGCATTTTCCCCCTCAAGCTCTCAGGCAATTGCGTTTGAGCTCGCCGATTCGATGAAACTCTCGCCGCTACCCGCCGCTCAGTTCACGATGTACAACCCGATGGCAATTTGCGCAGATGCATTGCAAATCCTCCAGACTTGTCAGATGCCCTGGCGCCATTTGCGCAACCTGCACAGTTCGATGGTGTACCTCGATACAGGCCTCTCCGTTTTCTGCGCCATAAGTTTCAAGCGGATCCATATTGCAGCGCTCGCAATAAAGTCGCCCGTGGTTCTTCTTGAACTCAGCTTTCTTGGCAACCGATACCCCCTGGGCGCGCTCCTTCCGTAGATGAGCCACGAGCCTTGGCTGCCCCTCAGTCCATACCCGATCTTCGTGCAGTGCTGGCAGTCCGGGATCAGCCATCAAGGCACCTTTGGGCACTATGCAGAAGCCAGCATCTTCCAGGAGTAGAAAACAGACGCTGCTAACGCCGACGGTGAAGTGTTTTGGCAGTATCTGAAATCCCAGAGCGCGTGTAGCAGCTAAGCCAAATACCGCCTTCGGTGGCAGCCGGAGATTTTCATCAACGATCAGGTCGTAATCGGTTGACTCAGCAAAACCAAATGAATCAATCCCGCAGACCAGATCCTGAACAGCACGCCATATATGCTCGGCGGTGACTCCGCGAAGCACCTCCGCGGGAAGCTGATCGAGGCTTCGTAGTTTTTTATCTACAGGGGTACCACCAAGCGCGAGACTCAATGCCTGCGCATCGCCCCCAGAGATTGTCATCCGAATGCGTCGAGTGGAGTTGCCCCCCGAGGACTCAGAGGACGATCGGCCGACGGCCTTCATTCGAGTGGAAAGGACTTTCACAATCTGATCAACAGGCGCCTGGCCCTCCTCCGAGGTCAGTATCGTTCGCTTAGAAATGGGAATGCCTTGAACGCGGCTGCTATCAACCCAGACGCGCTCTACTGCAAACGAAGCCCGCTTCAACCTGGCCAGCAAAACAGAAAGCCCCAGAACATATTCGGAGTTGATCGCGCCCCTACCTTTGGTACCGCCACGGCTGTGGAATACAACCTCGTCCGACTCGATTCCGAAGTGTGCGTCAATTGGGCTGCCATCATCGGAGATTATCTGAAAAACCCGCTCCATGCCTGCGGCTGCTCCCTATTAATTACAAGTGCCTGATGATACTGCACGCGCAAGGCACATAGCCATCCTTGGCCTTCCGCACGTGGAGGACTTGTCATGAACATCATCGCTACCTGTAGCCGTCAGCCCTGGAACAAAGGAAAATTGGTCGGGCAGAAAGCTCCACTCCGACTGAGAGATATCTGGGCCATCCGAGTAAGGCTTCAACTCGTAGAAAGAACCCAGGGTCTGAATTTCTAGCCGATCACAAACCCCTTCTGAGACATCGAAAGAGACAAGCGAATTTATTTTCCTTCAGCCAAACATTCCTTTGGCGCTAAATCTAAATCGACAATCGATATCGCATCCAGGAATCGACTGGCGCGAACTGAACGCCTTTCGAGCAATTCACGTGCCTCAAGACTGATTTTGACGGCCATCAACGGCTTGATTAATTTCTTCTTCTTACGTTTGCTTTTCTGTTTTCGCACGACAGTTTTCTCGGATTGGTGGCAAGACAGCGTTTTGCTGCTCGCCAAACGAGCTTTAGGAGACCGGTGTCGCCCGCCAGGTCAATTCAAGTGGAGCCGAATCCGAGCTTTTCCAAGCACAGCTTCGTTGATCCCCCTATGCGATCAATAAACACTAAGAAGCTGAGT
>NZ_ATDK01000038.1 GCF_000444135.1 Pseudomonas avellanae BPIC 631
TTTTTCAACAAATAGCGGCTTATTTTAGGAAAAGTCCGGCTATCGGCCACGGCGCGGTGAGTTGATCGGAGGATCCTTAAGGGCATCGCCGTAGCCGTCATCATGATATTCGTTTTCATCGCCCTTCTCACCGGCTCATTGCTCTTCCTGATCGGCCCGGTAGCGATGGCCTTTATCGCAGCCGTCAAGCTGCTGAATTGGGAAAACCCCGTCCACCATCGACAAACCGCCCCTTGGCACCTGCATGAATTTGTCACGGTTGATCACAAGCGCCTGATGGTCATCACTCACTGCGACGACGTCACCACAGGCTTCGCCGCCCGCTTTCCCAGTAAGGAATTGATGGCCAAGTACCTCGCGTTTCTCCACGAGGTCCTTCCCCCAAGCGCGGAGTACATCGAGAAGGCCTCGAACTGGAAGTAGCGCTGATGCTATTCAGGCTTGAGTCTTAAACCCTCAAGCCCGAGAAAGCCATCAATGTGCGATCGGCACCGTAAAGCGGAACTCGCTGCCCTGGCCAACCTGGCTTTGCGCAGCCAGTTCGCCGCCGTGGGCCTTGATGATGCCTTGCGAGATATACAGGCCCAGGCCGGTACCGGTCGGGTTGCCTTCCTTGACGGTCCAGTAGCGCTCGAAGATGTGCGGCAACTGTTCAGGAGGGATGCCCTCGCCGGAGTCGCGCACGGTAAACACCACTTCATCGCCGTTGGACATCGCCGCCACACCGATCCTGCCCAGCTTGGGGGTGAACTTGATCGCGTTGCCGATCAGGTTGGACAGCACCTGGAACAGCCGCTCCGGGTCAGCATTGACCTTGATGTCGGGCTCGGCATTGAAGGAAATCTCGATGGACTTGTCCATCGCCAGCGGGGCGAGCAGCGTATAGGCCTCTTCGAATATCTGGCTGACTTCCAGCGGCTGCGGCGTGATGGTATAGCGGCCGGCCTCGATTTTCGAGGTGTCGAGCAAATCCTCGAGCAACACGTTCATGCGGCTGGCAGCTTGCTGCATGGTGTCGATTGCCGTGGAAATGCGTCGCGAGGTGTGCGGGCCGTCGGAGCTGAACGACTTCTGCATCATGCCGCAGAGCATCGAGATGACCGTCATCGGGTTGCGCAGGTCGTGAGACACCACCGCCACCAGTTCGTCGCGAGCGCGCACCGCCTGCTGCTCCTTGCTGACCTGCCGGGCCAGGTCATTTTCCAGCGCGGAGCGGCGCAGGTCGTTGGCGGCGAACACATCGCCGTGGCTCCACTTGATGGCGATCCCGGTCATTTCGACCTTCCAGATCTCGAACGACGTGCGCGGTCGCAGGCGCACAATGCTGTCCGAGGCGTCCAGGTTCAGCGGTTTGTTCGGGTCGCCGCTCCACTGAACGCTTTGCTTGACCTCCGGACGAAACCAGATCACGCCGTTATCCACAGGCTTGGGCAGGGTCATGGCCAGTACACCGCTGGCCACAGCCTGATAAGCCTCGGCAGGCGGGTAGACACTGGAAAGATGATGACTGGCATACACCGGCTCACCGCCTGCCGTCATCCAGGTGTGCAGGGCGCGGACGTCTGACGGCTCCGGGCAGTTGCCGTAGCAGTGTGTTTGCCGGTCTTCGATGATGGCGACGCCGGTGGCGCCGACCAGGTCCATCAACAGCTGCGGCTGCTGCGCCAGGCCATCGAACACGTCCGTGTCGGACGTCGCCATCAGCTGATGCAACTGCTGCAGGGTCTGAATCTTGGCCTCGCGCTGGCGGCTGACTTCCATCGCTTCCATAGCACTGATCTGCAGCGACAACACCTGGCCAATTGCCTGGCACGCGCTGCGCAGCTCATGGGACACGTACAGCGGCGTGCGATGCCCGCAACTGATCAGGCCCCACAACTTGCCGCCCTGAATCAGCGAAACACTCATGGACGAAAGCACGCCCATGTTTTTCATGTATTGGCAGTGAATCGGCGACACACTGCGCAGTGTCGAAAAGCTCAGGTCAAGCTGCTGCCGGGTGTCCGGACGCAATTGCGGCACCAGAGGCACCGGCGTGTAGTCGGCATCGGGAATGATACGCAGCCAGTTGCGGCGATACAGTTCGCGCGCCTGCTCGGGAATGTCCGACGCCGGGAAGAACAAGCCGTTAAACAGTTCCATGGCCGGTGCCGACGCTTCAGCGATAACCTGACCGTGGCCCTCTTCTTCGAACCGGTAGATCAATACCCGGTCGTAACCGGTCATTTTCTGGATTTCGCGAACACTGACTTCGTAGAGTGTCTGCAGATCAGCGGCGGCATGCAATTGGCGCAACATGCGACCCATATTACCCGTGCGCTCGGAATAACTGATCGCCTGAGTGGCCTTGTCCTGAATCTCGAGTTCCAGAACCAGCGCATCTTCACTGCGGTGCAGCATGGCCTCGAACTCAATGCCATCGACCGACATCAACAGACGTGGCGCATCAGCAAACGACTCGTGAGCGCTGGCACTTCTGATCACCTCAGCCCAGCCAGCACCCAGAACGCAATCCAGTGTCTGCCCGGCAAGTTGCTCGGGCACCTTGCCCAGCACGCTCTGCACATTGGCGCTGACTTGCAGGATCGTCAGTTCAGGCTCTTTGAGCGTGAACAACAGACCATGAGGCTGAATGGCCCCGGGAAACTGGATGGGCTCATCCGCACAATTGGCCAGGAGGACTTCAAAAGCGTCCTTGTCGAGTTGGCTCATAACAGTACCTCTTGACCGTCGAGCCAGTGCTCGAAACGTGCAAATGTGGAATGGGCGGCATGGGCTGCAGCCTCGGTAAATTCAACGTCTCGCGGCACAGCGTCCAGATGGTTCAGAAAAGCCTTCCAGCGGGGTCCGGTTTCAGCACCGTACACATCGAGAAAGGCCGCGCCACTGTGTTCATCCAGCCCCAGACGCTTGAGTACCTCGCGGCGCAACACTTGCCCGCCCAATGTCGCGCCTTCAAGCACATACATTACGCCCAGACAGGCGCCGGGAGAATCGGTTATCGGTAATTGCGTGCAATGCGGAAGTTGCCTGATGTCATGTTCGGACATACCCAGCGCGCACAAGTCTTTCACCAGCACGCATGTCTTGATCCGGTCATCTGGAGTGAGCGCACTGGGCATCAAGGTGCTGTCACGCAATGCAGCCTCAAGCGGTGCATAGAAGCCGTAATAGGCCTGCAACAAGCGAAGGTACAGCGCGTGGTCCAGAACAGACGAGAAAAAAGGCATGCGTTTTTCAAGTTGAACGTGCAACTGATTCGTTTCAGCGCGAAGTGCACCAATCAACTTCGGCGGGGTGACAGGTGAAAAACTTGCCGGCATCCAGAAAGGCTCTTGAGAGTGCGATAGACGGAAAACGTATCCGTGCGAAAACAGGCCGCCAAAATACAGATTCAACGCAGAATCCGACAGGCTTTTCCGGAATTGGCGACGAAACACCGTAGTGCATAACGAAAAACCGCCAGCGCTGCACAGTGGCGGTTTTTCATCGCCGGATAAATCTGATATCGACTCAATGACAATAGTCGAAAACCGGCCGATGTACGTGTTTCGTAAAGATGCGGATCACAGTGGCAAGCACTTTAACATCATCGCGTGCCGAGTCCAGCACTGCGCAAGCACCCGTCCCCAACGGATGGCTTGCGCACTGCGCTTGCCCCAAAACCTGTCCGATTGGTCAGCGCACGTTCTGGTACAACATCATTCGCGACGTTTCATGCAGGCCACGGGTCAGGTCACGCAGGCGCTCGAACTCTTGCGGGTTCTGCTCGGCCACGTTGTCCAGCGGCGTTGGCGAGGCCAGGTCGTGAAGCGTCGGCGAGCTGCCATCGTGCTCCATCTGCAGCAGGTAATGGCGCGTGACCCCGCCGATCAACGGGAACGTACCCTCACGCAATACCAATGGCACAACACGCTCGCCCTCCGGAGCAGGCTGCTGAATGTCGCGCCCCATCGTACCGCTGGTGAATTCCATTCCGGCCATGCCTGCCAGCGTCGGCAGCAGATCGGTGAGGCCGACCGCTTCATCGATGACCCGTGTGCCCAATAAACCGGGCGCGTGAATCAGCATGGGAACATTGTTGCTTTCCAGCCCCAGTTGCTCGAACGCCGGTGCCATGTGCGGAATCTGGCTGATACGCGTGTTGTGGTCGCCAAACAGCACAAAGATGGTGTTCTCGTAATAGCCGCCAGCCTTGGCCAGTTCCATCAACCGTCCAATATTGAAGTCCAGCAGGCGCACGGCGTTGTACTGCTCCACGCTGCGTGAACCGGCAGCCTGAACTTGCTCCAGCGTCTTGTCGCTGACCTGAAAACCGTCGTTGTCCTTGGGAATGGTGAAAGGCCGGTGATTGCCTGCGGTTTGCACGTAGGCAAAGAACGGTTTGTCGGCGGGCAGCGCACGCAGAATCCGGTCGCTTTCCTTGAACAGGTCGAGGTCGGAAATCCCCCAGACATCCACCTGCGGTGACTTCCAGTCGCGTTCCTCGTACAGGCGCACGTCGTCAATGCTGCGGCGGATCAGCGCGTTCATGTTGGCCCAGCCGGAATTGCCGCCAATCATGTAGAGCTTCTCGTAGCCCTTGAAGTCATTGATGATGGTGTTCTGGCGTGTCAGCAAGGGGTGGCGCGTTGCGGTCTCCTGCCGGGTGACGTCGGGCACCCCGGTAATGCTCGCCCAGACGGTTTTCGCGGTGCCGGTCACCGGCACATAGAAGTGCTTGAAGAACCAGCTTTGCGTGGTCAGATGATCGATATTCGGGGTTGGATTGAGCGGGTTGCCATAGGCACCCACCGCGCTGGTGCCGAGTGACTCGAGCATCACGAACATCACGTTCGGCGGCCGCTCGCCGGGCAGTCGATAAGGCTGCTCAGGTTGCTGACGCTTGAAGTTCAGCGCCTGTGCATCGGGCTGCTGAACGCCCAGATAACGTGCCACCACCTCGTAATGCTCGCGCACTTTCGCTTCGTCGAAGTGCGACTGGGAAACCTTGAGCGTGTCGTACAAAAACAGCGCCGGGTTGAGCCCCAGCGCAGCCACCTGACTGTTACCGGAGAAAAACGCATCGCTCCAGCGCAGCGGCACGGGGTTTTCCAGGTTGAGATTCTCGAACCGGCCCAACAAGCCGAGAAAGGTCGCGCAGACCATCAATGCCGAGCCCCAGACCACCGACCAGCGTTTGATCGGCCGCGCCTGGCGGTTCAGCGTCACGCGTTCAAGCCTGAGCAACGCCCAGCCCAGCGCGACGACCGTCAGCAGCCAGCCGACCGTGATCCACACCACCGGGTAGGTTTGCCAGAGCATGTCGCGGGAGATCTGCGCGTCTTCCAGATAGCGCATCACGCTGGCGTTGAGCCGCACACCGAGGTAGGCATAGTGGCCGAAGTCGACGACATGAATCATCGTCAGAATCGCCAGCGCAATAATCAGATAAACCCGTGCGACCCAGCGCAGGGCAGGCACATTGATCAGGTTACAGCGCGGCAGCCAAAGCAGCAGCGCAACCGGCATTGCGATCAACAGCGCCAGACGCAGGTCGAAGCGCAAGCCGATGCCCAGGGTCTGCGCAACTTCACTGTGGGTAAACAGCGTGCCCGGCTCGACGCCGGAAAAGCCGTAGAAAAACACGCCCCGGAGTAACGCCGACAGCAGGAACACCAGCATGACCGCGCCCAGCCAGTAGCGCAGGCGTCGCGATTGCAACCAACTCATTGTTCTTCCTCTACACATTGCCGGCAGGCAGCGCAGCCGAACGGCGCTGCCCCATTGCCCGGCGATAAACAAAACGGATAGCCAGGCCCAGCAGAGCCCCGCAGCAATACAGCGCAAGCAGCGGGTCGATCAGGTAATCCCAATAGTTTTCCGACGGCTTGATTCTGAACGTGAACGCCAGCGTAGCAACGGTCAGCATCGCCACGGCCAGCACATTGCGCAGGTAGATCAGCCCCAGCGCGATGACCGCAACAATGATGATCATCGGCCGCGGGTTGTAACCCCAGCGGTAGGGGTCGAAATAGGTCAGGCCGAGCGTTGCCGGGTACAGCGTCAGTGCCAGCGCGGCAAACACCAGCAGCATCACCCAACGGCGGGATGGCGCTATGGGCTTGAGCACGCCGAGCCGCTGCAGAGTCAGCCAGCCCAGCACCACCAGGCTGCTGATCGCCAGGTCGTCGGTCAGGCTGCGAGCATAGGACGCCATCGACAGGCCGTCAACCGAGACCACACTCAACAGCGACGCCGCCGCCAGCATGCCGCAGCGCCACCATAACGATGAGGTCAGCGGGGCGAACACGACAAATAAAGTCCAGGCAAATGCCAGATGAGCCAATCCCAAAGCGATCATAAAAGCTGCTCCGCCAGCCAGGCCTCGTTGAAGCTGACATGTTTGATAAAGGTGTTATTCCACGAGTAGACCAAGTGATACAGGCCGTCCGGGCTACGTATGAAATACGGATACTCGTACTCGAAATCGCAGCCTTGGGGCGCGCAGACGCGTTGATCCAGGTTACTCAGAAACTCTGCTTCCATCGGTTGGCGAAGTGCGCCACTGGAAGCCCGAAAGCCCTGACCGATGACCTCTTTGTAAGCTTCCAGAGAAAACGGAGTACCCAGCGGATCAGGCGACTTGTCCAGATCAGGCAGCGGTCGCCAGACCTTCATCTGCTCGTCGGTGCTGTACAGGCTGAGTTTGAAGCGCCCTTCGCGCAGGTCATTGAGCGCTACCAGCAGGCCCTTGCCCGGCACACCGACCGCCGACAGCGAAGAATTGGGGTTGCTCGGCGCCAACGGATACGGCTCGCTCCAGGTCTGCCCGCCGTCCTCGGTGCGGCTCGCCAGCACGCGGTGGAAGGTTTCGCCTGCATAACGCAGCAAGGCGACCGCGCGTTGCCCGTCGAGTGGCACGACAGTTGGTTGCAGGGAGTTCTTGCCTCGGCTGATGCGAAATTTGTCGATCACCTCGCCGTCGGCACTCAGGTACAGGTATTCAGCAAACTTGCCGAGGAACTCGTGATACACCGGCAGGCCGATCGAGCCGTCGGCATGAAACACCGGCGCACCCCGAACCAGCGTGCTGATGTTCAGAAACGGTGAGGTCACCAGTTGTCGCGGCGCCGACCAACTGGCCCCCATGTCGCTGGAGACCATCGCACTGACCGAACTGCCCGCCCAGCCACCGACCGAAACCGACACATAGAACAGCCACAGGCGGTTGTCCGGGGCCAGCGCAATCACCGGGTTGCCGAGCTTACGGATGTACTTGCCGGTGCCGGTCTGGGTGGATTCGCGGGTCGCCAGAACCTGCTCGCCACCCCATTCCTCGGCCTGCGCGTCGAAGCGCGAGGTGCGTATTTCCACATCGCCTGCGCCCTCGCGGGAACCGGCAAACCACACCGCCATCAGGTCGCCGCCGGGCAACGCCGTCACCGCTGACGAGTGCACGAAATCGTTCAGGTCAGAGGATGCAAAGCGCGAGCTATAGGAAGCCTTGGGTGGCAGGCTCTCGGTGCCAGCCGGTGCCGGGGTGATCGCAAAGCCGGAAATACGGTGCAGCGGATGACTGAGCCATGCGCCGAGAAAAATCGCTACAACAATCAGGCCTGCGCTCCATGCAGTCAGGTTTCGGGAAATAACACGCATCAGGAGGCATCACTGTAGTGAAGGACAAGGATGGGGGTTCAGCGATGGTCATCTTCTGGCAACGGACGTCGTTTGCCTGTCAGCATCGACAACGGCAGGTTGTCACGCACTTGAAAACTTTCGAAGATGGCTGCGGCCATGTGCAGCACCACCAGGGCACACAACGTATTGGCGAGGATTTCATGGGTCTGCAAAGGCCAGTCGGCGCCCCACAGGGCATCGACCTCCTCCATCAGGAAACCGGTCAGGCCCATGCCGAAAATCAGCGCCATCATGAGTACCATGACCAGCGCGCCGAGCGGAGAATGACCGAGCCGATGCATAGGCTTGCGGTCTATCAGCGAGCGAACATGCGCGCGCAAACGCGCAGGGCTCGGCCAGAAATCGCTCCAGCGGGCGCTGGTCGGCCCGAGGAAACCCCACACCACTCGCACCGCCAGCCAGGCAACCGCGTAATAGCCCAGCCAGACGTGCCAGTCGTCACCCGCTTCATTGAAGAAATAATTGGCAACGAAAACACCCGCGATCGAGACGTGAAACAGCCTGACCAGCGGGTCCCACAGGCGCAGGGAAACCCGACTCATTACTTGATCTCGGTCTTGACCGCTTTACCGGTGACCGGATCGTGATAGATCTCGACCTTGCGCTTGTCCTTGTCGAAGCCGTAGATCTCGTAGCAGTTGCCGTCAGTCACCTTGAACTTGCTGATCTCGTAACCCTGAGCCTTGAGCTGCTCCTGGAACTTGGCCTGATCCTGCCATTGGGACTTTTCAGCGGTGGTGCATTGCGGGCCGGCGAGCGCCAACGGGCTGGCCAACAACAGGGAAATCAGCAGAACTTTACGCATGGCAAATGCTCTCGGGCAGTTAAGGAGCGCCTACTGTGCGAAACCAATCTTAGGAAAAGCTTAATACGTAACAGCTGGTAACATCTTCCCGGACACACGGCGCTTCGCGGCACTGCGCGCGGGCGGCATCATGGCGCCCTTCTCACCCTACTCATTGGTCCACCCCTATGCGCCTGCTTCTTGTCGAGGATGATCGTGCGATTGGCCAAGGCATCCGTGTGGCCCTCAATACCGAAGGCTATACGCTGGACTGGCTGGAAGACGGGCTTAGCGCGCTGCATGCCCTGCGCAGCGAACCCTTCGACCTGCTGTTGCTCGACCTCGGCCTGCCACGCATGGACGGCTTCGACCTGCTGCGCCAGTTGCGCGCCGAAGAACTTGCCCTGCCGGTACTGATCCTGACAGCCCGCGACGGCACCGCCGACCGTATCGCCGGGCTGGACGCGGGGGCCGACGATTACCTGATCAAGCCGTTCGACGTCGATGAACTGAAGGCCCGCGTGCGTGCCCTGCTCAGGCGCAGCCAGGGGCGCGCGCAGCCATTGCTGGAACACGCCGGCATCAGCCTCGACCCGGCGTCGCAGCAGGTCAGTTTTCAGGGCAGCGAAGTGCTGATGACGCCGATGGAATACCAACTGCTGCACCAACTGATGATCCGCCCCGGCAAGGTGGTGACCCGCGAGCGCCTGTCCAACACTCTGTACGGCTGGCAGGACAAGGTCGAAAGCAACACCCTGGAAGTGCTTATTCACAACCTGCGCAAGAAACTGTCCACCGAGCTGATACGCACCGTGCGCGGCGTCGGCTACCTTCTGGAGCTCAAGGCATGACCTCGGTACGTGCGCGCATTCTGGTCCCGGTCCTGCTGCTGTTGCTGCTCGGTAACCTGGCCATCAGCCTGCTCGCCTTGCGCGACAGCCATCACGAAATCGAAGAAGTCTATGACGCGCAACTGGCCCAAAGCGCCCGCTTGCTGCAAGGCGTATTAAGCCAGCGAGCGGCAGGCGAACAGGACCTGGACAAGCTTTATCAGGCGTTCGATCAGGCCATGAGCCGGGTGGGCACCAGCGGCGTTGCCCACCCGTACGAAACCCGGCTGACCTTTCAGGTCTGGCGCACCTCGGGCGAGCTGTTGGTGCGTTCGGCCGAAGCGCCCCTGCTCAGTGCTCCACCCGTCGCAGAAGGCTCCCATGACCTGATCGAAAACGGCCACGAGTGGTGCGGCTTTTTGCTGGCCGATCCACAGCAGGGTTTCCTGATCTGGGTCGGTGAGCGTGACGATGTCCGTCAGGACCTGATCCAGCGCATTGTCAGCCACACCGTGTGGCCGACGCTGATCGGCGTGCCGTTGCTGGTGGTGGCAATCTGGCTGGCCATCGGCTGGGGCCTGCGCCCGTTACAGTCGATGGCCGAGGTCATCCGCAAACGCGATGCTGAAAGCCTCGAACCCCTCGACATAGCCCCGCTGCCCAAGGAACTGGAGCCCATGCAGCACGCGCTCAATCGCCTGCTGACCCAGATCGAAAGCGTGCTGGAGCGCGAACGACGGTTCATCGCCGACGCCGCCCATGAACTGCGCACACCGCTGACCATCCTGCGCATTCACGCCCAGAACGCCCGCCAGGCGGAGAGCCCGGAGCAACGTCTGGAAGCACTGGATTTTCTCGTGCACGGCGTCGATCGCGCTGCCCGCCTGGCCAGTCAGTTGCTGACCATGGCCCAGCTTGAGCCGCGCCTTGAGGTCAGCCAGTTGCAAACCTTTGAACTGAACACGCTGGTGCGCGAAGAAATGGCCGAGCTGACACCGCTGGCGCTGGAAAAACGTGTTGATCTGGTCTTTGAAGCGGGCGATGACTGCGTGATCCACAGCGACCCCTCAGCCATCACCATCGCGCTGCAGAACCTGCTGACCAACGCGCTCAACTTCGCCCCGCCTGCCAGCGAGATTCGCGTGATGCTCAACCGCCAGGAAGACGGCAGCGCGCACTTGTCCGTCGAAGACGCAGGGCCGGGCATCGACGAAAAACAGAAGGCGCGCCTCTTTGAGCGCTTTTACAGCCAAGGCCACAGCAATGGCGCAGGACTGGGCCTGGCCATCGTCGATATGATCGTGCGCAAACTGGAAAGCAGTCTGCACCTGCGCAATTCGGCGCAGGGCGGGCTGTGTGCGGAGTTGAGGCTCAAAAGCCGAACAGCCTGACGCTTGATTGCGTCAGAGCACGACGCGCAGGCATTGCCCGGCGTGGTACAGGGTAAACCCGGCATCGTAGGCCAGCGTGCGCAGGCCATTGGCCGACACCTTTTTGTTGTTGCTGGCAAAACTCACCGGCAGCGCCGCCGCATCGCCACTCAGCAGGTAATCGGCAAAGCATTTGCCCACCAGCGTTCCGGTGGTCACGCCTCGGCCATTGAAGCCGGTCGCGGCCAGCAAACCGGGCGCAGGTTCGAACAGGCGCAGCAAGTGGTCTGGCGTAAAGCCGATACGGCCGGTCCAGGTACTTTGCCACTCGACACGGCCCAGTTGCGGAAAATAATGCTGCTGGACGCGATCCGCCCACTGACGAATGAACCACAGCGGGTAATTACCAGCATTGCCGAGGCTGCCCAACAGCAGCCGCCCATGGGCATCGCGGCGAATGTTGCTGAGCACCGTGCGCGTATCCCATGAACCCTGCCCGCCACGCAGAATGTCCGCCTGCGCCGCACCGCTGAGAGGCTGCGAGGCGACCTGATAGTAATAGCCCGCAAAGATGTGGTCCTTGATATCGGTCCACTCACCTTCGGTGTAAGCGTTGGAAGCGATGATCACTTTCTCGGCGCGGACGCTGCCGGTTGCGGTGGAAACCTTCCAGCCGTCGGCCGTGCGTTGCAGCCCGTTGACGGGCGACTCGCCAAACAGCTGACCGCCCCGCGCCACCACGTTGAGCGCCATGCCCGACACATACGCCATCGGGTTCACCGTACCGGCGCGATGATCCAGCAACGCGCCGCTGACCTTGTCGGTGCCGCAGGCATCTTCGCAGGCTTTGCCGGTTAGTAATTCGACGTTGGCACCGCGCCGCTGCCACTGCTCGGCGCGGCTTTTCAAATCCGCAAACCCCTTGGCGTTGTGCGCCATGTGCAGGTTGCCGGTGCGCGTGTCCTGACAATCGATGCGGTACGTGTCGATGGTCGCAAACACCAGCGCCGGTGCCCCGCCCAACGCAGTGTTAAGGCGGCTGGCCTCGACGCTGCCGAGGGTTTTCTCCAGTTCGTCGGGCGCGACCCAGGTCCCGGCGTTGACCAGACCGACGTTGCGCCCGGAGCCGCCGTGGCCGACCTGATGCGCTTCGACCACGCACACCGACTTGCCGCCCTCAAGCAACTGCAACGCAGCCGACAGACCGGTGAACCCTGCGCCGATGATGCACACGTCGGCGTTTCGCTCACCGGTCAGCACCGGGCTCAGCGGACGTTGCGGAGTCAATTGTTCCCACAGACAGCCTTCAGCAAACTGCACCATCGAAAAACTCCAGCAATGTCAGTGAAAAACGCCCGGTTCGGATCAGTCGAAAACTATGCCCTGAGCCAGTGGCAGCTCGCGGGAATAGTTGACGGTGTTGGTTTGCCGACGCATGTAGGCGCGCCACGAATCGGAGCCGGACTCGCGACCGCCGCCGGTTTCTTTCTCGCCGCCGAATGCACCGCCGATTTCTGCGCCGCTGGTGCCGATGTTGACGTTGGCGATGCCACAGTCGCTGCCCGCTGCACTCTGGAAAGCCTCGGCTTCGCGCAGGTCAGTGGTGAAGATGCACGAGGACAGGCCTTGTGGCACTTCGTTGTTCAGGCGCAAGGCTTCTTCAAAGTCGTCATAAGCCAGCACGTAAAGAATCGGCGCGAAGGTTTCGTGACGGACGACCTCGGTCTGACCCGGCATTTCGGCGATGGCCGGCGTGACGTAATAGCCGTTCGGGTATTTATCCTGCAATTGACGCTCGCCGCCGAACACCTGACCGCCCTCGTCGCGGGCCTTGGTCAGGGCGTTCTGCATGGCCGAAAACGCCTGTTGATCAATCAGCGGGCCGATCAGATTGCCTTCGCGCGGGTCACCGACACGCACCTTGGCGTAAGCCGCTTTGACGCGAGCGACCACTTCGTCCTTGATCGAACGGTGCACAATCAGACGGCGCAACGTGGTGCAGCGTTGACCGGCAGTGCCCACGGCGCTGAACAGAATGCCGCGCACGGCCAAGTCCAGATCGGCGCTGGGGGCCAGAATCATCGCGTTGTTGCCGCCCAGTTCCAGAATAGTGCGGCCGAAACGTGCGGCAACACGCGGACCGACTTCGCGGCCCATGCGGGTGCTGCCGGTGGCGCTGATCAGGGGCACGCGTGGGTCATCGACCAGCGCTTCACCGGCGTCACGGTCACCAATCACCAACTGCGCCAACGCGGCCGGTGCATCACCGAAAATCGTCAGCGCCTTGTCGAACAGCGCCTGGCACGCCAGCGCGGTCAACGGCGTTTTTTCCGACGGTTTCCAGATCACCGGGTTGCCGCAGACCAGCGCCAGCGTGGTGTTCCATGCCCAGACCGCAACCGGAAAGTTGAAAGCGCTGATCACGCCGACCACACCCAGCGGCTGCCAGGTTTCACGCATGTGGTGACCAGGACGTTCGGAAGCGATGGTCAAGCCATACAACTGACGCGACAGGCCGACGGCGAAGTCGCAGATGTCGATCATTTCCTGCACTTCACCCAGACCTTCCTGAGTGATCTTGCCCGCCTCGACCGACACCAGCTCGCCAAGGTCGGCCTTGTGCTCGCGCAGCACTTCACCAAAGATCCGCACCAGCTCGCCACGGCGCGGGGCCGGTACGGTGCGCCACTTCAGGAATGCGCTGTGGGCGCTGTCGATGCGTGCCACCACCTGCACCTTGTTTTCCAGCGTGACCGAGGCAATCTGGCTGCCATCAATCGGGGTGTAAACCGGATAGTCCCCTTGTGTGTGGGCACTGCTCGCCACGCCCAGACGTGCTAATAACTCGGCAACCATGTTGATGCTCCTGTCATGGACTAAAAATCGTTGATGACAGCAGTATCGACCCGGACGCGGCTCGTCCACAAACGACGTTTTTGAAAAACATGATTCCTTTTAGGAATGAACTATTGTCTTTTTAAGCCGTTAAATGCCGCAACATTGGGAATTATTGGAATGACCCGGTGATTTTATTTCGTTTGCGGGCGAGGTCCGATGTTTGTTTGGATACGGCCAGCATGATCACCACCAGTACGATCACCTGTAGCCAAGGCCAGACCGATGAGCGAACACATCAGCGAATCCATTTCCTTTGTCCACAGCATGACCCTGTCCCACGGCCGCAACGCCGAAGTATGGGACACCACCGGCAAGCGTTACATCGACTTCGTCGGCGGCATCGGCGTGCTCAACCTGGGGCATTGCAACCCGCAGGTGGTCAAAGCCATTCAGGATCAGGCGGCCAAACTTACCCATTACTGCTTCAATGCCACGCCTCACGATCCGTATATCCAGTTCATGCGGCACCTGACGCAATTTGTGCCGGTGAGCTATCCGCTGAGCGGCATGCTTACCAACAGCGGTGCGGAAGCGGCGGAAAATGCCCTGAAGATCGTGCGCGGCGCGACGGGTCGCAGCGCAGTGATTGCCTTCGACGGCGGCTTTCATGGCCGCACGCTGGCGACGCTGAACCTCAACGGCAAGGTCGCGCCCTATAAACAGAAAGTCGGTGTGCTGCCTGGCCCGGTATTCCACATTCCGTTCCCCAGCAAGGACAACGGCGTGAGCACCGAACAGGCGCTCAAGGCGCTGGAGCGGCTGTTCAGTGTCGAAATCGATGTCAACGATGTGGCCTGCATCATCTTCGAACCGGTGCAGGGCGAAGGTGGTTTTCTGGCCATGGAGCCGGACTTCGCTCAGGCGCTGCGAGCGTTCTGTGATGAACACGATATTGTGTTGATTGCCGACGAAATCCAGTCCGGTTTTGGGCGCACCGGGCAGCGCTTTGCGTTCACCCGGCTGGGCATCGAACCCGACCTGATTCTGCTCGGTAAAAGCATTGCCGGGGGTATTCCGCTCGGTGCGGTGGTGGGTCGCAAGGCGCTGATCGACAACCTGCCCAAGGGTGGGTTGGGCGGCACCTATTCCGGCAACCCGATCGGCTGTGCCGCGGGCCTCGCCTCGCTGGCGCAGATGACCGACGAGAACCTGTCCACGTGGGGCGAACAGCAGGAAAGTGCCATTGTCTCGCGCTACAACGCCTGGCAGGCGAGCAACCTGTCACCGTACCTGGGCAGGCTGACCGGCGTGGGCTGCATGCGCGGCATCGAACTGATCACGCCGGATGGCAAACCCGGCACCCGACAACTCGCCGAACTGCTGGGCTCGGCACGTGACGCCGGGCTGTTGTTGATGCCCAGTGGCAAGTCGCGGCACATTATCCGGCTGCTGATTCCGCTGACCATCGAGCCCGACGTGCTGCATGAAGGGCTGGATATTTTCGAGCGTTGCCTGGCGGCGCTGGCTTGACCCCGTACGGAGAAAACACCCTGATGAGCACTGCACGCTTTGCCGACCCCGACCAGATTCGCGCCGGGTTCTCCCGCGCCATGTCGCAGATGTACCAGCACGAAGTGCCGCTGTACGGCACGCTGATGGAACTGGTGAGCGAGGTCAACGCGCAGGTCATGAGCCGCGACAGCGAGGTGCTGAACAGTTTGCGCCAGACCGGCGAAATCCAGCGGCTGGACATGGAGCGTCACGGCGCGATTCGCGTGGGTACGGCGCAGGAACTGGCCACCCTCGCCCGCCTGTTTGCGGTGATGGGCATGCAGCCGGTCGGTTACTACGACCTGACCGCGGCTGGCGTGCCGGTTCACTCGACTGCCTTTCGCGCTGTGCACGAGCAGGCGTTGCAGGTCAGTCCGTTTCGAGTGTTCACCTCGCTATTGCGCCTGGAACTGATCGAGAGCGACAGCCTGCGCGGCTTCGCCAGTCAGGTGCTGGCCAAGCGCACGATCTTCACGCCCGGCGCCTTGGCGTTGATCGAGAAGCATGAGAAAGACGGCGGATTGAACGAGCCCGACGCCGCCGAGTTCATTCAGCAGGCGCTGGAGACCTTTCGTTGGCATCACACTGCGACGGTCTCGCTCGACGAGTACCGACAATTGAATGCCCAGCATCGCCTGATCGCCGATGTGGTGGCGTTTCGTGGCCCGCACATCAACCACCTGACGCCGCGCACGCTGGATATCGACGCCGTGCAAAGCGGCATGCCCAGCAAGGGCATTCCGCCCAAGGCCGTGGTTGAAGGTCCGCCACGTCGCCAGTGTCCGATCCTGCTGCGCCAGACCAGCTTCAAGGCGCTGGAAGAGCCAATCAGTTTCATCGGTCAGGGTGGCAGTGAGTCGGGCAGTCACTCGGCACGCTTCGGCGAGATCGAGCAGCGCGGCGCGGCCCTGACGCCCAAAGGCCGCGAGTTGTATGACCGGCTGTTGAATGAAGCTCGCGAGGAACTGGGTGAGTTTCCCAACGAGGCCAATGCCGTGCGCTATGCGGGGCTGCTGGAGAAGGCCTTTCAGGCATTCCCGGACAGTCATGATGAAATGCGTGCGCAGGGTCTGGCGTATTTTCGCTATTTCCCGACTGACACGGGCGTTGCGGCCCGTGCATCCGGCACGCTGGAGCAGCTTGTCGAAGCAGGTCATGTGCGCTTCGAGCCGCTGGTGTATGAAGACTTTCTGCCGGTCAGCGCGGCAGGTATCTTCCAGTCCAACCTGGGTGACAACGCCCAGGCGCACTACGCAGCGAATTCGAACCGGCAGGATTTTGAACAGGCGCTGGGCCGTGGGACGCTTAATGAACTGGCGCTGTACGCCGACACCCAGCGGCGCTCGCTGGAAGACTGCGCCGAGGTGCTGGGGCTGAATGAGTCATAACGGGTGAGAGTGCGTGGGAATACAGTTCGCGACGCTCTGCGTCGTAAAAAGAGGACGCGGAGCGTCCGGAACGGCATACGACGCGGAGCGTCGCACGATAGTTGAGGTTATCGTTCCCTACGCTCCAGCGTGGGAATACAGTTCGCGACGCTCTGCGTCGCAAAAAGAGGACGCAGAGCGTCCAGAACGGCATGCGACGCGGAGCGTCGCACGATAGTCACTTTCAAGGGCCGTGCAGCTTTTTCTGTGTTCTGTTTAAAGCAACGATAAATAAAATTCGCAATATTGGTGTGCACCCCTGCGCTATGCATACTGCGATGGCGAGTGGACAGCAAGGTGCTGTATTCAAAGGTTCATCCCTTCGAATAACGCACATGATGATCCGCTGGCATTGGCTCGAAGCAGCCTGGGCCTGAACCACGTTCAGGCCTCATAAAAATACTCGACCGGATAACGGTCTCCATGACTCCATGGACTTCAAAGCTGCCCTGGCGTGTCACTGCGCCGACCTGAAAAACAGAATAACGATTGATAAGGCCTGTAAAAGGCCATTCAGCAGGCAAGGGGATCATCATGCAAAACTCACACGCTGCAGCGTCGGGCGACAATCAGGCCGTTTCATCGATGGTGAAACTGTATGTCTGGGCCGCCGTTATCCTCGTCATTGCCGAAATGATCGGCGCGATCAGTATTCCGCTGGGCCCCGGCAAAGTGGTGTTGCTGCCCATGGTCTGGGCGCTGCTGATCGGTGCGATGATCGGCATCGCCAGCCGCCGCCTGCCGGGCAGTATCGGTATCGATCATGGCATCCAGCTGCGTGCGGCCTCGATCCTGCAACCCGCCCTGCTGATTTTCATCGCCAAACTCGGCCTGGTGGTCGGCGGTTCGCTGCCCGTGGTGTTCGCCTCGGGATGGGCGCTGGTGTTTCAGGAGTTCGGTCACTTTGTCGGCACCGTGGTCCTGGGCCTGCCGGTGGCGTTGATGCTCGGTATCAAGCGCGAAGCGATTGGCGCGACCTTCTCGGTCGGCCGCGAGCCAAGCCTGGCAATCATCGGTGAACGTTACGGCATGGACTCCCCGGAAGGTCGCGGGGTGCTCGCTGAATACCTGACCGGCACGCTGTTCGGTGCGCTGTTTATCGCCATCGTCGCCGGTTACATCGCCAGCCTGGGGATTTTCCACCCCAACTCGCTGGCGATGGGTTCGGGCATCGGTTCGGGCAGCATGATGGCCGCCGCCGCAGGTGCAATCGCCGCGCAGCAAACGCCGGAGGTCGCCAAGGAAGTCATGACCCTGGCCGCTGCGTCCAACCTGATCACCACCACCATCGGCACCTACTTCACTCTGTTTATCTCCCTGCCGCTGGCGGTGTGGGGCTATCGCGTGCTCGAGCCGCTGATCGGCCGCACCACCAAAGCGTCCATGAGCGAGGAAGGCATACGCCACAGCGATGTGTCGCTGGACGTGCCGGAGCTGGGCTGGTCGGGCAAGATCAGCGCATGGCTGGCCGCCGGCGCACTGGCATTGATTGCCAACTATGTCGGCTACAAGACCTTGTCAGCGGATGCCTTTACCGCCATAGGCATCATGATTTTCTGTGCCTTTGTCGGCGAGGCGCTGTGCAGCCTGATCGGCCGCAAGATCCCGGCAGTGTGCATGGTCTCGCTGGTGGCGATGTTCCTCACCTCCCCGGCTTGCCCGTGGGCCGCCGAGATTGCGCGGCTGACCAGTTCGATCAACATGCTGGCGGTCATCACGCCGATGCTGACCTTCGCCGGTCTGTCGATTGCCAAGGACCTGCCTGCCTTCCGCCGCCTGGGCTGGCGCATCGTGCTGGTGTCGTTCCTGGCCAACTTCGGCACCTTCATCGGCGCGGTGTTGATTGCCGAGATGTTTCACTGATTCTGATTAAGTCATCCGGCTTGAATGAGCCGGATCGAACTACCCCAGCGCCTCGCCCACCAGCCAATCATGCACCGCGCGGCGTGCCGGAGTGCTGAGCGCACCTTCGCGATAGGCCAGGACGTATTTTTTCCTGGCCTTGATCGGATGCCCGAACGGCACGATCAGCAAGCCTTGTTCCAGTTCGTCGGTAATCAGCGCCTTGCGGGCAATGGCCACGCCCATGCCCATGCGCGCGGCGTCGATGGTCAGGTGATTGCGGTTGAAGGTGTGGCCGCGGCGCACGTCGATGCCATCCGCACCGATGGCGGTCAGGTAAAACTCCCACTCCGCGTATTCATAGCTGCCGCGCCAGGCAGTAATGTCGTGCAACAACGGAAAGTGCACCAACTGGCTGGGCGTATCCAGTGGCGGTTTGCCCACCAGCAGGCTTGGCGAGCAGACCGGGAACAGCTCCTCTTCCAGCAACGGCGTGGTCGATAACCCCGGATAGCTGCCGTCATTGAGGTCGATGGCCAGATCGAAATCGTCGTCACGCAACGAGCCGCTGCTGTCTTCGGCGATGATCCGCAGCTGGATGTCCGGAAACGCTTCCTGCAAGCGCGACAGGCGCGGCATCAGCCATTTGCTGAGGAATGACGGAATGCAACGCAGCTTGAACACCCCGCCGATACGCCCGGAATACAGCAGGCGCAGCTCTTCACTGATGCGGCTCTGCACCTCGTTGGCGACCACTGCCAGGCGCTGACCTTCGGCGGTCAGCTCCAGCCCGCGCCCGACCCGATGAAACAGTGCAAAACCCAGACGCTCCTCAAGCTGGCGCATCTGCTGGCTGATCGCGCCGGGGGTGACGTGCAGCTCCTCCGCACAACGGGTGAAAGAGAGATGTCGGGCCGCACAGGCAAAGACCTGTAACCAGGCGTGCATCTGTGCGTTGAAGATTCTGCTCATTGAAGAGTTCCGCTAAAGCGTTGCATAGCAACAATCGTTTGTCGTTTTGCCAGTCCAAGCCAAAGATGAAGACCAGAAAGAAGGAGTCTGCAACTCCTCTGCATCATCTCATTTGAAGGACCTCCGTGATGGCCATCAGCGTCTTCGACATGTTCAAAATCGGCATCGGGCCGTCCAGTTCCCATACCGTCGGGCCGATGCGCGCCGGGGCACTGTTCGTGACCGAGCTGCGCAACCAGAACCGGTTGCATAGCGTAGAACGTATCGAGGTGCGATTGTACGGTTCTCTGTCGGCCACGGGCATCGGTCATGGCAGCGACCGTGCGACCGTCATGGGCTTGATGGGCGAATGGCCAGACCAGATCGACCCCAGCCAGGTCAACCAACGCATCGACGCCTTGCGCGCCGACAACCAATTGATGCTGGCGGGTGAGCAGGCCATCACCTTCGTCTGGGAGCGGGACATGTGCCTGCTCGACGAAAGCCTGCCCTACCACCCCAACGGCATGACCCTGTGCGCCTACGGCAAGACCGGTGAAGTGCACGAGCAAACCTACTATTCGGTAGGCGGCGGCTTTGTGATCGACGCCGAACAGGCCGCCAGCGGCGTGCTGGACAATGACACCACTGTGCTGCCCTACGATTTTTTCAGCGGCGCGCAGTTGCTGAAACTGTGCAAGACCCACGGCATGAGCATTTCCGAACTGATGATGGCCAACGAGAAGGTCTGGCGCAGCGAGGCAGAAATTCGCGAGAAGATCATGGTTATCTGGGCGGCAATGCGCGCCTGTGTGGACAAGGGCCTGCTTGAAACCGGCATTCTGCCGGGCGGTTTGAACGTGCGGCGTCGCGCTTATCGCCTGCACCAGAACCTGCAAAACCTCGACAACCCGAACGTGATCGGCTCGACCCTGAGCGCCATGGAATGGGTCAACCTGTTCGCCCTGGCGGTCAACGAAGAAAACGCCGCAGGCGGGCGCATGGTCACCGCGCCCACCAACGGCGCAGCCGGCATCGTGCCGGCGGTGCTGCATTACTTCATGAAGTTCAAGCCCACGGCCAACGACGACGATGTGGTGCGCTTCTTCCTGAGCGCCGCAGCGGTCGGAATTCTGTGCAAGAAAAATGCGTCGATCTCGGGTGCCGAAGTGGGTTGTCAGGGAGAAGTCGGCTCGGCCTGCGCAATGGCCGCCGCCGGGCTGGCAGAGATTCTCGGTGCGACCCCCGAGCAAGTGGAAAACGCAGCAGAGATTGGCCTGGAACATAACCTGGGGTTGACCTGCGACCCGGTCGGCGGGCTGGTGCAAATCCCCTGCATCGAACGCAATGCGATTGCTGCTGTGAAGGCGATCAATGCCGCACAAATGGCCCTGCGCGGCGACGGCGAGCACCACATCTCGCTGGACCACGCCATCCGCACCATGCGCGACACCGGTGCGGACATGCATGACAAGTACAAGGAAACCTCACGCGGCGGGCTGGCGGTGAACCTGATCGAGTGCTGATCGGCCCAGGCGTTTACTGATTCAACAGCGTCGAACCTGAATAGAAAATCCCGCCCAGCGCGATCAGCAGCAAGGTCACGCTGGAAACGATTTCGATCTTGCGCTTGTACTTCAAGGCCAGTTTCTGACGCATGAGAAAGATGTAGGCGAACAGGATCGACAGGTCAATGATGATCCACAGCACCGACAACAAGGCAATGCTGCCCTTGAACGACTCGGTGACGTGGATGAACTGCGGGAAAAACGAGACGAAGAAGATAATGTCCTTCGGATTGGAAATCCCCACCAGAAAACCGGTCACCAGCCCGCTGTGCCGGCTGCGCGCAGGTAACGGCGCCGGCGCTGCTTCGGGCTGCGACGGGGCATAACGCAACGCCTGCTCCAGCGCCTGCACCGACAGATAAGCGATAAAGAAACAGCCGACCAGACTGATCCAGTTGAGCATGCTGACGCTCACCGACAGCGTGCCCGTCAGGATCAAAGCCGCGACCATTACCAGCACCAGCGACGCCCAGTTGGTGCCCAGCGCCGTCAGCATCGCGCGTTTGGGCCCGCACGCCAGGCTGGTGTTGACGATCAGCGCCACCACCGGGCCCGGCGTAATGATCAGCATGAACACGCTGAACATGTAGATCAGCAGCAACGATATATCCATGGGTACTCAACGCTCATTCAAATGGTCAGTCTTGTCGACTTTGATGTGCAGAGGACAGCGGGACAGTGAAAGCCCGCCTTCTTCATACAGTTGGTATTGCTTCCACTCCAGGCTGGTGCGATCACCGAAAAAGCCCAGCGTGTCAGGCACCACGCCGTTGTTGTAATCGGCGATGCGCTGACGAATCTTTTCCCTGACCTTACGACCGCTTTCCGTCTCGGCGCTCGCTACTTCGTCAAAGTTCTCCCGAGGGTTGACCACAAACACGATGTGCCCACCCAGCGAGCGGCTTTTCATGGCGGTGTGACGGGGGAAGCTCATGTTGATGAACATCGGCAGCCCGGCGAAGTGATAAGTCCATTCGAACACCTCAGGGTCTGTGCAGGCCTTGGCGGGCCAGGGCGATCGGTCGCCGTCATGCAAATGTTGCAACGTGGCCCACGCGTAGGCCTGTTCTTCAGCCAGGCTGTTGAAATCGTTTTTCTCGAAAATGACAATCAGCGGGTTGAACAGACGGTCTTCAAGGGGCGTGTCGTTGACGAACTTCACGTACTCTTCCATGCCGTCACGAAGCGCTTGTTGCTCATGTTCACAGGGGATGAACAGCAGCAGACAACTTCCGGACTTGTTGGCACGGCGTCCAAACAGGCAAGGGAAACCCTTGTCACTCAGCACCTGTTCAAATTGCCTGTAAGCCTGAACCCTCCAGCCCATTTCCAGGGCGGTGTCACTTTCCAGCAAGTGCCTTACAACGGATTGACGCAACAGCATTTCGGACTTGGGCAGCATATTCCCTCACGCACGCAGCAGATAAGAACACCGCCTTATTGTTTAATTTTTACGACAGTGGATGAACCGGCGATTCTGACCGCAAGCGCGTGCGCGGAAAAATGGAAAAAGGTGTAACCTACTATGACAAATAATCATGGTTAGTTATCACATGACTGAACGTATCCCGCCTCTTTACGCGCTGAGAGCCTTTGAAGTAGCGGCTCGATCATGCTCATTTACACGTGCTGCGCAGGAATTGTCGCTGACCCAGAGTGCCATCAGCCGCCATATCCGTACGCTGGAAGAAACCCTCGGCTGCCGATTGTTCGAACGCAATGGCCCACGGCTTTCGTTGAGTGACGAGGGGCGACGGTTGTCGAGTCAGCTCAAGATCGGCTTCCGGATCATCGAAGACGCTTGCCAGCCCTTCCGGGGTCAGGGTGCGAATTTGCGCCTCAAATCACCGTCTACCCTGACCATGCGCTGGCTGCTGCACGCACTGGAATCCTTCAAACAACCCGCGCCCGCCCTGCCGGTCCAGCTCTCCAGTGTGTGGATGGACTTTGACAGCGTGGACTTCTACTCGGAGCCCTTCGACTGCGCGATTCTGTTGGGTAATGGCAACTTTGGCGCCGAGGTGGAGACCTGCAAGCTGTTCGATGAATGGCTGATTCCGATCTGCTCGGCAGACACCTTGGGTGATAAGCCGTGGGGGACGGAGCGTTTGCAGGCGGCTGAACTCATTCACCCGTCCAGTGACCGTCGCGACTGGCGGCGCTGGCTTAACCGGATGGACCTGGCTGGTCAGGTGAAGTTGAGCAAAGGGAAAGTGTTCGACACGCTCGATCAGGGCATTACGGCTGCGGTCAGGGGGCATGGTGTGTCGATTGGCGATCTGTTTCTGGTCGCTGATGATCTGAACGAAGGTCAGGTGTTTTTGCTGTTCAACTCGGCGGTTGGTACCGGGGACGCCTATTACCTGGTCTGGTTACAGGACAGTTTCAAGCGCCAGCGGGTACTGGAGTTGCGCGACCATCTGCTGACCTGCCTGCCGGACATTTCCAGTATTGAAGTGCAATTGCTCACCGCCCCTTGATTTGCCGCCTACCGCCAGCGTTATGCACACATCTAACTGACTATCGTGCCGATGCTCCGCGTCGGCATGCAGTTCTGGACGCTCTGCGTCCTCTATGTGGCGCCGCGTCACACTGCGGTTCTGCAAGGTCAGTGATGTTTGTTTACGACTCAAGGCACCTTTTCGCCCCTCGGCGACCTACTTTGATGGGGCCAAAGTAGGCAAACCCCCTGCCTCCGTTTCCGTCACTTACGTCGCACTCTGCGTCGTCAGTACAATCGTGATAAAAAGCGCTTTCGTTTATGGGCAGTGAATGCGGGTAAGGATTGACGTTGTGCTGCAACATAGATTTGACGCGCTGCGCGCTCAAGATCAAGCGCGCAGACGAGCCATTCAACCCACCGGCAAACACTGCTCCACCAGCGAAGTCCACACTGCGACACCCGGCTCAATCACCTGGTCGTTGAAGTCGTAGTACGGGTTGTGCAGCGCTGCCGATGGTTTTTCGCCATCGACGCCCATCCATATGTAGGCACCCGGGCAGGCGTGCAGCATGAAGGCGAAGTCTTCGGAGGCCATGGAGGGGTTGCAGCCCCACTGCACGTTGGCTTCGCCCACGGCCGCAATCGCTGCACGGCGAATCGTGGCGGCAGCTTCGGGGTGGTTTTCGGTCACCGGGTAGCCGACGTTGTAGACCAGTTCGCCACGCACCCCGAACGCTACAGGCAGACGCTCGACGAATTCGCCGATCAGTTGCTGAACCTTTTCGCGCACCGGCGTTTGCAGGCAGCGCACAGTACCGCGCAACACCGCGGTTTCCGGGATCACGTTGATAGCCTCGCCGGCATTGAACTGGGTGATGCTGACCACCGCGGAATCCAGCGGCGACAGACGCCGGGAGACGATGGTTTGCAGCCCGAGTACCAGTTCGGCGGCCGCCACGATAGGGTCATTGCCCTTGTCCGGCATGGCCGCATGGCTGCCTTTGCCGGTCAGGGTGATTTCGAAGGTGTCCAGCGACGCCATCATCGGCCCGGGATTGATCACCACCTTGCCCGCTGGCACGCCTGGCCAGTTGTGCAAGCCGTAGATGGCTTCCATCGGGAAGCGCTCGAACAGACCGTCTTCGATCATGCGTTGCGCGCCGCCAAGGTTTTCCTCGGCAGGCTGAAAGACAAAGTGAACAGTGCCGGCGAACCGGCGGGTTTCCGACAGGTGCCGGGCGGTGGCGAGCAGAATCGCCGTGTGGCCGTCGTGCCCGCAGGCGTGCATACAGCCCTTGTGAGCCGACTTGTGCAGGCTGTCGCCCAGTTCCTGAATCGGCAAGGCGTCCATGTCGGCACGAATGCCGATAGTCGGGCCCTCGCCGTTGCGCAGGGTGCCGACCACGCCGGTGCCACCCAGCCCGCGATGCACCTCAAGGCCAAAACCGGTCAGCAGCTCAGCCACTTTGTCGGAGGTCTTCAGCTCTTGAAAACCCAGCTCCGGCGCAGCGTGGATCGTGCGGCGCCAGACGGTTGCTTCGTCAATCAGTGTCTTTGAAATAGGCATTTACTTACTCCAGGCTCGCGCCGTAGCCAAAACTGGCGGCCGGCTTGGCGGCGGTTTCAACCCAGACGCTTTTCACTTCGCTGTACTCGCGCAGCGCATCCAGACCGGAAGAGCGGCCATAACCGCTTTCACCATAGCCGCCGAACGGCGAACTGACGTGAATAGTCTTGTAACCATTGACCCAGAACGTCCCGGCCCGCACCTGTTTGGCGACGCGATGAGCGCGGCCGACGTCGCGGGTCCAGACGCCGCCGGCCAGGCCGAAGCGGCTGTCGTTGGCAATGCGGATCGCGTCTTCTTCGTCCTTGAACGGAATCGCCACCACCACCGGGCCGAAGATTTCTTCCTGCGCGCAATGCAGCTCGTTGGTGCCTGCCAGCACGGTCGGGTTGATGTAGTAACCCGGTCTGTCCGGGATCGGATCAGCCTGCTCGCCAATCAGTTTTGCACCGTCTTTCAGCGCGCGTTCGACCATGCTTTTCACATGGTTGTACTGCTTGGCGTTGTTGATCGGGCCAATCTGGGTTCGCGGGTCGCCGGGATCGCCGACCTTGAATTGCGTCGCGGCCACGGCCAGTGCGTTGGTGAATTTCTCGAAGATCGATTCCTGCACCAGCAAACGCGAACCCGAGACACAGCTTTGCCCGGCACCGGAGAAAATCGCCGCCTGAGCGCCGCGCAAGGCGACCTCCAGATCAGCGTCGTCGAACACGATATTGGCTGACTTGCCGCCCAGCTCCAGCACCGCCGGAATACAGCGCTGCGCCGCTGCCACGGCAATGTGCCGACCGGTCGCTGGCGAACCGACGAACACCACTTTGCGGATATCGGCCCTGGCAATGAACGCCTGACCGATGGAATGGCCGAAACCGGCAATCACGTTGACCAGCCCTTTGGGCACGCCCGCGCGCTCGATCAGCACGCCGACCACCAGCGAGCTGAGCGGCGTCAGTTCCGACGGTTTGAGGATGACTGCATTACCCGCCGCAATGGCTGGGGCAATCTGCCAGCCGCAGGTGAAAATCGGCGCGTTCCACGGCGTGATCTGCAACACCGTGCCCAGCGGTTCGTAGGTGACGTAGTTGAGGTGCGTGGTCGGCACCGGAATAACCTCGCCGTGCAGCTTGTCTGCCCAACCGGCGCAATACTCGAACATCTCGGCGACTTTGAGCACTTCGACGCGAGCATCACGGATCGGCTTATTGGCGGTCAGGGACTCGATCTGCGCGAGGTTTTCCTGCTCTTCACGAATCAGATTGCCCACCTGATACATGGCACGCCCACGCGCCTGGCCAGTCAGTGCCCACCACTGTTGCTGCGCCATTTTGGCAGCCTTGTCGGCCACTTCGACCAGCGACTCATCGGCATCCGGAAAGCTCAACAGCAGGCTGTCATCGTGGGCATTGCGCACTTCAACCGGCGCGCCGTGGCCTTCGATGAAAGCACCGCCGACGTAGCTGGCGATGACACTGCGATCGCCCCAGTAAGGGCGCATCAGTTCGAGGATATTTGCAGTGCTCATCAGTTATTCTCCGTGACCGTAAAGGGCGGCATCGGTGCGTTGCACGATGGCGCAGAAGTCTTCGTTGTCCGCCAGGGTCTCGCTGCTGGCTTGCCACAACTGCGCAACCACGCGCGACAGCGGCAGGTCCATGTCGAGGCTGTCCGCCAGGTCGCTGGCAAGACCCACGTCCTTGCGCATCAGGCCCATGGTGAAGCCCGAGTCATAGGCCTTGTTGAGAACCCAGGTGGGGAACATCACTTGCGTGGCACCGCTGCGGCCGGAGCCCGCGTTGAGACCTTGCAGGAGTTTTTCCGGGTCGACGCCCGCGCGCGCTGCCATCGCTACGGCCTCGGCGGTGCTGATCAGGTGGCAGGCGGCAAGCATGTTGTTGGCGATCTTGGCCACGTTGCCCGCGCCGCATTGCCCGACGTGCACCCGCGTGCCGCTCATGCCTTCCAGCACCGGCATGGCGCGGGCAAGGTCGGCATCTTCAGCACCGATGACCATCGACATGGTGCCGGTGGCAGCACCCTTCGGGCCACCCGAGACCGGCGCGTCGATAAACGCGATGCCGGTTTTCGCCAGTTCGGCGGCCACCTTGCGGCTCATTTCCGGCGTCGAGGTGGTGGTATCGACCACGATCAGCCCCTCGCGACCGAATTCGCTGATACCGCCTGCCCCCAGACACACCGACTCAACATGCTCGGCCTTGGGCAGCGACAGGATCAGGATGTCCACGCTCTGAATCAGTTGCTTGCGCTCGGCAACCGGTTTGACGCCTTTGCTCTCGGCCTGGGCCAGCGCAGCCGACGACAGGTCGAAGCCGCTGACATCAAAGCCCTTGCTTGCAAGCGTCGCGGCCATGCCACCGCCCATGTTGCCCAATCCGATCACACCTGTTTTCAACGTCATGTCTGCATCTCGATTAGTTTTGTATGCGTTCAGGAAGGATGCCGGCAGCCGTGTGAAGGCTGCGATTTGCTGATGAACCGAGTATGGACAGCGCTCTCCCCTCTCAGCAATAATCCAAAAATCGAATTTATGTTGCCTTTAGCGCAACACAGGAAACCCCATGAGCCTCGTTCAGGATCGACGCATTCTGTATTTCTTCGAAGCGGTGCGACTGGGCAGCGTCCGGGCGGCGGCTGACTATCTAAACGTAGTGCCGTCTGCGGTGAGCCGGCAGATCGCCCAGCTGGAACAGGAACTCGGCTCGCCGCTGCTGGAGCGCCATCGCCGTGGGGTCAAGCCCACTGAAGCAGGTGACAAGGTGCTGGCCTATTACCGCCAGCGGCTGACTCAGCAGGAAGTGCTGCTGGATTCGATTCAGGCGCTTAAAGGCCTGCACAGCGGCTCGGTAACACTGGTGTCTGGGGAAGGCTTTCTTGAAAGTCTGGCGCAACCGCTGGCCAGGTTTTCCGAGCTGTACCCGCGAATCGAGCTGATCGTGAACGTCTGCGGCAGCAACGAAGTGATTCGTCAGGTGGTGGAGGATGAGGCGCACATCGGCCTGGTCTTCAACCCCGCCGCCGACCCGAAGATCCGCTCTCACGCGCATCAGCGCAAGCCGGTGTGCGTCATCACTGCGCCCGATCATCCGCTGGCCCAGGAACAACACCCCATAGCGCTGCAGGCGCTTGAACATTACCGTGTCGCGCTGCCTGCCGTGTCTTACGGCATTCGCCAGATTCTTCTGCAAGCCGAGCATCAACTGGGCATCACGGTGCAGCCGACGCTGACCTGCAGCACGTTCGCCATGCTCAAGCATTTCGCCGTGCAGGGCGGCGTCACGCTGCTGCCGACCTTCGTTGTGGAGGAAGAAATAAAGGCCGGTAAATTGCGCGCGCTGCCGCTGCAGAATGAAGTCTTCAGCAGCCCACAGACCCACCTGATCAGCCGCCTGGGCCGCCTGGGCCGCCAGCTCAGCGTCGGCGCCAATCGCCTGATGGGCATGCTGTTGCAGGACATGACGGCATTTCGCAGCTGACGACGCCGTTAGTCCCGCTTCGGCTAATCGTGCTGAACCATCAAAAGTCTCGTGGTTCCTCTTTAGTAACGGATCAGATCGTCTGGTGCGATTGAGGATTAATCATGAGAGCTCTGACTTACCACGGCGCCCACAGTGTCAAGGTCGACAGCGTGCCAGACCCGGAACTACAAAAAGCCGACGATATCATCCTGAGAGTCACCGCCACAGCGATCTGCGGCTCCGACCTGCACCTGTACCGTGGCAAGATTCCGACGGTCGAGCATGGCGATATTTTCGGCCATGAGTTCATGGGTATCGTTGAGGAAACCGGGTCGGCAGTGACCGCTGTGCAAAAAGGTGATCGCGTGGTGATCCCTTTCGTCATCGCCTGCGGCAGCTGTTTTTTCTGCAACATAGACTTGTTCGCCGCCTGCGAGACCACCAACACCGGGCGCGGCGCAATCATGAACAAGAAGTCCATTCCGCCAGGCGCGGCGCTGTTCGGCTTCAGCCACCTGTATGGGGGCATTCCTGGCGGTCAGGCTGAATACGTGCGCGTGCCCAAGGCCAACGTCGGCCCGTTCAAGGTGCCGGGCACCCTGGCTGACGAGAAAGTGCTGTTTCTCTCCGACATTCTGCCGACGGCCTGGCAGGCGGTCACCAACGCCGGTATCGGTCCGGGATCGAGCGTTGCTATCTATGGTGCTGGCCCGGTGGGACTGATGAGCGCGGCGTGCGCAAAAATGCTCGGTGCCGAACGTATTTTCATGGTCGATCACCACGCGTATCGCCTGGCCTACGCGCAGAAAACCTACGGTGTGATCCCGATCAATTTCGATGACGACGATGACCCGGCCGACACCATCATCCGCCAGACGCCCGGCATGCGTGGCGTCGATGGCGTGGTGGATGCGGTGGGCTTCGAGGCCAAAGGCAGCACGACGGAAACCATTCTGGCGACCTTGAAACTGGAGGGCAGCAGCGGCAAGGCCTTACGTCAGTGCATCGCTGCGGTCAGGCGCGGCGGCGTGGTCAGTGTGCCGGGCGTTTATGCGGGGTTCATCCACGGCTTCATGTTCGGCGATGCCTTCGACAAGGGCCTGACCTTCAAAATGGGCCAGACGCATGTGCACCGCTTCATGCCTGAATTGCTCGAGCACATCGAAGCGGGCCGGCTCGCGCCTGAAGCCATCATCAGCCATCGCATGTCACTGGAAGATGCAGCAAAGGGCTACAAGCTGTTCGACAAGAAGGAAGAAGACTGCCGCAAGGTCATTCTGATGCCGGGTGACAGCACGATTTTCGTGCCTGACACGGAAACCGAAGCGCTGGTTGGAGGTGTCGTGCCGGCGATGTGAGGTGCATGCACGGCGCTGCGTCGCCCTCTCAAGATCGGACGCGGAGCGTCCAGAAGTGCGCTACCACGCAGAGCGTGGGAGCGATAGCCCCTTGGATATCGTTGCCCTACGCTCCAGCGCAGGAGCGATGGCCCTGGGGATATCGTTCCCTACGCTCCAGCGTGGGAATGCAGGTCTGGACGCTCTGCGTCCGATCTTTGTGACGCGGAGCGTTACCCGGTTAGCGCATTTCTGGACGCATATTACCGGCTCAGGTAGGCAAATCGCCCTTTGAACGGTTTGCCTATCGGATCAGCCAGGTCGCCATGCTTGCTGGTACTCAGCCCCAGTTCCACCAGTGATTCGGCCAGTTTCACCGCCGCCGCCACACCGTCAATCACCGGTAGGCCAATCGCTTCGCTCAACTGTCTGGCCAGATCCGCCATGCCGCCACAACCGAGCACGATCGCTCCAGCCCCCTCCTGATCGCGGGCGATGCGTGCCTGTTCGGCCATCAGTTCGATCAGCTCCGGCCCGCTTTCTTCCAGTGCCAGCACCGGCAGGTCAATACAGCGCACCGACGTACACAGTTCGCTAAAGCCATAACGCTGCAACAAGTGTTCGGCGATGATTCGTGTCCGGGTCAGCGTGGTGACGACCGCAAAACGGGTGGAAATCAGACTGGCCATGTGAAAAGCCGCTTCAGCGATGCCGATGACCGGTGCACTGGCGTATTCACGCGCAGCCAGCAGGCCGGGGTCGCCAAAGCAGGCGATGATGTGCGCATCGACCTGTTGCTCGCGGCCCTTGCGCACTTCTTCCAGCACGCCAAGGGTGGCGATGGCCTCGTCAAAGTGCCCTTCGATGGACACCGGACCATCGGCCGGGCTGCAGGCGATAATCTGTGTGCCAGAACGCGCCACGGCTTGCGCCGCCAAGCCGATCTTGTGGGTCATGGCTTCGCTGGTATTGGGGTTGATCACTTGAATACGCACCGGAACTCCTTCAGCGCTGCTTGAAAATGCTATGAAAATCCACTGTTTCGCTGACCGGTTCGTCCACATTCAGACTGGCGCGAATACGCCGCAAGTGCTCAGCCATCCATTCACGCGCCGGCTCGCCCTGCCCGGCTTCGAGCAGCGCCAACAAGTCCACATGATCGCCGCAATCACAGCCAACGCTGCGCCGCGAGCCATACACCGCGACGATCAACGAAGAGCGCGTGGTGAGCTGCGCGACCTGCTCGGTCAACACCTGATTGCCCGCCAGCGCGCACAGTTGCACATGAAAACGTGCCGACAACTGAATGGCTTCGCTGTGCCGGCCAGCATGTTGCGCCTCGTGCTCCTGATCACAGAGCGCACGCAGTGTCTCAAGACGCTGGCCACTGACCCGTGCTGCGATATCCGCCATCAGCGCTGGTTCGATCAATTGCCGGGCACCCAATACATCCTGCGCTTCCTGCGCCGAGGGCTGCGCCACTTCAGCGCCGCGCTTGGGACGCAAGGTCACCAGCCGCTCCAGCGCCAGCCGTTGCAAGACCTTGCGAATGCCGGTTCGGCTGATCTCGAAGACCTCGGCCAGCGCGTCTTCCGGCAACCGCGTGCCAGGTGCCAGCCGGTGCTCGACGATGGCTTCCAGTACATGTTGATAAATCTGTTCGTCCCGGCCTTTTTCATCGGCAGCGGGTGTGAGAAACAAAGGAGCGCTGGAAGGTCGGGTCATGGCGTCACATCGTATTGGCAGTACAGATCGTATACAAGAATAGTGCCCGATGCAGAGCCTGATGAGTAGTGCTTTTTCAATGCAGCAATAAAAGGCCTGTACTCGAAAATACACGAAATCGCACCGCTAACGAGCAAAAGCGCCCTGTTTACGTGCACTTCACTGGTACGGCCAACTTGCCTGATACAACAGCGCTTGCTTCGAAGATGGCCAGCCCGCAACGGCTGCGTTCATTTCAAAACCGGTAAAAATCGTCTGGCACAGCTTTTGCGTACACGATCGTATACAAAAATACCATCGATCGTACCCCGATCCCGTCACGACTCATCTAGGGAGTAATGCAATGACAGACCAACGCCCGGCCGGATACAGCCCGCGCCTGCACAACGACGACCTGGGGCCTGTGCCGCAGAAATGGACCTGGTACAACATTCTGGCGTTCTGGATGAGCGACGTGCACAGCGTCGGCGGTTACGTGTTTGCCGCCAGCCTCTTCGCGCTTGGCCTGGCCAGTTGGCAGGTGCTGATCGCCCTGCTGGTCGGCATCTGCATCATTCAGGTGATTGCCAACCTGGTCGCCAAACCCAGCCAGCAAGCCGCCGTGCCCTACCCGGTGATCTGCCGTCTGGCCTTCGGCGTCTTCGGCGCCAACATCCCGGCCATCATTCGCGGGCTGATCGCTGTGGCCTGGTATGGCATTCAGACCTACCTGGCGTCCAGCGCGCTGGTGATTGTGGTGCTGCGTTTCTTTCCGGACCTGGCCGCTTACCAGAGCGTGACCTTTCTTGGCCTGTCCTGGCTTGGCTGGTTTGGTTTTCTCGCGCTGTGGGTGGTGCAGGCCGCGGTGTTCTGGACCGGCATGGAGTCGATCAGGCGTTTCATCGACTGGGCCGGCCCTGCCGTGTACGCCGTGATGTTCGCGCTGGCTGGCTGGATCGTCTGGCGTGCCGGCTGGGACAACATCAGCTTTACCCTGGCGGAAAAAGAACTGTCTGGCTGGGCTGCATTCGGTCAGGTGGTCATGGCCATCGCGCTGGTGGTTTCGTATTTTTCCGGCCCGACCCTGAATTTCGGCGATTTCAGCCGCTATTGCCGCAGCATGGCGGACGTGCGCCGGGGCAACTTCTGGGGCCTGCCGGTGAATTTTCTGGCGTTCTCGCTGGTGACGGTGGTGACGGTGGTGATTGTCTCGGGCACCCTGCCGATCTTCGGCGAAATGATCCATGACCCTATCGCCACCGTGGCACGCATCGACAACACCACGGCAGTGCTGCTTGGCGCGTTCACCTTTGTGACCGCCACCGTCGGCATCGTCGCCAACTTCGTCTCCCCGGCCTTCGACTTCGCCAACGTGGCCCCCAGCCGCATCAGCTGGCGCGCGGGCGGCATGATTGCCGCCGTGGCGTCGATTTTCATCACGCCCTGGAACCTGTTCAACAACCCGGAAGTGATCCACTACACACTGGATGTGCTGGCAGCCTGCATCGGGCCGCTGTTCGGCATCCTGCTGGTGGATTACTACCTGATCAAGAAACAGCAGATCGATGTTGACGCGCTGTTCAACGACACGCCGAGCGGCCGTTACTGGTACACCAACGGCATCAACTGGATTGCCGTCAAAGCCTTGCTGCTGACGGCGCTGGTCGGCCTGTGCTTCACCTTCATCGAGTGGTTCAAGCCGATTGCCAATTTCGCCTGGTTCACCGGCTGCATCCTCGGCGGTGCGCTGTTTTATGCAATGACCCGCTGGTCGCCCGTGCAGGCGGCGAACATGCCGACACCCGTCGCCCAGAGCTAGACGCAGCAGCAGCAGGCGCCAGCCGATTGAATCAGGCTGGCGCCTTAACGCGATCCCCACCCGTCAACAAGCGGACCCAGGGCGGATCACCGCCGCCCGCATCACCCGCTACGCCGCTACGCCGTCACCGCATGCAAATCCGACGCTCGCTACGACGCAACCCCCCGCCTGTCTTGAAGATCACACAACGGCAAACAACAGAAATGATATTAATTTAATATCATTCATCGTTCAAAACCATAGAATGATCGGGTGTCACTGATCGGCTGGATGGACGCTCGCGCAAAATAGAATAAATTTTGTACAACTTTCAGGCCGCGGCGCTGCCCTAACACTGATGCTTTGTGAACCAGGCGTTCAAGTGGGTTGATAGTAATGAGCAATGATATTTCTGGCGGCAGATCGTTTGCCCCTCAAGTACCCCGTCCCTCGGCGCATGAAGCGGCTGAAAGGCTGCAACTTGCCCTGGATTCAGGCGCTGTTGCCGGCACGTGGGTGTGGGACATCATTGCGGATCAACTGACAGGCGACGAACGATTTGCCCGTACATTCGGTTTGTGCCCCAAGCTGTGCGCCAAAGGGTTGCCGCTGGCGTTGGTGACCGCGTCCATTCACCCGGACGACGCGCTTAGGGTCGACAAGGATATCGAGGAAGCGCTGTCCAACGGCGAGACCTATCGGTGCGAGTATCGAGTGCTTCATCACGACGGTGTTTATCGTTGGGTTGAAGCCAGTGGCCGGATCGAGCGTGATGCTCAGGGCAAGCCGATTCGCAGCCCTGGTGTGCTGCTCGACATAGACAGCCGACGCACTGCCGAGGCAGAGCGAGACCGCCTCAACGAATTATTGCAAATATTCACCGCTGCGGTCCCCGGTGTCGTATATGCCAAGGATCTGGAAGGCAAAATGCTCGTCGCCAACCGGGGCACCGCCGAACTGATTGGCAAACCGCCGGAATTCTTCATCGGCAAGACTGATCTGGAGTTTCTGGATGATGAGGAACAGGCGCGCGTCCTCATGGAGACTGATCGGCGGATCATGCAGAACAGCATCAGTGAACAGATAGAAGAAAAGGTCAATCTGGCGGATGGCTCCGCTGCAGTATGGTTGTCCACCAAGGCACCGCTGCTCGATCGCAACGGCGACGTTATCGGCCTGATCGGCTCGTCCATCGATGTAACGGCACGTAAGAAAGCCGAAGAAGCGGTCAGCGAACTCAATCAGACACTGGAACAACGCATCGAGCAGGCCGTTTTCGAGCGTGAGCAGATTGAGGATGCCCTGCGCCATTCGCAGAAAATGGACGCCGTCGGGCAATTGACGGGGGGCATCGCACATGACTTCAACAACCTGTTGGCCGGTATCTCGGGCAGCCTGGAACTGATTACCAAACGACTGGATCAGGGACGCGTCAGTGACGTGGACCGTTATGTGTCAGTCGCACAGGGCGCGGTACGTCGCGCGGCGTCACTGACTCACCGGCTGCTGGCCTTTTCCAGGCGCCAGACCCTGTCGCCGAGAGTGACCGACGTAAACGTACTGATTCATGACATGGAAGAAATGATCGCGCGCACGGTCGGCCCGGAAATAGACATCAAAGTGGTCGCCCAGAATGATCTGTGGCCAGCATTGATCGACCATGCCCAACTTGAAAGCTCGCTGCTGAACCTGTGCCTGAATGCCCGTGATGCGATGCCCAATGGCGGGCACATCATCATTGAAACCGCAAATGCTTCGCTCGCCGAGTGTAACGACCCGGACCACGGTATTCCTGCCGGCGAACACTTGAGCATCCGTATTACCGACACCGGCAGTGGCATGAGCCCGGCGATCGTCACCAAGGCCTTCGAGCCGTTTTTCACCACCAAACCCATTGGTGCCGGTACTGGCCTGGGGCTGTCGATGGTGTATGGTTTTGTGCGCCAGTCCGGCGGGCAGATCCGGGTTGAATCGGTTGAAGGCCAGGGCACCAGCGTGGTGATGCATCTGCCGCGCCATACCTCCGAAAGCACTCCACGCGCGGCCGAACCTGAAGTCGTCGAAGAGCCAGCGCATCACACCGGCGAAACCGTACTGATCGTCGATGACGAACCCTCCGTACGGATGCTGGTTGCCGAAGTGATTACCGGGCTGGGCTTCAACTGCCTGGAAGCAGCCGATGCTCAGTCCGGGTTGCAGATTCTGCAATCCGACGCCCGCATCGACCTGCTGATCAGCGACATAGGGCTGCCGGGCGGCATGAATGGCCGCGAAATGGCCGATGCCGCAGGCGATTGCCGACCCGGTCTGCCGACATTGTTCATCACCGGCTACGCAAAAAGCTCCGTGCTGGACGACTGCCACCTGCGGCCCTGCACGCAAGTGCTGACCAAGCCATTCGGGCTTGACGTGCTCGCCGGACGAGTCACTGGGCTGATTGGCGCTGAAGCCGTTGCCCGGGGTTATCAGTAGGGTGAATCCGACCACGCCGGACGGTCGCTATTTTGTGGTCAAGGAACAGCTCTGGCGCTGCTCCAATCCTTCTTTGAGCGAAGACGTTCGTCAGCAGTTGGTTGACGAACTGATGGCTGCGCGGCGCGCGGTCAAGAATGCCAAGGCTGGCGCAGATGATGCGGCATTGAAGACAGCTCGCGCCGGCGTCAACAAGGCCAAGGTCGCACTGGGGGAGCGCGGGGAGGTCTGGTGGACAGACGGTGCCGAGGATTTCAACCGGCGCAAGGTGAAGAACACGCCGTATGCGCAGTGGTATGAGAGGTTAGAGGCGCAATGACGCCCAGTAACGATCTACATCCTGTAGGCAAGCTTGGGCTATACGCTGCGTTAATCCCCTCTTGGAAACACCCTAAAAACATTAACGCTCAGGTGCATCCGGCGTTGCCGATTGGTTATCCGGCGCCAGAAACTTCATTACTTCGTCAATCACCGACGGGTGATCGATCAACCGATTATGGCCCAGCCCATCCGTTGTGAAGAGGCGCGCGCCCGGCCAGAGCTTTGCAAAACGAGCGCCCTTTTCCCATGGAATTTCACGATCACGGCGGTCGTGAATAATCAGCGCAGGGCGATCGAATAACGGCAGTCGAAGCGAAGCGTCGTAGTCCGCAAAGCGCTCGCCCGCCAGCGAATGCACATACGCTTCAAATGGGACGAAAACTTTGTGTGCAATACCCACGCTGTCGAACTGTTTGAATACACCCTCTGCGGCCACCAGAAACGGTGCAATCAACACAAAGCGCTCGGGACGCCATTGTTCTTCCTGGGCGAATACAGTGGCTGAGGCGCCCATCGAGTGGCCAATCACGGCCGCGGGTTTTCCAAAGTGGCGGCCAACGTGCCGAAGTACTTTCACAAATTGCGTCATGTGGCTGATGTTACCGCCACTCAAACCGTGGGCCGGCTGATCAAAACCCACCACTGCGTAACCCATCGATTGCAGTAAAGGCACCCACTCGGCAAAACGCATCGCGTAACTTGACCACCCATGCGAAAACAACACGTAGGGTTGATGCGCCGGGTCGCCCCATACATAAGTGGATATTTTTATACCGTCCAGCTCCAGCATGCCGGTTTGCACATCCTTCGATGTGTTCAGAATAGCTGCAGCCCTGGCACGTCCGGCGGCCTGAGGTTTCACGAAACGTCGGGCAAGGTATCTTCCGGTAATGCCCGGTAGAATGCGGCTGGCCAGCGTGAAGGTGCCACGCAGTGTGATCAGTCGAAGCGTGTTGGTGAATTTACTCATCGGTATTTTCCGCGTCAGCCACAAGATCTGGCGTCATTAAAACAGCCTATCTTGTCACTGACAAGATAGGCTGTTCCGATGGGCGTATAACTTTTATTTCATGACTGGGAGCTTTGTATGCCGTCCTCAGACACCCCGCGAACCTACCACCACGGCAATCTGCCTGCCGTTCTGCGCCAGGCGGCATGGGACATTGTGGGGGAAGCTGGCGTGCGTAGCGTCTCGCTAAGGGAATGCGCCAGACGTGCGAATGTTTCCCATGCTGCGCCTGCTCACCATTTCGGCTCCCTGGAAAACCTGCTGGCAGAGGTCGTGGCCGATGGCTATGAGCGCATGGTCGATGCCATTCAGGCCGCGCAGCTTGAGCTGGGCAATCCCGTCCTGGGCTGCGGAATGGGCTATGTGAACTTCGCCCAAAAACACCCTCAGCACTTCCGGCTGATGTTTGGCATGGCAGGCGTCAACCGCGCGCTGCCCAGACTCGTCAGCTCGGGCGAGGCCACGCTGCAACTGCTGCGCCAGTCGCTGCGCACGGCCTGGATAGCGAAACACGGCAGCGAACCTGAGCCAGCATTGCTTGAACAGCGCACGTTTCTTGCCTGGAGCACTGCACACGGTTTCGCATCCTTGGCGATCGACAGAAAGACGGCAGAGCCATCGGTGGTCTCAGCCGAGTCGGTACTCCAGCCGATGTCTGTTTTTTTGCTGACGCCATAACCCGCCAAACGCCCTCCGCTGCCCGAACATCACTGCAGCCGCGCTCCCGCCAGAGCGCAGGCGGCCTGGGCGTGCCTGCCATTTGCCCTCCCTCAGCCTGATCGCCCCGTAAAACCCGAGCGCTGGCGCCCCGCACTTTGATGTCGACCAACATCAAAGCGTTGACATTTTAGATTTTGATCGTAATCATAAGCGCAATCCCCACTGCGGAAATTGAACGAAATGTCCGAGAAAGCGCTTTTTGAACCTTATGCCCTAGGGTCTGTTCCCGTTTCACATTGGTAGCCACAGAAAAGCGCAGGCCATTGCTATGACGCTTTCATAGCAATATCGCAAAGATCGG
>NZ_ATDK01000039.1 GCF_000444135.1 Pseudomonas avellanae BPIC 631
ATAAGATTTGAATTTTCCGTTAGTTGGTGGCTGATTTTTTCGAAAACAGTACACTAGAGCATGGTCATGCCCTAATAATAAAGGTCTCAGGGATTGAAATTAGTTTGATGGGCATGAATGTTCCACCCAATTCAATAGCGGAAGCGACGTACTATGGAAAATATCTTGACAAGGGATTCCGGGGGCAGTGGGAGAGCAGCTAGAAAAATCAGATGCTCCGTCACCGGCTCAGCTGACACATGACAGCGTGATGACCAAGCAGGGACTTTATTCCAGAGGGGTGTAAATAGAGTCGGTACTCGCGTGCTTGGCCTTTGGAGCCTACGAAAGCGAACGAGCACTCAATTAATGGTTTTCGATCATGAGGCAATCCATGCAAGCGCTTCTAAACTAACTTTTTTATATGGGATAGGTATGCAAAGCCGATTCAATGGGTGGTCAATGCAGGTTCTTGAGGTGGATGATACGGCAGCGGTTGGTCGACATATTGATCAGTTTGGTTTCGCGATCGTTTCGGGGGAATGGAGATTCGATGCGTCTGATTTTGACCGCATGGCCGCACTTTACGGCTTGGGCCCAATGTACCAGTCGGATTTCAACCGGCTTGAGCATGCAGAAGGCATAGCATCATCGGGAATTAACCAGGTTGGAGGTCTGTCGAGCGGCAGCCATGTCGTGTTCAACGGCGCTACAGACGTGCCGCTTCATACCGATGGTTCCTATTTACCTATAGGCACCATCAAGACGTCGATCCTCTTTTGTAGAGAATCTGCGGCTCTCGGTGGGGAGTCCATTCTGTTCGATAGCGTGTCGGCATTTCGAGCACTGAGCGAGGATCATCCTGATCTTGCTCGGTCCTTGCTCGCCGATAATGCGTTCAGGCGCCGATCTACTAGTACGCGTTCGGGTAGGCAGTATCAACACATTGGGCCGATGTTTCTTCGTCGCGAAGACGGAGATATTGTTGGCGGCTTCACGCTCGATATCACGGCTGACTGGGAATACTCGCGTCGTATGGACGCACGGGTGATTGACGCAGCGGCGTATCTCATCCGGCTCGCCTCCGAAAACAGCGATTACACTCTGAAATTTGGGTTGCATAAAGGGCAGGTGCTGATTATACGAAACGACCAGCTGTCGCATGGTCGATGCTCATATGTCGACGACCCTGCCAGGCCTCGAATCCTGTTTCGAGGACTCTTTCTGTCCTCACCATGCGATTCTGGTGCACCAACAGACTTGGTCTGTACCCGAGGTAGCCAATCTTGACTGAGGGGATGTCACATATGCCGGAGCAAGCTGCGGGGGCGCAGTGGGCCTCATGGATGTCGTGTCGCGCCAGTCAGCTTAAGTCGCGGATCCAGACCGACCTTAACGCCTACTCATTAAGCGACGACATGAAACAGGTCATCGTTGAATTTGTTCGCGAATATCGGAGGGGCGGTCGGGGCTGGAGCGAGAGGGGGATGCGCGGCGACGAGGTCATGGCGCCAATGCTCGGCGTCAGGGATACCGCCCCTGAACTGTTTGAACTCGTTCGTACGAAGATCGCACAGGCAGAGAAAGATAAATGGATGGGCGGAAGCTTGGACAGCAATGTCATGGCAGCGCAGTTGCAATATCGGCGATTTGCCATCGTATCTACGCCGCGTTCAGGAACACATCTGCTGCGTACGCTGCTTGGCTCGCATCCGTGTATTGAGGTCCACGGTGAGGCGTTTAATCGATTCGGTCAGCACCTTTTGCCTTATTCGGTGCAGGACACGACGGCAGCCGGGGTTCTTGAAAGGCATCTATTTCGACCGTATTTCGAATATGTCGAAGCCGTCGGTTTCGTGCTCTTTCGCGATCTCGACACCCATTGGGCAGGCCAGAACGTGTGGGGTGCCTTAGCAGATGTCCGCGACCTAAAAATAATCCTGCTCGACCGACGCAACCGGCTGGAGCGACTTGTGTCGCTAAAGAAAAGCCTGTGCGATCACGTTTGGTACGTTGGCCGTGAAGATAAGAGGTTGAGGCCGCATGTGGAACTGTCGGTTCCGCTTCATGAACTCGTCGACTTCATTGACCGCGATCTTGTAAATCGGGCGCAATTCTGCGACCAGTTTCACGGGCACGACATATTGCCGATCAGTTACGAAGAGTTGCTCGCGACTCCAGAAGTTGTGCACGCCCGTATGCTCAAGTTTCTTGGTGTGTCAGCTGCAATGCTTCAGTCCGGAACAGGTAAGAAGGAGAAGGCGCCGGTTTCGGCGGTGGTCAACAACATCGATCAATTGAAGTCAGAACTTTCAGGTACGAAATATGAGAGCTATATCTAATACGCCGCGACTGTATTGGCCTCCCTACACACCGATGAAAATGGATGATTGCAGGCCGAGCATTATTCGTGGTGAGGGGGTTTATCTCTACGATGATACGGGGCGACGCTATATTGATGGTATCTCTGGTAGCTATAATCATTGCCTCGGACACTCGCACTTCGGGCTTATCGCGGCGGTGAAGGAGCAAGTTGATACACTCGTTCATGCGTGTAATATTTCTTCAAATACGGTACTTCCCGAAGCGCTTGCCGAGAGAATCAGTGGCAAACTGGTGAAGGCCAGACTTGTCCATACGTTTCTCGTCATGAGTGGAAGTGAAGGTGTCGAGGCCGCCCTCAAGATGGCGTGGCAGTATCAGATTAACCGCGGGTGCCCTCAGCGAACCAAAGTCGTTGCGATTGATGGTGCGTACCACGGCTGCACGCTGGGTGCGATGATAGCCACGCGTCGTGAATTCATCAATGAAGGGGCAGCGCCGTTACTTGCCGCTCACTCGATTGCGATGCCTATTCCATCAGGCCTTGAGGATATTTCACACTGGCGTGCGCTGCTGGCCGAACAGGAAACGACCATAGCTGCAATCGTCGTCGAGCCTGTTATGGCGATGGCCGGGACCCGGCAGTTTCCGGATGGGTTCCTACGGGAATTGTCTGCGCTAGCAAAGAAGTACGATATCCCGTTTATCTGTGACGAGGTGTATTGCGGGGTAGGGCGCACAGGTGCATTTTGTGAATCTATTAACCAAGGTGCTAGCCCGGATATTGTCATTTTGAGCAAGTGCCTTGGTGGCGGTTTTCCGATTACCGCAGTGGTGACGACGGCTGACATGACCGACAGTTTTGCTGCGCAATCTATGCCACTTTTCAGGCATGGGCATACGCAGTCAGGCAATCTCCTTGGCTGTCGTGCAGCATTGTTCATTCTCGATTATCTAGACAGTCATCGTAGTTATGAGGTAGTGGCAGCGGGTGGTTCGCGACTGCTGCAGGGAATTCGCGAGAACTTGCAGACGACGAACAGTATCGTGAGCGTGCAGGGGAAAGGGCTTATGTTGTCGATTACATTCGAAACGTCGCAAGCGTGCACCCGCGCCCAACTTGCCATTCGCAGACAGGGGGTTATTGTGGGGGCCGCCGATCGGCATCTGAAGTTGGCGCCATCGTTCTTGATCAGCGAACTCGAAGCGGATGAGTTGACCGATCGCCTGGTCAGTTCAATTCGCAGTGTTTCGCAACAGTAAGCTCCCAGGTTCTGATAGTAATAAAGGAGGGTCCAAGTGTCTGGATACTTGGCGCTAAAACGGATTGCACACGGCACTCTACATGACGTGCCGTTCAGGTGGGGACAGCTGTGCAACATATGGTGTGACGACACTATTGCGAATAAGCTTGCTGGCGATTTCCCGACCGAGGGTTTCAGTTATCGGGAACGTAACGGCGGCCACTTCTACCGACGTACTATTATTCCACTTGCATCGCACCATGTTCGCGAACCAGCGACCTTATCTGCCGCATGGGTCGATATGAGTAACGAACTTGTATCTGATTCGTTTCGGGCGGCCATGACCGAGTTTTGCGGAGTTGATCTCACTGACTATCCGATGGAAGCCGTTGCGTTTCGCAGCGGGCGCGATGCGCACTACTTGCCGCACGTCGATGCTTCGCTGCCTCGCGGTTTTCGTTTGATCGTCTATTTCAATACACACTGGGAGGCAGACTGGGGTGGATTGTTCCGCATTCTCGATCCTTGCGATCATTGCAAAGCCCATCACACCGTTTTTCCTTTGGTTGGCAATGCCAGCATGATAGTCCGCGACGGACACTACGATGACACGTGGCATGAGGTGACGCGTTTGTCGGGCAAAGAAGTTGTTACCCGCAATACGCTTAACATTACCTACTACGAGCCGGGCACAACGAGTACCGTTCAGTGATGACGACCCATAAAGCACGTGATGCTAAAAAACTGGTTCTTCTCTATGGCCCGCCCGCTGTTGGCAAGTTGACCGTGAGCAAGGAGCTGACGCAGCACCTATCCGCGATTCTTTTTCACAACCACTTGATATTCGACGTGGTCGCCAATTTGCTCCCGCCGGACTGCAGCTTTGAGGACTGCAAGCGGTTCACGTGCAGGCTTCGGCTTAGCGCGATGGAGTTGTTGCTCGAATGCGACGACAGGGTTGTCGTAACAACGTTTTGTTACCGTGGTATTGATGACGACTGGTACATCGACGCCCTGAAGGTGCTGTGCCAGAAATACCAAACGATTCCCTATTTTGTTCAGCTTACGGCTGCCAACGAGCATCTGCTCGATAGGGCGGAGAATGAAGACCGACGAGCATTCAGAAAGGTCAACAGTCGGACATGCCTTGAGGACATTTTGCGAAATAACAATAACTATGCGGCGTCCATACAGGCCATCAACCATATTTGCCTGGATACTTCAACACTTGCGCCTTGGCGCGCTGCGCTCATGCTGATGGACTGGATTAATGGGCGACAGGAATTGTAGCGGCTTGCAATCGAAAACCCGCTTGCTCGCGTTTATGGGCCCTTTCTGGCTCGTTGCGTGTAGGCAAGGGATGCACTCAAGGCGAGCCAGTTGCCGGAGGGTGGCGGTTTCAGCAGACAGTCAGCACGCCACCACGCGTCTGATAGGAAATTCGGCTACCGCGCCTAGAGCGCTTGGTGGCTGCTATTAGGGGTTGTAAGCCGGAATCCCAGAAATTTCCGTCACCCAGTGCCAAGTCCAACCACGAGTACATCCAGGCGGCGGTCTCGACGAAAGCGACAGATCTTATGCATAGGAATTTCAAAATGCCTATGCATCAAGATGGAACTTTTTCTTGCCCGCTACCACCCATTTTTGTTTTGCAGGTTCAGTTTCCTGCAAGCCCGTAAGCGGAGAAAATCAGCGTAAGCGCCTCATGAACCCCACATTCCAAGCTGGCAATTGAAGCTTGATGCTGTGCTCCCGATTCTTTTCAGGAGCCAGCCCCCATGATGCGACCCGACGCCAAAGTCGAAAAAGTGTACCTCTACCCCAAGCCGGTGGACTTTCGAAAGTCCATCGACGGCCTTGCTGCGCTGGTCGAGCTGGATATCAAAGTCGCCGTGTTCGACCCCGTGCTTTTTGTTTTTCTGAATCGCCACCGTAACCGGGTGAAAATACTTTATTGGGAGCGCAACGGCTTCTGCCTTTGGCTCAAGCGTTTGGAGTCCGAGCGTTTCAAAACCTCTCCCGATGAGACGGACCAGGCCATCGTGCTGACGGTCCAGGAACTGAACTGGTTACTGGATGGATTTGATCTCTGGCGTAACCGTCCGCACAAAGTTTTGACTCCACGATTTGTCGCCTGACGGGTATAATCCAGGGCATGAAATTGATGCCCGAAGACCTCCCTGACGACCCCGCGTTGCTTAAGCAGATGTTGCTTGAAGCGCAGGACGCCAAAGAAGCTTATGCCACCCACATCATTGATCTGAAAGAACAGATCAAGCTGTTGCGTGACCGTATCTTTGGTCGTAAGTCCGAACAGACAGTCGAACCCAATACGCCGCAACTGGCACTGTTCAACGAACCCGAAAGCGAGCCGATGCCTACCGTCGGCGATGCCGACGAAGAGGTCGTTGCACCGGTCAAGCGCCGTGGTAAGCGCAAGCCACTGTCGGCTGATCTTCCCCGCATCGAAGTCATCCACGAACTACCCGAGCACGAACTGACCTGTGCCTGCGGTTGCCGCAAGCATGTCATCAGCGAAGAAACCAGCGAGCAGCTGGATATCGTGCCGATGCAGATCCGTGTAATCAAACACATCCGCAAAGTCTACGGTTGCCGCGGTTGCGAAACAGCACCGGTCACCGCGGACAAACCGGCTCAGCTAATCGAAAAGAGCATGGCCAGTCCGAGCGTATTGGCCATGCTGCTGACCACCAAATATGTCGACGGCTTGCCTCTGCATCGTTTTGAAACGGTGCTGAGTCGACATGGCATCGAGATACCGCGCCAAACCTTGGCACGCTGGGTAATCCAGTGCAGCGAACACTTCCAGCCGCTGTTGAATTTGATGCGTGATCGATTATTCGAAAGCCCGTTTATCCACTGCGATGAAACCCGAGTCCAGGTATTAAAAGAGCCGGATCGTGACCCGACCAGCCAGTCCTGGATGTGGGTGCAAGCCAGCGGCCCACCAGACCGAAAAGTCGTCCTGTTCGACTATACGTCCAGCCGTGCGCAGGAAGTGCCGCTGTGCCTGCTGGAAAGTTATCGCGGCTACGTGATGACCGATGATTACGCGGGCTACAACGCGTTGGCGTTGCAACCGGGTGTGGAACGTCTGGCGTGCATGGCCCATGTACGACGCAAGTTCGTGGAGGCCAAGAAAGTGCAGCCCCAAGGCAAAACGGGCCGCGCCGATGTTGCACTGGCATCCATCAATAAACTGTACGGCATCGAGCGCGAACTCAGGGATGTCAGCGATGAGCAGCGCTACATCGGCCGTCAGAAAAAAAGCCTGCCTGAGCTGGCGAAGCTGAAAGCATGGATGGAAAAAACGCAGCCGCAGGTCACTTCGCAAAGCGCCTTGGGCAAAGCGGTAAATTACCTGGCCCACAACTGGAGCCGGATAGAGCGTTATATCGAAGCCGGCTTTTTACCCATCGACAACAACGCTGCCGAAAGAGCGATCAGACCGTTCGCCATCGGACGAAAAGCCTGGCTGTTCAGCGACACGCCCAAAGGTGCCACAGCCAGCGCCCAGATCTACAGCCTGGTCGAGACCGCCAAACTCAACGGCCAAGAGCCTTATACGTGGCTGCGCCACGTACTTGAGCGTTTGCCGCATGCTGCATCGGTAGAGGATTACGAAACATTGTTATCGCAAAGATCGGA
>NZ_ATDK01000040.1 GCF_000444135.1 Pseudomonas avellanae BPIC 631
ACGCAGAGCGTCCAGAACGGCATGCGACGCGGAGCGTCGCACGATAGTTGAGGTTGAGATAGTTACGATTATCGTTCCGCACGCTCCAGCGTCGGAATGCAGTGCGTGACGCTCCGCGTCACAGATCTGTGCCGCGCCGCGCATTCAAGATCGGACGCAGAGCGTCCAGAACGGCATGCGACGCGGAGCGTCGCACGATAATCCTCAGGCGAAAAAAAGCCCCGAGCGACTTGGTCGTTCGGGGCTTCTTTAGGAGTTTTACAGGCCGGCAGCGGCGCGCAGGGCGTCGGCGCGGTCGGTTTTTTCCCAAGTGAAGGCGGTGAAGGTGTCATCGCCAACGGTCATTTCGACCGGGGTACGACCGAAGTGGCCGTAGGCCGCAGTGGCCTGGTACATCGGGTGCAGCAGGTCGAGCATGGTGGTGATGGCATACGGACGCAGGTCGAAGTTGTCGCGGACCAGTTTGATGATCTTGTCGTCCGACAGCTTGCCGGTGCCGAAGGTGTTCAGCGAGATCGACGTAGGCTGAGCCACACCGATAGCGTAGGACACCTGAATTTCGCAGCGTTCGGCCAGACCGGCAGCGACGATGTTCTTGGCCACGTAACGACCGGCGTAGGCCGCCGAACGGTCAACCTTAGATGGGTCCTTGCCGGAGAACGCACCGCCACCGTGACGGGCCATGCCGCCGTAGGTGTCGACGATGATCTTGCGACCGGTCAGACCACAGTCGCCTACCGGGCCACCGATGATGAAGTTGCCGGTCGGGTTGATGTGGAACTGGGTGTCCTTGTGCAGCAGGTGCGCAGGAATGACGTGCTTGACGATCAGTTCCATTACGCCTTCGCGCAGGTCTTTGTAGGACACATCCGGGTTGTGCTGGGTCGACAGCACGATGGCATCGACGCCGACCACCTTGCCGTTTTCATAGCGGCAAGTGACCTGGGATTTTGCATCCGGGCGCAACCACGGCAGCAGGCCGGATTTGCGGGCTTCGGCCTGACGCTGTACCAACTGGTGAGAGAAGGTGATCGGCGCGGGCATCAGCACGTCTGTTTCGTTGCTGGCGTAGCCGAACATCAGGCCCTGGTCGCCAGCGCCCTGATCTTCAGGCTTGCTGCGGTCAACGCCTTGGGCGATGTCCACCGACTGCTTGCCGATGATGTTCATCACGCCGCAGGTCGCGCCGTCGAAGCCGACGTCGGAGCTGTTGTAGCCGATGTCGAGGATGACGTTACGCACGATGTCTTCCAGATCGACCCAGGCCGAAGTCGACACTTCGCCAGCGATGATTGCCACGCCAGTCTTGACCAGCGTTTCGCACGCTACACGGGCGTATTTGTCTTCAGCGATGATGGCGTCCAGAACCGCGTCGGAAATCTGGTCGGCGATCTTGTCCGGATGCCCTTCGGACACGGACTCGGAGGTGAAAAGTGAGTATTCGCTCATCTCTACGGGTTTCCTTCATTTTACCGATGGTGAGTGTTGCCAGCCGGTCGCTGAAAATGGCGAACCTGGATCTGGAAACCATTACGTAAGCCTACATAGAGGCTTTCCCCGGGAACTAGCCCCGCAGCGATGGCCCAACGGGCCAGGTCTTCCTGCTCGAAACCTAACCAGAGATCGCCACAGGCCTCTCTGGCCCAACTCTGGTCATGACTACACAATTCTGTTACCAGCAAGCTACCGCCGGGTTTTACATGGTCGGCCAGTTGCCTCAAGGCTTCGGCCGGTGCTGCAAAATGGTGAAGCACCATGTTGAGGACGACACAATCGGCGCTGACTTTAGTGTCGGTCAGTGCATCGGCCAGTCTCAGCTCAACGTTAGCCAGCGCCCTGCGCTCGCACAGGCCCCGCGCCAGTTCAAGCATGGCCGGGCTGCTGTCCATGGCAATCACCTGCTGGAAGCGTTGCGCCAGCTCTGGCAGAAAGCCGCCGTCGCCGGGGCCTACTTCCAGCGCGGTTGCCTGCGCACCGAAGCTCAGTTTGTCGAGCAGCGTCAGCAGGCTCTCGCTGTATTGCGCCAGCCCTGCAATCAGGTCTTGCTGGGCGCGAAATTTCTCCGCAGTGCGGGCAAAAAAATCCTGGCTGGCCAGTGCGCGTTGCCGATGCACCAGGCCGATACGCCCCTGAACATCGTCGGGCAAGCCTAGCGTATCGATTTCATCGAGCAACGCCGCGTGCAGCCTGCCGCCGGGCAGATCGGTATGGGGCAGGGCGCGACGGTAGAAAATCGCATTGCCTTCACGCCTTGTAGCAACCAGATCAGCCTGTGCCAGCACTTTGAGGTGGTGACTCATGCCGGACTGGCCAATGGCAAAAATCTGCGCCAGTTCCAGCACGCCAAACGAATCGTTGCTCAGCGCGCGCAGCACATTCAGTCGCAAAGGGTCGCCGCCGGCCTTGCACAATGCAGAGAGGTCGTCGCAGGCGTCATGGCGAATGGCAGGTACGCGCAGGTTCATGGTTGCGCAGTCTAAAGAGCGATCCTGAACGTCGCAAGGGCAATATCAAAAAGTTTTGATATTGCTTGATGGGTGGCATCGGTCAGGCTTTGTGAACTTGTCGCGCTGATGGGTAATCCAGTCCTTACAGGCCAAATAATGTCCGTGATGCAGGAAAAAAGCCTATGGTCGACTATCTGTGATTGCCCCCGGCCTGTCCCTGAGGGAAAATGGCCGTCTTTTTTCCGATCCTAATTTTACAATTCCCAGGAGATCAGCGATGCCAAGCCGTCGTGAGCGTGCCAATGCTATTCGTGCCCTAAGCATGGATGCCGTGCAAAAAGCCAACAGCGGCCATCCGGGTGCCCCGATGGGCATGGCGGATATCGCCGAGGTTCTGTGGCGCGATTATCTGAAACACAACCCGACCAACCCGTCGTTTGCCGACCGTGACCGTTTCATCATGTCCAACGGCCACGGCTCGATGCTGGTCTATTCGCTGCTGCACCTGACCGGCTATGACCTGTCCATCGACGATCTGAAAAACTTCCGTCAGTTGCACAGCCGCACGCCGGGCCACCCGGAGTTTGGCTACACCCCAGGCGTTGAAACCACCACTGGCCCACTGGGTCAGGGTTTTGCCAATGCCGTCGGTTTCGCCGCTGCCGAGAAGACCCTCGCTGCACAGTTCAACCGTCCAGGCCACTCCATCGTTGATCACCATACCTACGTGTTCATGGGTGATGGCTGCATGATGGAAGGCATTTCGCACGAAGTCGCCTCCCTGGCCGGCACGCTGCAACTGGGCAAGCTGATCGCGTTCTACGATGACAACGGCATCTCCATCGACGGCGAAGTCGAAGGCTGGTTCACCGATGACACGCCAAAGCGTTTTGAAGCCTACGGCTGGCAGGTCATTCGCAATGTCGACGGTCATGACGCCGACGAAATCAAGACCGCCATCGACACCGCTCGCAAAAGCGACCAGCCAACGCTGATCTGCTGCAAGACCACCATCGGTTTCGGCTCGCCGAACAAGCAGGGCAAGGAAGAGTCCCACGGTGCACCGCTGGGCGCTGACGAAATCGCCCTGACCCGCGCTGCTCTGAAGTGGAACCATGGTCCTTTCGAAATCCCGGCTGATATCTACGCCGAGTGGAATGCGAAGGAAAAAGGCCTGGCTGTTGAAGCTGAGTGGGACCAGCGCTTTGCTGCCTACTCTGCTGCCTTCCCGGAGCTTGCCAATGAATTTATCCGTCGCATGAGCGGCGAACTTCCTGCTGACTTTGCCGAGAAGTCGGCGGCTTACGTTGCCGAAGTCAACGCCAAGGGCGAAACCATTGCCAGCCGCAAGGCCAGCCAAAACGCGCTGAGCGCACTGGGCCCGTTGCTGCCGGAAATTCTCGGCGGTTCGGCTGACCTGGCCGGTTCCAACCTGACCATCTGGAAAGGCTGCAAGAGCATCACTGGCGAAGATCCTAACGGCAACTACCTGCATTACGGCGTTCGCGAGTTCGGCATGGCCGCCATGATGAACGGCATTGCTCTGCACGGTGGCTTCGTGCCATATGGCGCAACCTTCCTGATCTTCATGGAATACGCGCGCAATGCGGTGCGTATGGCCTCGTTGATGAAAAAGCGCGTGATCTACGTGTTCACCCACGACTCCATCGGTCTGGGTGAAGACGGTCCGACTCACCAGCCAATCGAGCAACTGACCAGCCTGCGTACCACGCCGAACCTGGACACCTGGCGTCCGGCAGATGCCGTTGAATCGGCAGTGGCCTGGAAATACTCGCTGGAGCGTAACGACGGCCCTTCCGCGTTGATCTTCTCGCGTCAGAACCTGACTCACCAGGCGCGTGAACCGCAGCAAATAGATGCCATCGCTCGTGGTGGTTACGTATTGCGCGACTGCGCTGCAGAACCCGAGCTGATCCTGATCGCGACCGGTTCGGAAGTTGGTCTGGCCGTTGAAGCCTACGAAAAGCTGACCGCTCAGGGCCGCAATGTTCGTGTGGTTTCCATGCCATGCACCAGCGTCTTCGAAGCTCAGGACGCAGGCTACAAGCAAGCCGTTCTGCCACTTCAGGTCAGCGCACGTATTGCTATCGAAGCGGCTCATGCCGACTACTGGTACAAATACGTGGGCCTGGAAGGCCGTGTGATCGGCATGACCACCTTCGGCGAGTCGGCGCCTGCGCCACTGCTGTTCGAAGAGTTCGGCTTCACGCTGGAAAACGTCCTGAGCATTGCTGACGAGCTGCTGGAAGACTGATCAGCTGCTTGATGTTGATGTTGATGTTGTGGGAGCGAGCTTGCTCGCGAATGAGAGCACTCGGTTTGCCTGACTCACCGAGGCGCTTCCTTCGCGGACAAGTCCGCTCCCACAGGTTTTATCGTTTACGCAACCTGGTTCATCCCCTGGCGAAAATTTCATGCCCCAGCCCCGCCCTTACAAAGTTGCTCTGAACGGTTACGGCCGTATTGGCCGTTGTGTTGTACGCGCGTTGTGCGAGCGGGGGGCCAAGGCCGGGTTTGAAGTGGTTGCCATCAACGACCTGGCTGACATGGCCAGTCTCGAATACCTCACGCGCTTTGACTCCACACACGGCCGGTTCCCTGGCGAAGTGCGGGTCGAAGGGCAATACCTGCACATCAACGACCACCGCATCAAGGTGCTGCGCAGTGCGACGCCGGAAGGCATCGACTGGGCCGAGCTGGAAGTCGATCTGGTGCTTGAGTGCTCAGGTGTCTACAACAACCGTGACGACGGCCAGCGTTTTCTCGCGGCCGGTGCGCCACGGGTGCTGTTTTCCCAGCCGATGGCCAGTGAGCGCGATGTCGATGCCACGGTGGTGTTCGGCATCAATCAGCAGAAACTGACCGGCCGGGAATTACTGGTTTCCGCAGCGTCGTGCACCACCAACTGCAGTGTGCCACTGCTGCGTTTGCTGGATCAGGCCATCGGGCTTGAATACATCACCATCACCACGATCCACTCGGCGATGAACGATCAACCGGTGATCGACGCTTATCACCACGAGGATCTGCGCCGCACACGCTCGGCGTTCCAGTCGATCATTCCGGTGTCCACCGGTCTGGCGAGAGGAATCGAGCGGCTGCTTCCGGAACTTGCCGGCCGAATTCAGGCCAAAGCTGTTCGTGTGCCGACCGTCAATGTGTCGTGCCTGGACATCACGTTGCAAACGGCGCGGGACACCGACGCCGTGGAAATCAACCGTATCCTGCGCGAGGCTGCCACCAGTGGCCCGCTCAAGGGGCTGCTGGCCTACACTGAGTTGCCGCACGCCAGCTGCGATTTCAATCATGACCCGCATTCGGCGATTGTCGATGCGAGTCAGACCCGCGTTTCTGGTCCAAGGCTGGTGAATTTGCTGGCCTGGTTCGATAACGAGTGGGGCTTTGCCAATCGAATGCTCGACGTCGCTGATCACTTTTTGCGCGTCGCTGACCAATAACAGTAAAAAACAGGAATGCTCATGACCGTCTTGAAGATGACCGACCTCGATCTGCAAGGTAAACGTGTACTGATCCGCGAAGACCTCAACGTTCCGATAAAGGACGGCGTGGTCAGCAGCGATGCACGTATTCTTGCCTCGCTGCCGACCATCAGGCTGGCGCTGGAAAAAGGCGCGGCCGTCATGGTCTGCTCGCACCTGGGCCGTCCGACCGAGGGCGAGTTTTCTGCTGAAAACAGCCTCAAGCCGGTTGCTGAATACCTGAGCAAGGCATTGGGTCGTGACGTTCCGCTGGTCGCCGATTACCTGGACGGCGTTGACGTCAAGGCGGGCGACATCGTGTTGTTCGAGAACGTTCGCTTCAACAAGGGCGAGAAAAAGAACGCCGACGAGCTGGCGCAGAAGTACGCGGCCCTGTGCGACGTGTTCGTGATGGACGCTTTTGGCACCGCTCACCGCGCTGAAGGCTCGACCCACGGCGTGGCCAAATACGCCAAGGTGGCTGCTGCTGGCCCGTTGCTGGCTGCCGAACTGGAAGCGCTGGGCAAGGCGCTGGGCGCTCCGGCTCAGCCAATGGCTGCTATCGTCGCCGGTTCCAAAGTGTCGACCAAGCTGGACGTGCTCAACAGCCTGAGCGCGATCTGCGATCAGTTGATTGTTGGCGGCGGGATTGCCAACACCTTTCTGGCCGCAGCCGGTCACAAGGTCGGCAAGTCGCTCTACGAGCCAGACCTGCTGGACACCGCGCGCGCCATTGCCGCCAAGGTCAGCGTGCCGTTGCCGACTGACGTGGTGGTTGCCAAGGAATTCGCCGAGAGCGCCACTGCAACCGTCAAGCTGATCGCTGATGTGGCCGACGACGACATGATTCTGGACATTGGCCCACAAACTGCTGCGCACTTCGCCGAACTGTTGAAATCTTCCGGGACTATCCTGTGGAACGGTCCGGTTGGCGTATTCGAGTTCGACCAGTTCGGTGAAGGCACCAAAACGCTGGCCAAGGCCATTGCCGAGAGCAAGGCGTTCTCCATCGCGGGCGGTGGCGATACGCTGGCAGCGATCGACAAGTATGGTGTGGCAGATCAGATTTCCTACATCTCGACCGGTGGCGGTGCGTTCCTCGAATTCGTGGAAGGCAAGGTTCTGCCAGCGGTTGAAATGCTCGAACAACGTGCCAAGGCCTGAGTAGCGGCTTTGGGCAAGGAGTAGTCAATGGTCAGGGCGTTACCGTGGTTTCTCATCGCAGGTTTGCTGGCCGGTTGCGCGGGCAAACCTGCGGCTGATGAGGTGGAGAGTGACTCCCCGACCCAGCCGCTCCAGCTGAGCTGCTATCAGGCGGGCTGGCAAGCCGAGACCGTGCCGGTGATCTACAAGCGTGGCGGGCCGGAGGTGTGGGATCGGTACGAATTCATGCCGCGCAAAACCGGCAGCGTGGGTTGCCTGTAGTTCAGGCCTCAGACCTGTCAGTCACCATTGACGGGCTTCGGTGGTTTTTATTGAATGAATATTTTTCCGAGCAGCCAGGAGACGTGATGAAAGGCGTGATTGCCCTTGGGGCTTTGGCACTGCTTGGCGGTTGTTCGAGCATGAGCACACCGCAGCAGAATGACCCCTGGAACCGTTGGGTCTGCGACAGCAATGCAGAGGTCAACTGGCGCTACATCGACTCGGCCAAAAAGGAAGTCGATGTTCGCCTGAATCAGAGCGATCAGGTGTTCAGGCTCAAGGCTGAACCCGGCGCTGCCAGCGGAACGCTGTACAGCAACAACGTGTTGGCATTCGTCAACAAGGGTAGCGAAGGCCTGATTTATTGGGACGCTACCAACGATCTGATCGGTCGCGGCTGCAAGGCCCGATAAGTCGGATCACGCGCACACACGCCCGGCCCCTGTGGCCGTGCCTATAACTTGAATAGCAGCCGCCACTACGGCAGGCTTGCACGATAACGACCCTACCGGGAGAGAGACAGACAATGGCACTTATCAGCATGCGCCAGATGTTGGACCACGCAGCCGAATTCGGTTATGGCGTTCCAGCTTTCAACGTAAACAACCTGGAACAGATGCGCGCCATTATGGAAGCGGCCGACAAGACCGACTCCCCGGTGATCGTTCAGGCTTCTGCCGGTGCCCGCAAATACGCCGGTGCGCCGTTCTTGCGCCACCTGATTCTGGCGGCTGTTGAAGAATTCCCGCACATCCCGGTGGTCATGCACCAGGATCACGGCACCAGCCCGGATATCTGCCAGCGCTCGATCCAGCTGGGCTTCAGCTCGGTCATGATGGACGGCTCGCTGCGCGAAGACGGCAAGACCCCGGCTGACTATGACTACAACGTCGATGTAACCCGTCGCGTGGTCGCTTTTGCCCACGCCTGCGGCGTTTCCGTGGAAGGCGAGCTGGGCGTTCTGGGTTCGCTGGAAACCGGCATGGCCGGTGAAGAAGACGGCGTTGGCGCAGAAGGCGTTCTGGACCACAGCCAGATGCTGACTGACCCGGAAGAAGCGGCCGACTTCGTCAAGCGCACCCAGGTTGATGCACTGGCCATCGCCATTGGCACCAGCCACGGCGCGTACAAGTTCACCAAGCCGCCTACCGGCGACATCCTGGCAATCGAGCGCATCAAAGAGATCCACAAGCGCATCCCGAACACTCACCTGGTGATGCACGGTTCTTCGTCGGTTCCACAGGAATGGCTGAAGATCATCAACGAGTTCGGCGGCGACATCAAAGAAACCTACGGTGTGCCGGTCGAAGAAATCGTTGAAGGCATCAAGCACGGCGTGCGCAAGGTCAACATCGACACTGACCTGCGTCTGGCCTCTACCGGTGCCATCCGCGAATTCATGGCCAAACACCCAAGCGAGTTCGACCCGCGCAAGTACCTGGCCAAAACCGTTTCGGCCATGCGCGACGTGTGCATCGCGCGTTACGAAGCATTCGGCACCGCTGGCAACGCCTCGAAGATCAAACCGGTCTCCCTGGACGCCATGTTCGAACGCTACGCCCGTGGCGAGCTGGATGCCAAGATCAACTGAGTTGATTGCGCATTGAAAAAAACCGCAGAAATGCGGGTTTTTTATAACACTTCGAAATTGGCTGCGCGGCACAGGTTTGTGACGCGGAGCGTCGCGACAGGCATTCCCACGCTGGAGCGTGAGGAACGATCGATGTCCGGGAGAGCACCTACAGCTATCGTGCGACGCTCCGCGTCGCATGCCGTTCTGGACGCTCTGCGTCCTCTCTTGACGTGCTTAAACGCTCTTCATCAACCCAGCACACGCTGCCTTGTAAGCCTCGTGCTGATACTTGTTCAGCGTATCGGGCAGGGCGAAAGCGTGTTTCTTGTTTTGCGCGTTGATGGTCTGCGGCGAGATCAGCGCTACATCGCAATCGGACATCAGTTGAAAGATGGTTTCGATCTTGAAGGTGGTCGGGCCGCCGGCGAATTCGCCTTTCTTGCTGCGCTTTTTGATGGCGATGTGGCTAACGCCGTTTTCGCGTACGAAGCTGGCGAGCTGCGTAGCGAAAGCCTTGACGTTGGCAGGCTCTTCATCGTCTTCCAGCGCGATCTTTTTCGTGGCCAGGGGCAGATGAGCGAGCCCGCTGCTCTGCCGAGTGGCGAGGGCGAAAATGGCTTCGCTGCCTTTGATTTCTACACCGCAAATAATCATGAGAAAACCTGATGAGCTCGTTCATATAAAGAAGCAGGTTATCTCATCGTAGCCGTTATTCCTGCGCAATCGACTCCAGGTATTCCGAACGCTCATCGCTCATGCGCGCAATACAGTCGTTTTCACTGATGGTGAACGCCTTGCTGCCAGCGGCAGAAGGGAACACATCGACCGCGCAATCGGCATCACGCAGCTTTTCCCACGCCTGCTGAGCCGTCTTGAGTTTGCTCGTAAAATCGTTGAACTGTGATTTGTTGGCAACGAACTGTGACTGAACGCGCTTGAGCAGGTTGTCGAAGTTTTCCTTGAGCAACTGTTCTGCGGTCGTGCGGCTGTAAACCGAGCATTCCAGGGTTTGCTTGTCGTCGTCGACACCGTCACAAGGCGAAGCGTCCGGGTTCTGAGCAGCCTGCACGCCAGTCACAGCCGTTGCCGTCAGGGCCAGGGTCAGCAAAAACGTTTTCATCGAGTCGCTCCGATCCATTGATACGCTGGATTCTGTCTCAAGCGCGAGACAATGAACAGGTTTACGACATCGCAGGGCGATACGCCGTCACCCTTTGTCGCATCTTGACGCTTTCGGCAAACCCCCTGTCGTTTTTGCACCCGGCTCGCCTGACCCTCCGGCATATGCTGGCCTCATTAGCGCCGACAGCCGATTCGGTGCGCCGGAATCAAAAAAGGGGACAGCCTGATGAGCCCAGCCGAATTGCACGCCGACAGCATCGTTATTGACGGGCTGATCATTGCCAAGTGGAACCGCGAGCTGTTTGAAGACATGCGCAAGGGCGGCCTGACGATGGCCAACTGCACCGTTTCGGTATGGGAAGGTTTTCAAGCCACCATCAACAGCATCTGCACCAGCCAGAAACTGATGCGCGAAAACAGCGACCTGGTCATGCCGGTGCACACCACCGCCGATATCCACAAGGCCAAGGAACTGGGCAAGACCGGCATCCTCTTTGGCTTCCAGAATGCGCATGCTTATGAAGACCAGATCGGCTACGTCGAGATCTTTAAGCAGCTCGGCGTTGGTATCGTGCAGATGTGCTACAACACGCAGAACCTGGTCGGCACCGGCTGTTACGAACGCGATGGCGGCCTGTCGGGTTTCGGGCGTGAAATCGTCGCTGAAATGAACCGTGTCGGGGTGATGTGCGACCTGTCCCACGTGGGGTCGAAAACCTCTGAAGAGGTCATTCTCGAATCGAAGAAACCAGTCTGTTATTCCCACTGCCTGCCGTCCGGTCTTAAAGAGCATCCGCGCAACAAATCCGATGCTGAACTGAAGTTCATTGCCGACCACGGCGGCTTTGTCGGGGTGACCATGTTCGCGCCGTTCTTGGCCAAGGGCATCGAGTCGACCATCGACGATTACGCCGAAGCCATCGAATACGTGATGAACATCGTGGGTGAGGATGCCATCGGTATTGGCACCGATTTCACCCAGGGCCACGGTCAGGACTTTTTTGAATACCTGACCCATGACAAGGGCTACGCCCGCCGCCTGACCAGCTTCGGCAAGATCATCAACCCGCTGGGCATTCGTACCGTGGGCGAGTTTCCCAACCTCACGGAAACCCTGCTCAGGCGCGGTCACCCCGAGCGCGTGGTGCGCAAGATCATGGGCGAGAACTGGGTCAACGTGCTGGCCGACGTCTGGGGCGAGTAACCCGCCAGCCAAACCTTATCGAATTGAACCCCCACGGCCCTGGCGGCGGTGGGTGTAAACCAAATTATCTGGAGTTTGACCCCCATGGCTAAAATCGCCCCGCAACTGCCCATCGAAGTCGACAGCGAAACCGGTGTCTGGACCTCCGATGCGTTGCCGATGCTCTACGTGCCGCGGCACTTTTTCGTCAACAACCACATGGGCATCGAAGAAGTGCTGGGCGCCGACGCGTACGCCGACATTCTCTACAAGGCCGGTTACAAATCCGCCTGGCACTGGTGTGAAAAAGAAGCTGAATGCCACGGCCTGCAAGGCGTTGCGGTATTCGAGCACTACATGAAGCGTCTGTCGCAGCGCGGCTGGGGGCTATTCAAGATTCAGGACATCGATATCGAAAAAGGCACCGCCAGCGTGAAGCTTGAGCATTCGTGCTTTGTGTACGTCTACGGCAAGGTCGGACGCAAGGTCGACTACATGTTCACCGGCTGGTTCGCCGGGGCGATGGACCAGATACTCGCCGCCAGCGGCAGCTCGATCCGTACCGTCGCCGAGCAGGTTTACGGTGGCTCCGAAGAAGGTCACGACGACGGACTGTTCGTCGTCAAGCCGCTGTAAATCGAGGATCGCGTTATGGCTTTCGAAGCGATGTTTCAGCCGATCCAGATTGGCAAGCTCACCATCCGCAACCGTGTGCTCAGTACCGCGCACGCCGAGGTGTACGCCACTGACGGCGGCATGACCACTGACCGCTACGTGAAATATTACGAAGAGAAAGCCAAGGGCGGCATCGGCCTGGCCATTTGCGGCGGCTCATCAAGCGTTGCCATCGACAGCCCGCAAGGCTGGTGGAAGTCAGTCAATCTGGCGACCGACAGGATCATCCCGCACTTTCAGAACCTCGCCGACGCCATGCACAAGCACGGTGCGAAGATCATGATTCAGATTACCCACATGGGCCGTCGCTCGCGCTGGGATGGCGATCACTGGCCGACCCTGATGTCGCCGTCGGGCATTCGTGAGCCGGTGCACCGCGCGACCTGCAAAACCATCGAGCCGGAAGATATCTGGCGCGTTATCGGCAACTACGCCAGCGCAGCCGCCCGTGCCAAGGCCGGCGGGCTGGACGGCGTCGAATTGTCTGCCGTGCATCAGCACATGATCGACCAGTTCTGGAGCCCTCGGGTCAACAAACGCACCGATGAATGGGGCGGCAGTTTCGAGAACCGCATGCGCTTCGGCCTGGAAGTGATCAAGGCCGTGCGCAAGGAAGTCGGCCCCGACTTTTGTGTGGGTCTGCGCATCTGTGGCGACGAGTTCCACCCCGATGGCCTGAGCCACGAGGACATGAAGCAGATCGCCAAGTATTACGACGAAACCGGCATGATCGATTTCCTCGGCGTGGTGGGCTCGGGTTGCGACACCCACAACACCCTGGCCAACGTCATCCCTAACATGAGTTATCCACCGGAGCCGTTCCTGCATCTGGCGGCCGGTATCAAGGAAGTGGTGAAAGCGCCGGTGCTGCACGCGCAGAACATTAAAGACCCGAATCAGGCCACGCGGATTCTGGAAGGTGGCTATGTCGACATGGTCGGCATGACCCGCGCGCACATTGCCGACCCGCACCTGATCGCCAAGATCAAGATGGGTCAGATCGACCAGATCAAACAATGCGTGGGCGCCAACTACTGCATCGACCGTCAGTATCAAGGGCTGGACGTGCTGTGCATCCAGAACGCCGCCACCTCCCGCGAATACATGGGCGTGCCGCACATCATCGAAAAGTCCGCCGGGCCGAAACGCAAGGTCGTGGTGGTCGGTGCTGGCCCTGCCGGCATGGAAGCGGCGCGGGTTTCTGCCGAGCGCGGCCATGACGTGACGCTGTTCGAGAAGAAGGCGTTTATCGGCGGGCAGATCACCACCGCATCGAAAGCACCGCAGCGCGACCAGATTGCCGGCATCACGCGCTGGTTCCAGCTGGAACTGGCGCGCCTGAAAGTCGATCTGCGGCTCGGCACTGCTGCGGATGCGGCAACCATCCTCGACCTGCGCCCGGACATTGTGGTGCTGGCAGTGGGTGGTCATCCGTTTCTGGAACAGAACGAACACTGGGGCGCGGCAGAAGGGCTGGTGGTCAGCAGTTGGGACGTACTGGACGGCAAGGTCGCGCCGGGCAAGAACGTGCTGGTCTACGACACCATCTGCGAGTTCACCGGCATGTCGGTGGCTGACTTTCTGGCCGACAAGGGCTGTCAGGTCGAGATTGTCACCGATGACATCAAGCCGGGCGTGGCGATCGGCGGTACGTCGTTCCCGACCTACTACCGCAGCATGTACCCCAAGGAAGTGATCATGACCGGCGACATGATGCTGGAAAAGGTCTATCGCGAGGGCGACAAGCTGGTCGCGGTGCTGGAAAACGAATACACCGGCGCCAAGGAAGAGCGGGTGGTCGATCAGGTGGTGGTGGAAAACGGCGTGCGCCCGGACGAAGCGATTTATTACGCGCTCAAGGAAGGTTCGCGCAACAAGGGCCAGATCGACATCGACGCACTGTTCGCCATTCAGCCACAACCTTCATTGAGCGAGCCGGGCGACGGTTATTTGCTGTTCCGCATCGGCGACTGCGTGGCGCAGCGCAATACCCATGCAGCGATCTACGACGGCTTGCGGCTGTGCAAGGATTTCTGACCGCAGCGGCAAGTTGTCAGCTGCAAGCTGCAAGTAGAAGCCTTTGCTCAGTGCTTTTTCTTGAAGCTTGCAGCTTGAGGCTTCCAGCTTAAAGCTCGCACCTTGAGGTCAACGTGATGCTAGACACCCTTCTTCCCATCCTGCTGTTCAGCGCCCTGGGCCTTGCGGCGCTGGGCGCATGGCGGCGGGTAAGCATGTGGCGCAACGGACGGCCCTCGAAAGTCGACCTGCTCGGCGGGCTGTTGGCCATGCCCAAGCGCTACATGGTCGACCTGCACCACGTAGTCGCACGCGATAAATATATCGCCAATACCCACGTGGCCACGGCAGGCGGCGCAGTCGCCTCGATTGTGCTGGCGATTCTGGTGCATGGTTTCGGCTTGCATAACCGGGTGCTGGGCTACGCGCTGCTGCTGATGACCACGGTGATGTTTGTCGGCGCGGTGTTTGTCTACCGACGTCGCCTCAACCCGCCTGCGCGTTTATCCAAAGGACCGTGGATGCGCCTGCCGAAAAGCCTGATGGCGTTTTCTGCAAGCTTCTTTCTGGTCACGTTGCCGGTAGCCGGTATTCTTCCCGAGCACTTCGGCGGCTGGGTGCTGGTCGCCATTCTCGTGCTGGGCGTGTTGTGGGGCGTGAGCGAGCTGTTCTTCGGCATGACCTGGGGCGGGCCGATGAAGCACGCTTTCGCCGGGGCCTTGCACCTGGCCTGGCATCGGCGTGCCGAGCGTTTTGGCGGCGGACGTTCCACCGGCCTGAAGCCACTTGATCTGAATGATCGGACTGCACCGCTGGGTGTCGAGAAACCCGCAGACTTTACCTGGAACCAGTTGCTGGGTTTCGACGCCTGCGTGCAGTGCGGTAAATGCGAAGCTGCGTGCCCGGCGTTCGCGGCAGGTCAGCCGCTGAACCCCAAGAAGCTGATCCAGGACATGGTCGTCGGCCTTGCCGGCGGCACCGACGCAACATTTGCCGGCAGCCCGTACCCATCGCTGGATGGCAAAGGCAAGCCACTGGGCGAGCATGGCGGCAACCCGCATCAGCCCATCGTCAACGGTCTGGTGGATGCCGAGACGCTGTGGTCCTGTACCACCTGCCGCGCCTGTGTCGAAGAGTGCCCGATGATGATCGAGCACGTTGATGCCATCGTCGATATGCGCCGTTACCTGACCCTGGAAAAAGGCGCGACGCCGAACAAAGGCGCGCAAGTGCTGGATAACCTGATCGCCACCGACAACCCCGGCGGTTTCGCACCGGGCGGGCGGATGAACTGGGCGGCGGATCTGAACCTGAACCTGCTCAGCGATACAAAGACCGTGGACGTGCTGTTCTGGGTGGGCGATGGCGCGTTCGACATGCGCAATCAACGCACGCTGCGTGCGTTCGTCAAAGTCCTCAAGGCCGCCAGGGTGGATTTCGCCGTGCTGGGCCTTGAAGAGCGCGACAGCGGTGACGTGGCTCGGCGTCTGGGCGATGAGGCGACGTTTCAGACGCTCGCCCGCCGCAACATTCAGACCCTGGCCCAATACCGCTTCAAACGCATCGTCACCTGCGACCCGCACAGCTTTCATGTGCTGAAAAACGAATACGGCGCACTGGGCTGCGACTATCAGGTGCAGCATCACAGCACCTTCATGGCCGAATTGGTACAGCGCGGCGTCCTGAATCTGAGTCAACACAAAGGCGCCAGCGTCACCTATCACGACCCGTGTTACCTGGGCCGCTACAACGGCGAGTACGAGGCTCCGCGTGAAGTGCTGCGCGCGCTGGGTATCGAGGTCAGGGAAATGCAGCGCTCGGGCTTTCGTTCTCGCTGCTGCGGTGGCGGGGGCGGCGCACCGATTACAGACATCCCCGGCAAACAGCGGATTCCCGACATGCGCATGGACGACATTCGCGAAACCGCTGCCGAGCTGGTGGCGGTGGGCTGTCCACAATGCACGGCCATGCTTGAAGGTGTGGTTGAACCGCGGCCGCTGATCAAGGACATCGCTGAACTGGTGGCCGATGCGCTGATTGAAGAAGTTATCCCCAGTCCGTCTGTTGCCGCCAAACGTGAACCTGCGGAGGTGCACTGATGAGCGACATTATCCGCCGCGATCCTCGAGCTGAATGGATCGCTCGTAATCGGCTGCACCCGTTGCATGCGGCCATGCAGCCCGCACACAGCAACTGGATGGGACCCAACGGCTTGATGCGCAAGAACGTGCATGGCCTGGGGTTTATCGGCCCCAACGGCATCAAGCGCATCGACCGTAGCGGCGCGCAGCAGGGCGGGACGAGCAAGCGTTCGGCGGTGTCCGATGTGCAGTTGCCGGTGCATGTGGTTGCTGCGCCAGCGTTCTATATCAACGTTGTTCCCGACATGGTTGGCGGTCGCTTGAGCAGCCATGATCGCGACTTGTTGGGCCTTGCGCGTCAACTGGCCGGTGCCGAAGGCGCGGTGCTGGCGGTGGTGTTCGGCGAACATAAAGAGAAAGCGTTCGACAGTGCAGGTGTGGACCGGCTGTTGGCGCTCAATGGTAACGAGTTCGATGGCTACTCTCCTGAACAGCGCGTGCAGGGTTTGCGCGCTGTGGATAACCAGTTCGGCCCGCAGCACTGGTTATTCCCTGATAGCCGCACTGGCGGTGGTGAACTGGGGCGGCGCTTTGCGGCCAGCCTTGGCGAGCGTCCTGCAACGCGGGTCTGGCAGGTCAAGGGCGAGCACTGCACAAGCCGCGCCGGGGCCGGCCGCGAAGACCTTGTTCGTCCCTTGGCGCGTTTGATTCTGGCCGACATCGAGTGCGCCGAGCCGGTCAGTGAAACCCGCCATGAAGCGTTGCCCGTCGAGTTATCCACAGGCACGGCGCGCCGCTTGTCGCGCATCGAAGACCTGGGCGCAGTGGCGGTTGATCCTGCAGTTATCCCCATGGCCGAAGCAGAATTCATTTTGTCCGGCGGTAATGGTGTGCGGGACTGGGCGCTTTTCCACCGCGCCGCTTTAGCCTTGGGCGCAACCGAGGGGGCGTCGCGGGTAGCGGTGGACGATGGTTTCATGGGGCGTGAGCGTCAGGTGGGTGCCAGTGGCACGTGGGTCACGGCGCGGGTTTACCTGGCGGTCGGCATCTCCGGGGCGATTCAGCACCTGCAAGGTATCGGCGCCTGCGACAAGGTCATAGCGATCAATCTGGATGCGGGCTGCGACATGATCAAGCGCGCTGATCTGTCGGTCATCGGCGACGGTGGCGAAATCCTCACCGCATTGATTGCAGCGGTCCAAGCCTGGCGTAACGGGGAGAAGCGTGATGCGGCCTGACGTGTCTGTGGATAAATATGGCGTACAGATCATCAGCCTGGTCTCCGTAGGCGCGCACCCGACATCAGGCCGTGCGCGCCGCGCCGAACAGGACGCGCGGGCAGTCGAACTTGGCTTGCAACTGGTTGGGGATAACTTGCAGGTGCTGCATGCCGGCAACCCTGAAGAGCCAGCTTTGCGCGCCTACCTGGGCATGGGCTTGAGCGAACTGCATGTGCTTGAGCAGCCCGACGGTGCTGACGCGCTGGCCGCGCTGACCGATTACATACGCAACTCCGGCGCACAGATGGTGCTGGCTGGCAGCCAGGCGGAAACCGGCGAAGGCTCGGGCATGCTGCCGTTTCTGCTGGCCGAAGGGCTTGGTTGGCCGCTGGTGACCGGGCTTGCGCAGGTCGAGTCGCTGAGTAATGGCATCGCACTGGTTTTGCAGGCATTGCCACGTGGCCAGCGCCGTCGCCTCAAGGTTCGACTGCCGTTTCTCGCCACTGTGGATAACGCAGCGCCTGCGCCTCGGCAAAGTGCTTATGGGCCGGCGCAGCGCGGCTTGGTTGAGGTAGAAACTGTCGAAGCAGTTATTGATGAGTTATGCACAGCTCAATCACTGCGCCCCGCTAAACTGCGCCCCAAGCGTCTCAAGGTGATCAAAGCCAAGAGCGGCGCTGACCGTATGAAAGCGGCTACTGCCAAGGCTAGCGGGGGCAGTGGGCAGGTGTTGAAGGGAGTAAGTGCGGAGGAAAGCGCGGCTGCAATATTGAAATTGCTGATTGAGGAAGGTGTTGTCAGGTGAGGCGTTCGACTTACGCACATTCTCTGTGCGTGCAGCTGTGGATAACATGTTTGCGGGTTGCCAGGCGCCCCGGATTGCGCGGCTTTGAAGGCCGTGATCATAAAACGAACAGTTTGCCGTAAAAGGCGGCTTATCCTGATTGTGGATAAAAATCCCCTTCGGGGAGTGGGTTGGGTAATTGCCCACAATCTCTGTTGGTGTGCCTGTGGGTAAGTTGTTCATGGTTGTCTGCACGCCTTTAAATACGTGGCCTTTAAAGGTTTGTACAAAAAACGATCAAAGTTTGCGCCAGGTATGCCGGTTCCTTTCGCAGGCAGTGCGGGGGAATTGAGTCGAGTTTTCCACAGGGCATTTAATCTGCCGACTCAAGTTACTCCCAAAGTCTGTTGGTGCATCTGTGGATAAAGTGTTGGCGTCTGGCTGCAGCCTTTGAAATACGGGCTTTACAGTGAGCTGGTTGAAAAGTAACCAGCTCATCTGTACACGCTGGCAATCACCTATGGAATTGCTTCATCACCCCCTATTACCGGGAAGGTTTAGAAGCTCCCCGGTAATGGCGTTTGAGCTGTTAGTGTCTGGAACCCGCTGACCGCCCGAGTAACAACCACAACGACTCGGAGCCAGGTTTCTCTGGTGACCATTCCGGGATTGATTTATGGGTCTGAAGGCATCTATAACTGATGCCCTGATGGGTTACCAAGTGACCTACCTGATACTGAACGCCTGGTGCCCACGCCGTGACGCCACCGCCGCTCTCGGATTCAGTTGTGACGGTCAGAGGTTCGCTTCCAGCGGAAAAGCCGTCCTTTTCGTCCTGCGCGATGATCTGGTACATATAGTCAGTGGCAGAAGTGAGTCCAGCGTCGGTATAGGTGGTTTGTGGCGAGGTGACAACAGCAATCCGCATCTGATTTCGGTGAACAAGGTACTGCCTGATGGTGTGCAGCCCTGTAGAAGCTGTCCATTCAAGGGACACGCTATAAGCAGAAATATCCGTTGCTTTAAGATCAGTCGGTGCTGATGGCGGTTGATTCTGATCCATATACACAGTCAGCACTGGGGACAAGTCCGATGTGTTGCCCTCGATGTCAGTCGCGCTGATCTGATAATCGTAGATAGCGCCAGGTGAAACATCTGTATCGATAAACGGTGGCGCCGTTGGAGTACCCACAAGCGCGCCGTTTCTGAACACATTATAGATTCGGACCGGGTGTGCACCTTCCGAAAGCCGCCAGATCAGCGTTATCGAATCTTTTGTTTGCCATGACAATGTAAGGTCAGCAGGTACTGAGGGTTTGTCCGGCACAGGCGTCTCACCTCCGGTCAGATAACCGTAGCGGTTCACGAACTCCCAGTTGTACTCCTTGCCATTCTTGTCTTTCCCGGCATCCCAGTTGACCGACCAGGTCATCAGACCACGGATTGGGTTTCCAGCATCTTTCAGTTCTTGCAGTGCGTCTTTGACGTCCTGTGGATTAACCACGTAACCGGTAGCGGCACCGTCATTATTGCTGGGTAGTCCAATCGCCAGCCTGTCAGCCGGAATCGATGCGTAACCACGTGTTCCGTGAATCAGGCTATCGGTCAGGTAATAAAGAAATGCTTTCTTTTGGGTGTCGTTGTTTTGAGTGACCCACAGGTTCAGTTCATCGACCCAAATGCCATCGCCGCCCTGGTTGTAGTACTGAGGTGCGATAAAGTCGTACAGGTCTTCCAAGGCGTTGATGTAGGCGAGATAGGAGCCCGCTGCTCGCAGGTAGGGAAACTCCGGGGCCATACTGATAATGAAATGTTTTCCTTCTGCCTCGTAATGCTTGCGTACCAACCGCAGTGCGGCCGGTAATACCGTCCGGTTATCGGCAAAGGTAATGGCGGCTTGTTCAAGGTCGATGTCCAGGCCGTCAAAGCCATAGACTTCGACCAGGCGAATAATTTCATAGGCCAGTGCATCTTCCTGACCTTCATGCAGCTCAATATGTGCGTCAGCCCCACCAAGAGAAATAAGCACCGCACGGCCTTGTGCATTCAGCGCTGCTACTTGGGCGCGAAACGCATCGTCACTCAGGTTGTAAGGTTTGAAGGTGGGAATGCCTGCACCTTTCATGAAGGCCACTGCCACGACGTTATAAGCCTCGGGAATATCTGTCAGCGCCATCTCCTTGAACAGGCCCTGCTGGTAGCCCTGACCGGGTTCGGAAGGCCAGTTGTGCCAGAAGCCCATGAGAATATTTTTGCCTCTTATATCCGGCATGTCCGAGGCTGCGTCGACTTTCCTGTTTTTATATTGATTGATGATTTTTGGGTTGAGCATGGTTCGTGTCTCCGTCCGTTGGATTGACTTCAATGGGAGTTGATCACGAAAGGATTTTTCACGTAACTGTCAGAAATGACGGTATCGGCGGAGCAATTGTTGTGCAGGGGAGCGGGAAAGTCGTCAGTCGACGATCATGCGAGCAGGCTCACCTCGCAGGAGAGTGAGCCGTACTGGGTATTGCCATAGGCGTGGGAGACCGCTACTCGTGATTCACCGCCACACCTTTCAGATAAGGCGCGGGCTCTGCGCCGAGGTTTTCCAGCATGCGCGCGCTGTACCAGTCAATAAAGTTGACCACGCCGAACTCATAGGTTTTCGAGTAGGGGCCGGGCTGATAAGCGGTGGAGTTGATGCCGCGCTGGTTTTCTTCGGCCAGACGGCGGTCCTGGTCGTTGGTGGCGTCCCAGACCTGACGCATGCGCGCTACGTCGTAGTCCACGCCTTCCACTGCGTCCTTGTGGACAATCCACTTGGTGGTGACCATGGTTTCCTGCGCGCTGATCGGCCACACGGTGAACACGATGATGTGATCGCCCATGCAGTGGTTCCAGGAGTGGGGCAGGTGCAGGATGCGCATCGAGCCCAGCTCCGGGTTCTGGATGCGGCCCATCAGTTTTTTACAGCCGACCTTGCCGTCCATGGTCATCGACACGGTGCCCTTGAGCAGCGGCATGCGCACGATGCGGTTACGCAGGCCGAAACTGGCGTGGGCGTAAGGGATTTTCTCGGCGTCCCACGCTGCGGCGGATGCGGCCACATGGTCCTTGAAGGCCTGATCGGCACGCGGGTCGGTGACGTCGTCCCATTCCAGCAGGGTCTTGAGCAATTCCGGGTGTGCGCCGCCGCAGTGATAGCACTCGCGGTTGTTCTCCAGCACCAGCTTCCAGTTGGCCTTCTCCATCAAGGTGGTTTGCACCGCCACCTTGGTGTTTTCCATGTCGTAGGGTTCCATGTAGTGCTTGAGTGTCGCCAGGAACTCATCGATGGCAGGCGGGTTTTCCGCCAGGCTGATGAAGATGTAACCGCCTGCGGTCTTGACGTGCACCGGCTTGAGGCCGAACTGCTTCATGTCGAAGTCGTCGCCCATTTCAGTGCCGGCGTACAGAAGGCGGCCGTCCAGTTCGTAGGTCCACTGGTGATAATGACAGACCAGTTTGGCGACCTTGCCTTTCTCGGCAGTGCAAAGGCGCGAGCCGCGATGGCGGCATACGTTATGGAACGCATTGACCGCGCCGTCCGGGCCACGTACCACAAGGATCGGGTTCTTGCCGATCTGCAGCGTCAGGAAGTTGCCCTTGGTCGGGATCTCGCAGGTCATTCCGGCGATCAGCCATTCTTTATGAAAGATTTCCTGCATGTCGATTTCAAACAGCCGGTCATCACTGTAAAAAGGCTGCGGCAGCGAGTACGTGCGCTCGCGATTTTGCAGCATCCCGGCAGTGGCCTTGCGTGCAGGTTCCAGCGGATCGCCCAGGCTCAAGGTTGCGGTGACGTCCATCGTTAAAATCCCTCATGACCGCGTCATGGGCGGCCTGCGAATGTGGCTGATACGGTTGTGGTCAAGACGATAGATCAGTCGTTCACGCTTATGACCCTTGATGGCGAGTGTGGAGCCGGGCGCTTGGCGAACCTTATCCATGGGCGACATGGCCCAATCTGTTCCCGACGCGACAGCCCTTGTTCTTCGGGGCTGGTCGCGGTAAGTACGTGAATGTCGTTGATGGATAAACGGCCGCTTCGCGCGTTACGCAGAATCGGCACATGAGAGGCCGACAGTCGGCCGTGGAGATCACGTATGTCCCAAAGCTTCCTCAGCCCGGTTACCACCCAGACATGGGCCAACGGGCGTCACCTGGTTCGGGTCGTCAAGGTGATCCAGGAAACCTGGGATGTTCGCACCTTTTGCTTCATGGCCGACCAGCCGATCATGTTCTTTTTCAAGCCCGGGCAGTTCGTGACCCTGGAGCTTGAGATCGACGGCGTGCCGATCATGCGCTCGTACACCATCTCCAGCTCGCCATCGGTGCCCTACAGTTTTTCGATCACCGTCAAGCGCGTGCCGGGCGGCAAGGTCTCCAATTACCTGCATGACACGCTGAGTGAAGGGCAGGAGCTGGCGGTGCACGGCCCGGTCGGGCTGTTCAATGCCATCGACTTCCCGAACCCGAAAATCCTCTACCTCAGTGGCGGTGTCGGTATCACCCCGGTGATGTCCATGGCGCGCTGGTTCTACGACACCAACGCCAATGTCGACATGGTCTTCGTGCACAGCGCGCGCTCGCCAAAAGACATCATCTACCACCGCGAGCTGGAGCACATGGCTTCGCGGATCGACAACTTCAGCCTGCATCTGGTCTGTGAAAAACACGGGCTGGGCGAGCCGTGGGCCGGTTATCGCGGCTACCTGAACCAGAAAATGCTCGAGCTCATGGCTCCGGATTTCATGGACCGCGAAGTGTTCTGTTGCGGGCCGACGCCGTACATGACCGCCGTCAAGCGCCTGTTGCAGGAAAACGGCTTCAACATGGCCCAATACCATGAGGAGTCGTTCGGAGCGACACCGCCCGAAGCCCGCGCCGATGCCGTCGAACAGGCAGAAATCGCTGCCGACGCACCTGATGTTGACGCCGCTGACCTGCATCAGGTCGAGTTCACCGACACCGGCAAGAGCATCCGCGTGGCTCCGGGCGAAACCGTCCACGCCGCCGCCGCCAAACTCGGCCTGATGATCCCCAAAGCCTGCGGCATGGGCATTTGCGGCACGTGCAAGGTCATGAAGCTGAGCGGCGAGGTGGAAATGGAACACAACGGCGGCATCACCGACGAAGATGTTGCTGATGGCTACATCCTGTCGTGCTGCAGCGTGCCGAAGGGGGATGTGCGGATTGAGTATTGAGACAGGACGCAGAGCGTCGGACGATAGTTGAGATTATCGTTGCGCACGCTCCAGCTTCGGAATGCAGTGGGTGACGCTCTGCGTCACGAATCTGCGCCGCGCCGCAGACTCAAGACCTGACGCAGAGCGTCCAGAACTGCATGCGACGCGGAGCGTCGCACGATAGTTGGGGGTATCGTTGCGCACGCTCAAGCGTGGGAATGCAGTGCGTGATGCTCTGCGTCACAGATCTGCGCCAAAACGCGTAGTCAGGATCTGGCTGGGGCTTCATGACCCCTTCTGGCTCTGCCTGTAAACCGCCAGCGCGGGCAGCAGTTGCTGGTCGATGGCCTGGCGGACGGCGGGGAGGAGGGTAGCGCTGCCGCTCAAAAGTTGTTCTACCAGACGCCGCAGGGCTGTCGCGCGCTCGGCGTTCAGGCCGCAGACGGCGTGGGCGCAAGCCTGTTCGGCTGTGGCGCCGCCGGGTGTTTCGAACCCCAGCGCTCTGAGTTGGCCGAGCAGGTCTTCCTGGTCAATCAAATCTGCGTGCATCATGGCGTCTGTTCCTTTGGTCGGGCTTTTTTTCGATTCTGGTCGGGCCGCCTGCCAAGGGCAAGTCCTGTGCGTCGTGCATGGCAGGATTGACTACAGGTGCGTCGTTTTCAGTTCAGGTCGTGGTCATTGGGTTTGCAGGTTTTCTATCGTGTTGTCGACCATGACTTTTGCCATTTCCACCAGGTGCATGATCGTCAGCGTCATGTCTCGCTGTGCGCCGTTCATGCTGTCGCTGAATTCGTAGGCACTGGTTGAGGCGCAGCGCAGCAGGTCACTGGCATACATCAGTGCGTCTTCGTGGCTAATGGTGGGGCTGGCGCGGTAGGGGGGTGGATCGGGGACGAGTTTGAGCATGTGATGTGTCTCCTGGAGTTTTAAAAGACCATTACCGTCGGCTACTAAGCGAGGGTGGTGATCATGCGCAGGTAGTAGCCCGGTCCAGGAACCCCGGTGCATCCGAAGATGCCCCACGCACGACCACCATAAAAGTGCAGGCCGTTGAAAGCACCTTGCACGAGGTGGCGCGATGCGCCTGGATAACGAGGGCTACTAATCCTCATCGCTGAATATGCAGCGACGGGCGCAGAGTAGTCATCGAAATCGGCAGGCACAATAGGCCGGGAGTTTCTCGGAAATTTCCTTCAAGTGATACAGACAAGTCCCGCAAATTCGTTACAAATTCTTGTTCGTTGCTCAGGTTTGCTAAACTGCGCAGCTTGCCAGGAGCTGCCATGAATTACCGTCACGCCTACCATGCCGGCAACCACGCCGACGTGTTCAAACACCTCACCCTGACTCGCTTGATCGCCCTGATGGCGCGCAAGGAGCAGCCGTTTGCCTATCTCGATACCCACGCCGGGCTCGGGCTTTACGACCTAAAAGGCGATCAGGCTACCCGCACGGGCGAATGGCTTGAGGGCATCGGCCGTCTGTGGAACACTCCGGACCTGCCAGCGCTGGCGGCCGATTACATGCAAGTGCTGCACGACATGAACCCCGATGGCGAGCTGCGCTATTACCCCGGCTCGCCTGAACTGGCCCGCCGCCTGACCCGCGAGCGCGAGCGTGTGCTGCTCAATGAGAAGCACCCCGAAGACGGGCGTCTGCTCAAGGAAAACATGAAGGGCGACCGCCGTGTGGCGGTGCATCTGGGTGAAGGCTGGCATGTGCCGCGTGCCTTGTTGCCGGTTGCTGAAAAGCGCGCGGTCATGCTCATCGACCCGCCCTTCGAGCAGCTCGATGAAATGAAGCGCTGCGCGGTGGCGCTCAAGGAAACCATCGCGCGTATGCGCCAGACGGTGGCTGCGATCTGGTACCCGATCAAGGACCCGCGCCTGTTGCGACGTTTTTATCAGGACCTGGCCGAGACCGGCGCACCCAAGCTGCTGCGCGTCGAACTGTACGTCCACCCGCTGGACACCCCGGCAAGCCTGAACGGCTCCGGCCTGGCCATCGCCAACCCGCCTTGGGGCCTGGAAGAAGAGCTGCGCGAGTTGATGCCGTATCTGGCCGACAAACTGGGCCAGACCCAGGGCGGCTGGAAGATGGACTGGTTGATTGCCGAGTAGGCGTGCCTGCATCCAGAACTGCATGCCCACGCAGAGCGCTCAGCGTGACACACAGTTCCTGACAGGCTTTAGAAGACGGTGTAGAGCGGACCGGGCGACGCTTCGCTGCCGGGAACCGGCAGCAAAACAAGTACGCACGGCGTATCAGGCACAATCAAGGTGGCCTGTTTCAGGGCCGCTTCGCAACCCTTCGCGGACGAGTCCGCTCCCACGCCCTGCGGGCAGAAAAGCGTTGTGTGGCAGCGGACCGGGCGACGCTTCGCTCGTCCGCGATCTGTGTGTTTTGTGGGAGCGGACTTGTCCGCGAAGAGGGTCGTACATCCGCAAAAAAACTGTCGCCCCCACCATCGCCTTCGCGGACAAGTCCCACACAAGCGCTCCTTGCCCTCCGGGCAGAAGCCCGAGGGGAGTGCCTCAAGCCGGCAGACAAACCCCGGTGCCGCCCAGGCCGCAGTAGCCCTGCGGGTTTTTGGCCAGGTATTGCTGATGGTAGGTTTCGGCGAAGTAGACCGTCGGGGCTTCTTCGATTTCAGTGGTGATACCGCCCAACCCGGCTTTGCTCAGCTCGGCCTGGAACGCGTCGGCGCTGGCCTTGGCGGCTGCGAGTTGCTCAGGGGTTGTGCAGTAGATCACCGAACGGTACTGAGTGCCGATGTCGTTGCCCTGGCGCATGCCCTGGGTCGGGTTGTGCGCTTCCCAGAACACTTTCAGCAGCGATTCATAGCTGATTTTCTCAGGCTTGTAGACGACCAGCACCACTTCAGTGTGGCCAGTCAGACCGGAGCAGACTTCTTCGTAGGTCGGGTTCGGTGTAAACCCGCCCGCATAACCTGCAACGGTACTTACCACACCTTCCTGTTGCCACAGGCGACGTTCGGCGCCCCAGAAGCAACCCAGACCGAAGATGGCGAATTCCACGTTGCTGGTGAACGGCCCCAGCAGCGGGTTGCCGTTGACGAAGTGCGTTTCCGGGAGCGTCATCGGTGTTTCACGACCCGGCAGTGCTTGTTCAGCGGTAGGCAGTACGTTTTTGTTCACAAGAATTTCCGAGCGCAGAGTCATGAACCATATCCTCTCGTTTAGAGACGGCAGCAGGGGCCAGGACGGATGAATACAAGTACATAGGTCCCGTTACACGCAGAAACAAGTGCTGCCGTGTAATAACAGACCAACAGTGTGCCCCAGAGAGCAGGGTGCAGGGAAGGTTGTCAGGCAGACGGGCGACGAGGGTAACGCGTCAGTTTTTCGATCAGCTCTTCGCCGGGGATGGGCCTGTCGAACAGGTAACCCTGGCCGACATCGCAGCGATGGCGACGCAGAAACGCCAGCTGGGCAGCGGTTTCGATGCCTTCGGCGACCACTTTTAGCTTGAGGTTGTGAGCCATGGCGATCACCGCCGAGGTGATTTCCATGTCGTCTTCATCGTCCGGGATGTCGCGGATGAAGCTGCGATCGATCTTGATCACATCGATGGGGAATTTTTTCAGGTAGCTGAACGACGAGTAACCGGTGCCGAAGTCATCCATGGCCAATGACAGGCCAAGCTTCTTCAGCGAGTCGAGTTGCTGGCGGGTGTCTTCGGTGGCTTCCAGCAGCAGGCCTTCGGTCAGCTCCAGTTCCAGCAGCGACGGGTCGAGCTGTTCCTCTTTGAGGATGGCGGCAATCGAGGACACCAGTTCCGGGTCGGAAAACTGCTTGGGCGATACGTTGATCGCCACGTGCAGGTTACCGAAACCAGCAGCGGTCAGGTCCTTGCTCATGCGGCAGGACTGCCGGGCAACCCATTTGCCAATCGGAATGATCAGGCCGGTTTCTTCTGCCACGCTGATGAACTGGTCCGGACGGATCATGCCTTTTTCAGGATGATTCCAGCGCAGCAGCGCTTCCATACCCAGCAATCGGCCGGTCAGCAGGCACAGCTTGGGCTGATAAAACACTTCCAGCTCATTCTGGGTCAGCGCGCGGCGCAGGTTGTTCTCGACGAACAGCTTGTAGCTGGCCTCGGCATTCAGCGCCTCGGTGAACACCTGAACCTGATGCTTGCCGTTGGCCTTGGCCTTGTGCAGGGCCAGCCCGGCGTTTTTCATCAGGGTTTGCGGGTCGCGACCGTGCAATGGCGCGCAGGCCAGACCCACGGAGCCGGTTACGCTAATCAGCTGGTTGTCGACGAACATCGGCTTGTCCAGCGTCGCCAGCACTTGGCTGGCGGTGGTCTGCCCGGTTTCCTGGCCGGTGTTGTCCAGCAGCACGGCGAATTCGTTACTGGCAAAACGCGCCAGCACGTCGGTCGGGCTCAACGTGTTGCGCAGGCGGCGCGCCAGGCTGATCAGCAGCTTGTCACCTGTCTGGTGGCCGAGGCTGTCGTTGATGCGCTTGAAGTTGTCGATGTCGACCAGCAACAGGCTCATCGGCGTGTCGGTGTCGCGGCCAAAGCGTTCGTCCAGATTGCGGATGAAGGCCGGACGGTTGCCCAGATTTGTCAGGTTATCGGTGTACGCCAGGCGCTCGATGCGCTGCTGCGCGAGCTTGCTCTGAGTGATGTCTTCATAGATGCCGATGTAGTGCGTCAGCTCGCGGTTGTCGCCGTACACCTTGGAAATCGACAACTGACCCCAGTAGGGTTCGAGGTTCTTGCGGCGGCTCTTGAACTCGCCCTGCCAACTGTTGCTGTTGGTCAGGCTGGAGTTGGCCTCGAGCAGCAACTGGTTGAGGTTTTCCAGCGCGGGCAGCTCCGACAGCTTGTTGCCGGAGACTTCCTCGGAGCTATATTGAGTGATCGCCGTGAAGCTTGGGTTGACGTACTCGACCACGCCATTGCAATTGACCAGCAAAAAGGCGTTGGCGCTTTGTTCGACGGCGCGCTGGAACAGGTGCAACGCATTGGTCGCAGCCCGGCGGTTATGGTTGTTGATGACCTGAGCGAACTGATCGGCCAGTTCGCCAGCAAACGCGATTTCGTCGGACTGCCATTCACGCGTCGAGCCCGACTGCTCCAGGCAAAGCACACCAATGACTTGCCCGTCGATACGGATACTGGCGTCCAGGACCGCGCGCGTCTCTCCAGGTCTCAGGCTTATCGCCATTTCCCGGGTGCGCGGGTCTGTCTGGATATTGCTGGCGTCAATCGCCCTGCTGGTATTCAGGGCTTGCAGATAAGTAGGGTAGGCGCTGATGTCAATCGCCGTACGGGTCTGGTAGTCGCCACTTTCCCGACGATAGCCGGTGATCGGCTCAAGACGCTTGTCGTTGAGGTTCCAGATGCTGGCGTGATCGACATCGTAGATATCGCACGCGCTTCTGGTAATCAGTTCTGCCGCTTCCAGCAGGGTATTGGCCGTGGTGTAACGGTGGCGGGTCAGGCGCAGGATAAGGTCTTGCTGGGCGCGCACTCGTTCAAGGTGTGCAAACTGGTCACGCTGGGCACGTTGGTTGAGTTCCAGGGCAATCTGCAGCCGTGAGTTGCGGGTTTCCAGCTCAGAGTCAGTGACCGATTCGCCCTCGGTGACACGGTCTTCCACGATCATGAAATAACCGCGCAGCAAATGACGATTGTGCTGTTTGTAGGCTTCGCCGATTTCGAGCAGGCCAAGCGGGCCTTTAGGGCTGTGCAGCGTATAGCGGATCAGGTAATTCGGAGACGAGGCCAGTTGCAGTTGAATGTCATCGTGCAGTTGATAACGTGCTTGCGGCTCCATGAGGCTGGCGTAAGGGGATCCAATCAGGGCGCAAAGGTCAACAGCCGACAGCCCGAGCTGTTTTTCACAGTTCGGGTCGAGAAACAACAGCGCCCAATTGGCTTCATTCAGCCGCTCGAAACGCAGCATGCCCAGGCGCGATGGCATCGGCAATTGCGTCACTACCTCGGCTGCGGATCTACCGGCAGCATCGGTTTGGCTTTTCATGAACAAACTCGCTTCCGGAATACTAGTCGCGACGGGGGGTAAACCCACGCTCGCTTATGGCAAGGTTGCATCATGCGGCCCATGCTTACAAGAGACCACAGTGGCTTAGTGCTATAAAAGTGTCGGCCGCAGGCGCAGGTTCTTCAATGTAACTGGTCGGATACTCGAAATTACCTGTTTTAAGCACAAAACCCCTGTTTTCAGGGGATATCGGCCGTGCGGGTTCAAGCTCTTCGAGAGGGCGTGCGGTCAGGTCTTCGCCGCCTTTACCTCTTTGGGCGGCAATTGCAGGAAGATCCCGGCTGCGAACATGGCCAAGACTCCGACGCTCAGGAAGGTCAGCTGGAATGCACCCAGCACACTGCTGACCTCGCCGCTGGTCACCTCTTCACTGAAGCCGCCCAGCAAGGCCGCAGCGCTGGCAACCCCAAGGCTCAGCGACAACTGCGCCACTACCGAGAGCAGGCTGTTGCCACTCGCGGCGCTGGCGTCGTCCAGGTCGATCAGGGTCACGGTGTTCATCGCCGTGAACTGCAAGGAGTTCACCGCGCCGAGCAGCCCCAGGTGTATCAGCAGAATCCAGTACGGCGTTTGCCCGTCCACCAGCGCCAGACTGGCCAACAGAATGCCGAGCAGCAATGTGTTGCTGGTCAGGATGACCCGATAACCCAGGTGTTCGATCAACCAGCGCGCCACGGTCTTGGCGAACATGCCCGCCGCCGCCAGTGGCAACATGCTCATGCCGGCCTGCGAGGGCGAATACCCCAGCGCGACCTGCAGCAGCAACGGCACCAGAAAGGGCAGGGCACCGCTGCCCAGCCGCGCGAACAGGTTGCCCATGATGCCCACCGCAAACGTGCGGGTGCGAAACAGCGATGGTGCAAACAGCGGCGACTCGATGTGTCCGGCCCGCAACCAGTAGGCCGCCAGGCAGCCCATCCCGGCAAACAGCAGCAGCACCACGCGCATGTGCGGCAGGTGCAGTTCGCCCAGGCCTTCCAGCGCAATGGTGATCAGCACCATCGCTGCGCCAAACAGAATAAAGCCGATGCCGTCGAAATGCGTTCGGCCACCGCCAGGCAGATCAGGGATGAAGTGCTTGACCGCGTAACAGCCCAGAAGCCCGACCGGAATGTTGATCAGGAAAATCCAGTGCCAGCTCAGGTACTCGACCATCCAGCCACCCAGCGTCGGGCCCAGTAAAGGGCCGAGCAAGCCGGGTATGGTGATGAAGCCCATGATCCGCACCAGCTCTGATCGCGGGTAGGCGCGCAACACAATAAGCCGCCCGATGGGCACCATCAGCGCGCCGCCAAGCCCCTGGATAATCCGCGCCGCGACCAGCATGGTCAGCGAGTTGGACAGTGCGCACAGCAGCGATCCGAAACTGAACAGCAAAATGGCGCTGAAAAAGATGCGTTTGATCCCGAAGCGGTCGGCAATCCAGCCCGAGGCCGGGATCAGCAGCGCGATCGTCAGCATGTAGGCGATGACCACCGACTGCATGCGCAGCGGATCTTCTGCCAGAGAGCGGGCCATGGACGGCAGGGCGGTATTGAGAATCGTGCCGTCCAGGCTTTGCATGAAGAACGCAATGGCGATGACCCAGGGCATCCAGCGCAGGGTCTTTTCGTCCATGATCGGCGCTGCTGAGTTCTGCATAGGCTCCTGCTATAACGTGAAGGTGATGTGGCTGACCAGCGCACCCGGCAGTTGAATGGAGCCGGTCTGGCGCTGAGTGTAGGTACTCGATTGCAGGATCAGTTCCCGCTCGCGGGTCAGGTCTTCCAGCGCGCTGCCCAACAGGCTGTAGGCGCTGTCATCGAAGCGCATGGTACTGACCGGTGCGACGATCCTGCCCTCTTCGACCCAGAACGTTGCGAAACGTGTCATGCCTGTCAGACGCGCGGCGGCTCTATCCGAGAAGTTCAGGTACCACAGGTTGCTGATGTAAAGCCCTGTGCCGAGCTTTTCAAGCACCTGATCGAGCTCCAGCGAACCACCGGTAATGTCCAGCGCGCTGGGCCATTCACCGTAATCCGCGCCATTGGCGGGCAGGTCGTATTCGGCAGCACTGCTTGAATCCACCAGCCGTTCACCGGCCTGACCATCGACGATCAGCGTCAGGTCCTTGCGCGGGTAGCCTTCACGCGAGAACGCCGGCGAAAGCGAGCCACTGACGTGTTCTTCGACACTGAATAACGGGCTGAACCGGGTGTCACCGTCATACAGCCGTTGCAGCGGGCTGCGTTTGCTGGCCAGCGCCTGCGCGGAGAAGCCACCCCAGGTGAGCATGCCGATTATTTCATCCACGGCTGCCGGTGCCAGATAGGCGCGGTATTGGCCCGGTTCAAGGGTGTGCAGCGGGCGACCGAGAAACTCAAGTTGCTCACGCGACTGCTCAAACCGTCTTACGAAGGCCTCATTGTTCCAGTGATGACCGGCATAGTTGGCTTTCACCGCCTGCCCGTTCTCATGAAACAGGCTCCAGTCGAAATTGAAGCTGTTGGCCTGATGCCAGCCCAGCGCGCCCCAGGAACTGGCGAAGCCTCGATACAGCGGGCCTGCGGCATAAAAGCCCACCAGATCCAGTTCGCTCGACAACTCGCAGATCTGCTCGACGACCTGTGCAGTGTCGGGCAGCGGCAGGTCCTGAACGTTACTGCTCTGCCAGGCTTCGGTGTTGGGCAGCAGATATGGGTCTTTCGCCAAGGCAGGCAGCGTTTCGCGCAATTGCTGCAAGGCGTCGGTCAGGCGCTGGGTGTCTGTCTCTGTATCGCCGGAAAGTGTCACTTCCAGATTGGCATGCCGCTCATCATCGATCAGCTTGAACGTCGCGATGACCTGCTGCACGCGGCCGGCCTGGCGTACCTGGCCGTGGTTGAAGCGAATGAAGTCCGACGCTTCGGCGTCGTAAGCCAGGGTGAAGTGTTCGGTCGGGCTGATGGCAGCCTTGAGCATGGCGACCAGCGCCTCGAATTGCTGTTGGTGCGACATCAGGCGTCTCCTCCGAATACATCGACATTGGCAAACACGCACGCCGGAGAGGCGTGACCGACACGGATCACCTGGTTGGGCTCGCCCTTGCCACAATTGGGTGTGCCGAGCACTTTGAAGGTGCTGGCATCGCCGACAGCGCTGAGGTTTTTCCAGAATTGCGCGGAGATCGCCCGATAGTTGGGGTTTTTCACCACGCCCTTGAGCTCGCCGTTTTCAATCAACTGACCCCATTCACAACCGAACTGGAATTTGTTGCGCGCATCGTCGATAGACCATGAGCGGTTGCTCGACATCAGAATGCCGTGCTCGATAGTGCCGATCAGGCCATCCATCGACTGGTCGCCCGGTTCGATGTTCAGGTTGGCCATACGATCGATCGGCGCGCGATTCCAGCCACAGGCGCGGCTGTTGGCAACGCCGTCCATGCCGCTGCGGTACTGCGACAGTGCGCCACCGAGCGGACGCTGCAGCAGGCCGTCGCGGATCAGAAACTGCTTGTTCGCCGGGGTGCCGTCGTCATCGTGCGCGTAACTGGCCAGTTGTTCGGGAATGTCCGGGTCGAAGGTCACGTTCAACAGGCTGGAGCCGTATTGCAGCGTGCCGAAATCCGAGGTCTTGACGAAGCTGGTGCCTGCGTAATTACGCTCGTCACCGAGAATCCGGTCCAGTTCCAGCGGATGGCCGATGGACTCGTGAATCTGCAGCACCATCTGGTCGGGCATCAACAGCAGGTCGCGCGGTCCTGACGGCGTGTTGGGCGCGAGGATCAACTGCAAGGCCTCATCGGCCACCCTTGCAGCGGAGCCGATCAGCCCGCAGTTGCTGAGCACTTCGATGCCGCCTTGTTGGCCGAAGTTATGGCCGCCCAGTGTGCGGGTCTGGCTGTCGCGGCCGTCGTAGGCGGTCACGCTCATGCCGGGAAACACAAAACGCTGTGCCTGACGAAGCTGCGCACCTGCGGTGTTCAGGTAGATCTGCTCGACGGTTTCCAGCCCCAGAATGGCCCGCCAATTGACCAGACGCTCGTCTTTCGGGACTGCGCTGGACTCAGCCATCAGCAGGCCAATGCAGTCGCTCAACGGCGGGAAGACTTGGTCCATGTTCGGTGACAGGTAGTCAGCCCTGGCGGTTGAAACGGCTTGCTCGCTCAGGTCCAGCAGCGCGTGCGGTGCAAGGCGGCGGGCCAGTGCTTCGGCCTGATGCAGGGCTGCCTGCAAGCCCTGGCGGGAAATGTCGTTGGTGGCGGCGTAGGCTTCAACGCCATTCAGGCGCACGGTGAGCATTGCGCCTTCATCGCTGCTCAGCGACGGTGGCTCGGCCACATTCTTGCGCACACACAAGCGTTGGCCGGTGCGGCGCACATAACGTACGGAAAAGAATTGCGCTTCACTCTGCAAAGCAGCGAAATGCTGCTCGAGCCGGGCGGAGAAATCGAACATGCAGACAAACTCCTTCTTGAGGGTGGTCGGTGAAGTCCGGAAGGCCTTTTGAGCCGATTGCCTTTGAGAGGGATATTACCCCCAAAGATTGCCAGGCTGTACTTGCAAGCATTGAGCCAGACGCTTCAGCCCTGCATCACCAGGCGGATGTCCGCTGCGAGTTCACGCACGCGGTCTTCTTCGGTGTCCCACGAACACATGAAGCGCGCGCCGCCATTGCCGATGAAGGTGTAGAAGCGCCAGCCCCTGGCCGTCAAGGCTGCGATGGCAGGCTCCGACAGTTGCAGAAACACGCCATTGGCCTGCACCGGGAACATCAGTTCGACGCCGGCAATGTCCTTGACCAGATCAGCCAGCAACTGCGCGCACCGGTTGGCGTGGCGAGCATGTTTGAGCCACGCGTCGTTTTCCAGCAGGCCAACCCAGGGCGCGGACAGGAAGCGCATTTTCGACGCCAATTGCCCGGCCTGCTTGCAGCGGTAGTCAAAATCGACGGCCAGATCGTGGTCGAAAAACAGGATCGCCTCGCCCACCGCCATGCCGTTTTTGGTGCCGCCGAAGCACAGCACATCAACGCCGGACTTCCAGGTCAGCTCGGCCGGCGATGCATCCAGAAATGCACAGGCATTGGAGAAACGCGCACCGTCCATGTGCAGGTGCAGGCCCAGTTCCTTGCAGGTGGCGCTGATGGCCTTGAGCTCTTCTGGCTGATAGACGCCGCCCACTTCCGTGGCCTGAGTCAGGGTTACGACGCGCGGCTTGGGGTAGTGAATGTCCTGACGCTTGAGCGCCACTTCACGAATCGATTCCGGGGTCAGCTTGCCGCCAGGGCTGCGGGCAGTCAGCAGCTTGGAGCCGTTGGAGAAAAATTCCGGTGCGCCGCATTCATCGGTTTCGACGTGAGCCGTTTCCGAACAGATGACACTGTGGTAACTCTGGCACAGCGAGGACAGCGCCAGTGAGTTGGCCGCTGTGCCGTTGAAGGCAAAAAACACTTCGCAGTCGGTTTCGAACAGGCGGCGGAAATCATCCGAGGCGCGTGCAGTCCATTGATCGTCCCCATAGGCACGTTGATGGCCCTTGTTCGCCTGCTCCATCGCGGCCCACGCTTCAGGGCAGATACCGGAATAGTTGTCACTGGCGAACTGTTGGCTTTGGTCTGTCATGGCCGATTCCTTATGGGCAATTATGCTGCGCACTGTAGCGAACAAAGAGGGGGGCGGTCATGCTTTGCATGCACGACGCGCCCACACATTCAGGAGTGATATGGATCTTTCCAACCCGCCTTTTCTGCCCGGACGCAATAAGGCGCTGGACCTGCTCAAGTGGCTGGCGATGCTGAGCATGGTGCTCGATCATCTGCGCTATGTGGGCTGGTCGATTGATTTTCTTTATGTGCCAGGACGTTTCGCCTTTCCCTGGTTCTGTCTGGCGATTGCGGTAAACCTGTCACGGCGCAGCGCAGCCCTTGTGGCCCCGCGTGTGCAATGGCGGTATCTGGGCTGGTTGTTGGCGTTCGCCGCGCTGTCGGAAATTCCGTATCGACTCTTCATGGCGGATGCGACCGTGCTGAACGTGATGCCGACCCTGTTGCTGGGGTTGTTGATTGCTCAGGGCTGGCAGCATCGCAATGTAACGACCCGTGTCATGGCCATCGTCGCCCTGTTGCTGGCAGCGGTTTTTCAACAGCACTTGATGTTTGGCTTCGCCGGCGTGCTGTTGCCGCTGGTCTTTATGCTGGTGCTGCAAAAACAGCTTTGGTATGCGGTGTTCCCGGCTGCCTTCTGCTTGGCGGGGAACGCCTGGCCACAGATGTTCGCCGGTGCGGCCTGGGGCGATCCAGTTTCCACAGGTTCGATAATTGCCTGTGCGCTGGCGCCGGTGCTGGGCATCGCGTTGCTGCGCAGCAAGCCTGGGTTTGCAGTGATCCCGATGCGGCGCTGGGCCTACGCGATCTACCCGCTGCATTTTCTGATGTTGCTGGGAGTGCGGGCGGTGCTGGAGGGGGTGTGAGAACCGCAACTGCAATTATCGTGCGACGCTCCGCGTCGACATGCCGTTCTGGACGCTCCGCGTCCTCTTTGCGACGCAGAGCGGCCCTTCATCCATCAGCTATTGGGCAGTAACCGGCAAGTAATGCTCTTGATGTAACGCGTCTCGGCAATCGCCGGGTGTACCGGGTGGTCCGGGCCCTGACCTCCGCGTTCCAGCAACTGGATGTTGCGATCCAGATGGCGGGCGCTGGTCAGAAGGATGTTCTGCAAGTCGTCTTCCGGCAGGTGCATGGAGCACGACGCGCTGATCAGGATGCCGTCCTTGGACAGCAGGCGCATGGCCTGTTCGTTCAGGCGGCGATAGGCACCTTCGCCGTTCTTCATGTCTTTTTTACGTTTGATGAACGCAGGCGGATCGGCAACGATGACGTCGAAACGCTCTTCACCGGCTTTCAGCTCTTTCAATGCTTCAAAAACGTCGCCTTCGATGCAGGTCATCTTCTCTGCAAAACCGTTCAGCGCCGCGTTGCGCTCCACGCCATCCAGGGCAAAGGACGAGGCATCGACGCAAGTCACGTCACTGGCGCCAAACGCTGCCGCCTGAATCCCCCAGCCACCGATGTAGCTGTACAGGTCCAGTACACGCTTGCCTTTGACGTAAGGGGCGATGCGCGCGCGGTTCATGCGATGGTCATAGAACCAGCCCGTCTTCTGCCCGGCCGTGACCGGAGCTTCGAACTTCACGCCGTTCTCTTCCAGCGCAACCCACTCCGGCACCAGGCCGAACACGGTTTCGACGTAACGATTCAGGCCTTCCGCATCGCGGGCCGCCGAGTCGTTCTTGAACAGAATACCGCTAGGCTTGATGACCTGAACCAGCGCCGCAATGATGTCTTCCTTGTGGTTTTCCATGGTGGCCGAGGCCAGCTGGACGACCAGAATGTCACCGAAGCGATCAACCACCAGGCCCGGCAGCAGATCGGAATCGCCGAAAACCAGGCGATAGAACGGCTTGTCGAACAGACGTTCGCGCAGCGAAAGCGCCACATTGATGCGGTGCACGAGCAGGGATTTGTCGAGCGCCAGCTTGATGTCGCGCGACAGCAAGCGTGCACAGATCAGGTTGTTGGGGCTCATGGCGACGATGCCTAGCGGCTTGCCGCCAGCCGCTTCAAGCAATGCCTGATCACCGGCCGCAAAACCATTCAGCGGAGTGGCGGCTACGTCGATTTCGTTGCTGTAGACCCACAGATGACCCGCGCGCAGGCGGCGGTCGGCGTTGGCTTTGAGGCGCAAGCTAGGCAGGGACATGACGTCGCTCCTGAAAAAAGAGCGGGATTATAGCGCGTCATCCCGCTGATGCGCCGGGTTGACGACAACTTTCGTAACCTATTATGCCGACAGCGCCTCAATGATCGGGGCTGACCTTTACGCCACGGCGCACAGGGCCTGAAGCTGTCTATCAGCTAAAGTTCCGAGAATATCTTCGTCCCCGGTGATGGACCGTTGCCCCTCAAAAGGGTCAGAATCCACTCACTACCGAGAGTGATTACCTATGTCCGAAGAGCTTACCTCCGAGCAGATCCAGATAGCGTTGCAAGGCATCAGCGTGCCCCCGCAGCCACAGATCATGGTGGATCTGCAGATGGAGCAGTACATGCCTGATCCGGACCTGGGCGCGATTGCACGTCTCATCGCACAGGATCCCGGCCTGTCCGGGGCGCTGCTGAAGATTGTCAATTCTGCGCATTACGGCCTGTCCAACAAGATCGCCTCGATCGACAAGGCGGTGAACCTGTTGGGCAGTCGGACCGTTATCAATCTGATCAACGCGCAGTCGATCAGGGGCGAGATGACCGATGAAACCATCGTAGCACTCAACCGCTTCTGGGATACCGCGCAGGATGTCGCGATGACCAGTCTGACGCTGGCCAAGCGCATCGGCTCGCAAACGGTGGATGAATCCTATGCACTGGGTCTGTTTCATGACTGCGGCATCCCGCTGATGCTCAAGCGTTTCCCCAATTACATGCCGGTGCTTGAAGGCGCTTACGCCAACGCCGGGCCTGAGCGCCGCATTGTCGATACCGAAAACAATGCGTTTGACACCAATCATTCGGTTGTGGGCTATTACACGGCCAAGTCCTGGCGGCTGCCGGCGCACATTACCGACGCGATCGCCAATCATCACAACGCATTGGCGATTTTTCAGGACGATACCAGCCGTAATGCCACGCTGAAAAATCTCTTGGCCCCCTTGAAAATGGCCGAGCATATTTGCCAGTCCTACCAGGTGTTGGGTAAGCAGGACGAGGATCACGAATGGGAAAGCATCGGCGCGCTGGTGCTGGACTACGTCGGGTTGTCCGAATACGATTTTGAATACCTGAGGGAGAGTATCCGCGAGCTGGGCGCGCGCTGATTCTGCACGCTGCCAGCCCTTACTTTCCGCACGACCGAGTGATCCATGCCTGAATTACCAGAAGTCGAAACCACCCGCCGTGGCATCGCGCCGCACCTTGAAGGTCAGCGCGTCAGCCGCGTGATTGTTCGTGATGGCCGTTTGCGCTGGCCCATTCCCGAAGACCTGGACATCCGTCTGTCCGGGCAGCGCATCATTCAGGTGAGTCGCCGCGCCAAGTACCTGCTGATTCAGGCCGAAGTGGGCACGCTGATCAGCCATCTGGGCATGTCGGGCAATCTGCGGCTTGTCGAGGCCGGGCTTCCGGCGCTCAAGCACGAGCACGTCGATATCGAGCTGGAGTCCGGGCTGGCGCTGCGTTACACCGACCCGCGCCGGTTCGGGGCGATGCTCTGGAGTCATGATCCGCACAACCACGAATTGTTGATTCGTCTTGGCCCGGAGCCGCTGACCGACCTGTTCGACGGCGAGCGCCTTTACCAGCGCTCGCGCGGTAAGTCGATTGCCGTAAAGCCGTTCATCATGGACAACGCAGTCGTGGTGGGTGTGGGCAATATCTACGCGACCGAAGCGCTGTTTGCGGCGGGTATCGACCCTCGGCGCGAAGCCGGTGGGATCTCCAGGGCGCGTTACCTGAAGCTGGCCATCGAGATCAAGCGCATTCTGGCCTATGCCATCGAGCGCGGTGGCACGACGTTGCGTGACTTCATCGGCGGCGATGGCAAGCCCGGGTATTTTCAGCAGGAATTGTTTGTCTACGGGCGCGGCGCTCAGCCCTGCAAGGTTTGCGGTACAACGTTGCGCGAGATCAAACTGGGCCAGCGCGCCAGCGTTTACTGTCCCAAGTGCCAGCGCTGAACGACTTATGAACCCTGAGCTACTTGCTTAACCCGCATCCCTGTTTATAGTGATGGCACCCTAATTTGCGACGCCTGAAGGACCACGCCATGAGCCCGTTTCGTATTTTCGCTGCCACGCTGGCGTTGTTCATCGGTTTGCAGGCCTTGCCCGCAGTTGCTGCCGATATCACGCAAGGCAGCGGCGATCCGGTCTACACCATCCAGAACCCGCCCGCGTTCGCCATGATCGGAGACTTGCTGATTGCCCGACCGCTGCTGATCGGCGCGACCATCATCGGCACAGGTCTGTTTGTCATTGCGGCACCCTTTGCGGCGGCAGGCGGCAATCTTGGCGCGACGGGCAAGGCGCTCGTCGTCGATCCGGGCAAGGCGGCCTTTGTGCGTTGCCTGGGTTGCACCGGTGACGGATACGGCAAGCAGCAGTAAGGCCTGGATCAGACCTTGCTGGTGATGATCCGGTACTTGTCCATCAGTTGCTCTTTGCTCTCGACGTGATTTTCATCCAGCGGGATGCAATCGACCGGGCAAACCTGTTGGCATTGCGGCTCGTCGTAATGCCCCACACATTCGGTGCACAGGTTCGGATTGATCACGTAGATCTCTTCACCTTGTGAAATCGCTTCGTTTGGGCACTCGGGTTCGCAGACGTCGCAATTGATGCAATCGTCAGTGATGATAAGGGACATGAATTGCTCCTGCCGCGGCCGACGCCGGGGCATATGAAAACCAATGCGGCGAATTGTGCCGCATTAGGCTTCAGGATGCACCTTGATGTGCTAGCGTTTAAATCGCTCGGTCAGTGCCTGAGCGACGGCAGGGTGTACGAACTTGGTGATATCACCGCCCAACGCCGCGATTTCGCGCACCAACGTCGAAGAAATGAACGAGTAACGCTCTGACGGCGTGAGGAACAGGCTTTCGACGTCCGGTGCCAGTTGCCGATTCATGTTCGCGAGCTGAAACTCGTACTCGAAGTCCGACACCGCACGCAGGCCGCGCAGAAAGACATTGGCGTTCTGTTCCTTGGCAAAATGCGCCAGCAACGTCGAGAAGCCGACGACCTCCACGTTGGGCAAGTGCTTGGTTACCTCACGGGCCAGCTCGACGCGTTGTTCCAGAGGAAACAGCGGGTTTTTCTTCGGGCTGGCGGCAACTGCAATGACCACTTGGTCGAACAGGCGCGAGGCGCGTTCGACCAGATCGCCATGGCCCTTGGTAATAGGGTCGAAGGTGCCTGGGTACAACACTCGGTTCATCGCGTCGTCCTGGTCGGAGTCCGTTGTGGGACTCGGATGGTATCGCAGCCGTCCCGATGGGCCAAGCGACTCGACGGATGGAAAAGCCCGTATTGCGCCGATTATCGGCCATGTATGGCGTGAAACCCCTGATTCAGGGGCTATTTACTGTTATGGCACTTATGCAATCAACGCATGAAAAGTTTATAAATCAGGCGCTGAATCGCTTTGCCGTACGGTGGATAAATCAATCGCGCTGCGTTCAGGCGCTGTTTGGTGAACACCGCCTTCGCCTGGCTGAAAGTAAGAAAGCCTTCGCGGCCATGGTAATTACCCATGCCCGAAGGGCCGACCCCGCCGAAAGGCAAATCGTCCTGAGCGGCATGCATCAGCGTGTCATTGATCGACACTCCGCCAGAATGCGTGCGCTCCAGTACCTGCCGTTGCTCGGCCTTGTTGTAGCCGAAGTAGTACAGCGCCAGCGGGCGAGGGCGCTGGTTGATGTAGGCGTAGGCGTCTTCGATACGGTCGTAAGGCACGACCGGCAGCAACGGCCCGAAGATCTCGTCCTGCATTACCAGCATGTCGTCGTTGACATTGATTAACACACTGAACGGCATGCGCCGATCCTGGCCCTGCTCATACAGCGTGATGATTGTCGCGCCCTTGTTCGCAGCGTCTTCCAAACAGTGGTTCAGGCGCAGCAACTGGCGTTGATTGATGATTGCGGTGTAATCCGGGTTGTCGATCAGCGTCGGGTAGAAGCGCTTTACTGCTGCGGTGTAAGCGTTCACAAACCCTGTCAAACGATCCTTCGGCACCAGCACATAATCCGGGGCAATACAGGTTTGTCCTGCATTGAGCGTCTTGCCGAATGCGATGCGCTCGGCGGCGTCCTGCAGCGGTACATCCTGCGACACGATGGCGGGCGATTTGCCGCCCAGCTCCAGAGTGACCGGCGTCAGATTTTCAGCGGCAGCGCGCATGACATGCTTGCCAATGCTGGTTGCGCCCGTAAACAGCAGGTGATCGAACGGCAGGCGCGAGAACGCCATGCCCGTTTCAGCTTCGCCGAGCACTACCGCAACCAGGTCTTCCGGGAACACGTTGGCAAGCAAACGCTTGAGCAGCGCGCCGGTTGCGGGTGTCGATTCACTGAGCTTGAGCATTACCCGGTTGCCTGCCGCCAACGCACCGATCAAAGGCCCGATCGCCAGGAAAAGCGGGTAGTTCCACGGCACAATCACCCCGATCACGCCCAGCGGCTGATATACAACTTTCGCCGATGCAGGCTGAAACATCAGCCCAACGCGCCGCCGCGACGGTTTCATCCAGCGCTTCACGTGTTTTCGTGCATCAGCAATACCCAGCAGGCTCGGCAACAGCTCGGCCAGAAGGGTCTCATCGGCACTGCGCTGGCCGAAGTCTGCGCCTATCGCATCGATCAGGTCCTGGCGATGAAGGCTCAACAACTCGCCCAGCGACTTGAGCCATTGCAGGCGCTGTGCTGCCGACGGCATCGAATTGACCCTGAATGCGGCACGTTGCAGGGCAAATGCTTGGTGCATTGTTTCAATTGAAGGGCCAGTGTGCTGAGGCGCTGTTTCGGCGAGCATGGAGGTTTCCGGGTTGGGTGTGACGGGATTTTTAGAGTTATTGCTCTATAGAGTCAAATTGTTCATGCCCCCGGTCGTTGCAACCAATGGTTTTTTGAATGCTTAAAGGCATACGGTCATCTGATTTCTGTATGCCTTCAGGCGTTCGCTTGTTATTCGATATAACAATCACGAGGCTGACTGCCTGCTGTCAAAGCGACGATTCAGTCACCATAGTGGCACTTGCCTGCGCTAAGATTGCCATCATCCCATCCGCAACCGAGCGTCCTGGCCCAGCATGGCACCCCGTACCAAAACCCGTGAGCGTATTGTGCAAGCCAGCCTTGAGCTGTTCAATCAGCAAGGCGAGCGTTGCATAACCACCAATCACATTGCTGCGCACATGGAGATATCACCCGGCAATCTCTATTATCACTTTGCCAACAAGCAGGTAATCATTGCCGAGCTGTTCACCCAGTATGAAACGCTGGTTGGCAGTTTTCTGACATTGCGCACAGACCGTCTGCCGACTATCGAGGACAAGCGCGATTACTTTATGGCAATGATCGACGCCATGTGGCGCTATCGTTTTCTGCACCAGGACCTTGAACACCTGCTGACGTCGGATGCGGAGCTTGCCAGGCGCTACCGGCGTTTTTCGTACCGCTGCCTGATGCAGGCGATGAACATTTACCGGGGGTTCATCAAGGCGGGCATCCTGCAGATGGATGAGTCGCAGATCGAGTGGACCAGCCTCAATACCTGGATTGTGCTGACGTCGTGGGTGCGGTTTTTGTGCACTAACCGGGAAAACAATGCCGAGTTGAACGAATCAGCCATCCGGCGTGGTGTCTATCAGGTGCTCATGCTCGAATCGGTCTTTGTCGCGCCTCAGGCTCGCGAAGCGTTCGATGCGTTATGTGAAACGTTCCATTCATCGTTGCCAGAGGCTCTGGCCTGAATCCAGAGCCGATGAGCAGCCTGACTATCGGGTTTCTGCCACAGGAGTGTGTCATGTCCATTGCGCAACTGATCAGCCCTGAACGCCTGGCCATGCGCCAGAAGACGCCAGGCCTGGTCATTCTCGATTGTCGCTTTGCACTGGAAGATGCGGATTACGGCCAGCGCAACTATGCGCAGGGCCATATCGAAGGTGCGTCGTTTGCCGATCTGAAGCGTGACCTCAGCGGGCCGGCTATCAAAGGCAAGACCGGACGCCACCCGCTGCCGGAGCCTGCTGCCTTGCTGGAAAGCATTCAGGCATGGGGCATAAATGCCGACAGCGACGTCGTGCTGTACGACGACGGCCCCGGTATGTTCGCCGCGCGCGCCTGGTGGCTGCTGGCCTGGATGGGCAAGCGTGAGGGTGTTTACCTGCTCGACGGTGGGCTTAAAGCCTGGCACGCGGCGGGTTTGCCGCTGAGCCTGGATGCGCTGAACCATGAGCCGGGCAATTTCAGCGGCGAGCCGGACATGTCGATGTTGCTCAGTGGCAGCCGATTGCAGAGCCGCCTCGGGCGTGTGGAGATGACGTTGATCGATGCCCGCGCTGAAGCCCGCTTTCGCGGCGACGTGGAGCCTCTGGACCCTGTTGCCGGACACATCCCTGGTGCGCAGTGTGCGGCCTGCACCGACAATCTCGGGCCGGACGGGCGTTTTCTGCCGCCCGAGCAGCTCAGGCGGCGTTTCGCCGAAAAGCTGCAAGGCCGCCCGCCGGAAAGTCTGGTGTCCTATTGCGGCTCGGGCGTCACGGCCTGTCATAACCTGTTCGCGCTGTGCCTGGCTGGCTACCCGATGGGCACCCTGTATGCAGGATCCTGGAGCGAATGGATTACCGATCCGACGCGTGAAATAGCCACTGGCGCCTGTTAATCCGGCGTCAGCTTGCGCTGGCGCTTTGATGTACCTGCGCGGCGCTCAGCCATGACGGGATACGCCGATCGAGGTAATAAGTAGGGTTGCGCAACGAGCCATCGACAAAACCGACGTGCCCGCCTTTGGCATGCAGTTCAAATTCGGTGCAGGCTGACAGTTCGCCGGGCTCGGGCAGGCTGTGGGGGAAAACGAATGGATCGTCGCGAGACTGGATAATCAGCGTAGGCGTTTCAATCTGGCCCAGGTAATAGCGACTCGATGCACTGCGGTAATAATCCGTCGCATCGACGAAGCCGTGCAGCGGGGCCGTCACCCGGCCATCGAAGTCCCAGAACGTTCGCATGTTCTCCAGCGAGCCCAGGGCAGACAGTTCGGCGAGCCCTTCGGTGAGCCCTTCATGTTGAAAGCGCTGTTGCTTGTCGCGGATGTACGTCAGCATTTCGCGCATGAAGTGCCGTTGATAGACCTTGGAAAACCCCTGGCCAATACGGTTGGCGCACTCGTCCAGACGAAAAGGGACAGACACCGCTACCGCACCCAGCAGATCGCTGTGCTTGCCTGACTCGCCCAGATACTTGAGCAGCACGTTGCCGCCCAGTGAATACCCCACGGCATATAGCGCAGCCAGTGGGCGCAGCGAGCGTAAATGGGCGATCACCTCAGCCAGGTCTTCGCTGGCCCCGGAGTGATAACTGCGCGACAGCAGATTGGGCTCTCCCGAGCAGCCGCGCCAGTTGAGCGCCACACTGGCCCAGCCCTTCGTCGCCATTGCCTTTTGCAGGCCGGCGACATAAGGCGAGTTGGACGACCCGGTCAGGCCGTGCAGCACCAGCACCAATGGCGCATCAGCTTCGTTCGGCCCATGCCAGTCCATGTCCAGAAAATCCCCGTCCTTCAACCACAACCGCTCGCGAGTACGCGCCAGCAGCGTTGGCTTGCGCACCAGCGGGCCCCAAAGCGTCTGCAGGTGCGGATTACCCATGCCGACGGCCGGGACGAACGGGTTTGCATGGGGAACAAAGGCAGGGCGTGTAGGCACGGTATTGCTCGACGATCAATTCAAGGGCTGATGCGGTACGTTGCCACTAAGTGGGCCGGGATGTAAGTGGCCTGGCGGTGTCGTTGCGCACGAAAGTTGAGATTATCGTTCCCAGCGCTCCAGCGTGGGAATGCAGTTCACGACGCTCCGCGTCGCAAAAGAGGACGCGGAGCGTCCAGAACGGCATGCCGACGCGGAGCGTCGCACGATAGTTGTATCATTGCCGCAGCGCAGCGCAACGTCATGCCCAGCCCGGAATCACTGCACATAAACGAAAGCGCTTTTTTACCGCGATGGCACTGACATCGAAGAACCGCTGTGCGACGCTCCGCGTCACAGATCTGCGCCGCACACTCAGGATCGGACGCAGAGCGTCCAGAACGGCATGCCGACGCGGAGCATCGCACGATAATGGAGGTTATCGTTCCGCACGCTCCAGTGGCACGAGCCCTGATTAACCCCGCTGCCACAACGCGTAATACACCTGTCCGGCCTTTTTCTCGCGATGCAATCGCCAACTGCCCGGCAAGCCGGTGGTCGAGGGCGGTGTTTCGCTTTCGGTGTAGATCCAGGCGGTATCAGCCAGCCAGCCATGGGTTTCCAGCAGGTTGCAGGCCGAAGCGAGCAGGCCCTGATGGAAGGGCGGGTCGAGGAAGACGACGTCGAAGGGCGAGGCGATGGCGGTTTCCAGGTGGCGCAGGGCGTCGGTCTGGGAAACCTGGCCGCTGGTGCAGTTCAGGGCGTTGAGGTTCTGGCGCAGGCTGGCGATGGCGGCAGCGTTGCTGTCCAGTGCCAGGCCCATGCTGGCGCCGCGCGACAACGCTTCGAAGTACAGCGCGCCGCTGCCGGTGAAGACGTCCAGCACCCTGGCGCCCGCGATGTAAGGCGCGAGCCAGTTGAACAGGGTTTCGCGCACGCGATCCGGCGTCGGGCGCAGGCCGGGGGCGTCCGGGAAAGTCAGGCGGCGGCTGCCCCATTCTCCCCCGATGATACGAAGCTGACCCAGGCCGTTATGGCCCTTCGGACGTGGATTGGCCATCAGTGTTCCGGGACCCCTACAGGTTGGCGAACGGGTTTGTCGGTCGGCGCGGGCAGCGGCTTTTGCTCCACTGTCGCGCCTACGCTGACGATAACCATCTTGTCGGCGCTTAAATGCTTGCTCATGGCTGCCTTGACCTGTTCGACCGTCACGCTCTGGGCAGCGGCCATGTAGTCCTCAAGGTAGGTCAATGGCAGATCATAGAAGCCGATGGTACCCAATTGGCCGACGATGGCTGAGTTGCTGGCTGCGGTAAGCGGGAAACTCCCGGTCAGCTCGCGTTTCACGTCGTCGAGTTCTTTCTGGGTCGGGCCGTTGGCGAGGAAGTCGCGAACAATGTCCTGGACCAGCTTGAGGGTGTTTTCGCTCATTTCCGCACGCGTCTGCAGACCGATCATGAACGGCCCGGCCACCTGCATGGCCGTGAAGCCAGACGAGACACCGTAGGTCAGCCCGCGTTTTTCACGTACTTCGGTCATCAGCCGGCTGCCGAAACCGCCGCCGCCCAGCACCGAATTACCGACGGTCAGCGCCGCATAATCCGGATCGTTGCGGTCGATGCCCAGTTGCGCGAGCATCAGGTGGGTCTGGTTTGACGCAAACTCGATGTGCGTCGGGCCAGCCTTGGGTTCGATCGGGTCGGCAACCTTGGCCAGCGCCGTGCCTTTTGGCAGCGAGGCGGACACCTGCGCGGCGATGGCTTGCGCTTCATCTCGCGACAGGTCGCCGACCAGTGCAATCACCGCATTGCCAGCCGCATAGGCCTTGGCATGGAACGCCTTGAGTTGAGCCAGCGTAATGGCATTGATGCTTTTTACATTGCCTTCGCTCGGGTGAGCATAAGGATGATCGCCATACAGACGCTCGAACAGCGCCTTGTTGCCGATCGCACCCGGGCTCTGCTTCTGGCTTTCCAGGCTGTCGATCAGCTGGTTTTTGAGGCGCGCCAGCGAGTCGGCAGGGAAGGTGGGCTTGCCCACGACCTCGCCAAACAACTTCAAGGCCGGGTCACGCTTGTCGATCGCACTCAGGCTGCGCAGCGACGCGACGGCCATGTCGCGGTAGGAACCGTTGCCGAAGTCCGCGCCCAGCCCTTCAAAACCCTGAGCGATGGCGCTGACGTCTTTGCCCTTGACGCCTTCATTGAGCATGGCGTTGGTCAGCAAGGCGATGCCGGGCGATTTCTGGTCCTGACTGCTGCCAGCGGCAAAAATCACGCGCATGTCGAACATCGGCAGTTCGCGAGACTCGACGAACAGCACCTTGGTGCCTTCGGCGGTGTTCCAGGTCTGGATGTTCAAGGCGCGGCGGGCAGGGGCCTTGCCGTCCAGTTCCTTTAGGGTCTGCAGATTGCTGCCCAATGCCGGTGTGGGTTGAGTGGCCTGGGTCGGGTCGGCAACAGCGGCTTCGTCAGCCAGCACGGATTGGGCGCCAAAGGCACCCAGCGAACCGGCCAGGATCAGGCCGAGCAGCGCATGACGTGGAGCATTGCGCTTGATCATTTGGCTTTCTCCTCAGGCAGAACGTGCGCAACGCTGAGGCGCTCACGGGTGAAATAGGTGTTGGCGGCCTTCTGAATATCCTGCGGGGTCACGCTTTGCAGGTCTTCCAGTTCCTTGTCCATCAGTTTCCAGGACAGGCCGACAGTTTCCAGCTCGCCGATCATGGTCGCCTGGCTGGTTATCGAGTCACGCTCGTACACCACACCGGCGATGACCTGAGCACGGACGCGCTCGAGTTCTTCGGCGGACGGCGCCTTGGTTTTCAAATCATTCAGCAGACGCCAGATGCCGGCTTCGACATCGGCCAGGGTCTTCTTCTTTTGTGTATTGGGTGTGGCGCTGATCATGAACAGGCTGTCGCCACGAGCGAAGGCGTCGTAGCGCGACGAAGCACCGGACACCAGCTCTTCGCCACGTTCCAGCCGAGTCGGAATGCGCGCGCTGTAACCGCCGTCGAGCAGGGCGGCGATCAGGCGCAGGGCGTTGGCCGAGCGTGGATCTTCGGCGGTGGCGACGCTCGGCACGTTGAAACCGTAGATCAGGCTTGGCAGCTGGGTTTTGACATGCAGGGTAATCTTGCGCTCGCCGGGTTCGGCCAGCTCAAGCGGTTTTTTCGAGGGCGGCACGTCGCGGCGCGGGATCGGGCCGAAGAAACGCTCCGCCAGCGCCTTGACCTCGTCTGGCTGCACGTCACCGACCACCACCAGCGTGGCGTTGTTCGGCGTGTACCAGGATTCGTACCAGTGGCGCAGCTCTTCAACCTTCATGCGCTCAAGGTCAGCCATCCAGCCGATGGTCGGCGTGTGGTAGCCGCTGGCCGGGTAGGCCATCGCCTTGAAGCGCTCGAAAGCCTTGCCCATCGGCTTGTCATCGGTGCGCAAACGGCGCTCTTCCTTGATGACTTCGATCTCGCGGCCGAACTCGTCGGCGGGCAGTTTAAGGGTTGCCATGCGATCGGCTTCCAGCTCCAGCGCAACGCTGAGGCGATCGCGGGCCAGCACCTGATAGTAAGCCGTGTAGTCATCACTGGTGAAGGCGTTCTCTTCAGCGCCCAGATCGCGCAGAATCAGCGAGGATTCCCCCGGCCCGGTCTTGCTGCTGCCTTTGAACATCATGTGCTCAAGGGCATGAGACAGACCGGTTTGCCCCGGCGTCTCGTAACTGGAGCCGACCTTGTACCAGATCTGGGAAACCACCACCGGAGCGCGGTGATCTTCGCGGACAACCACCTTCAGGCCGTTATCCAGGGTAAATTCATGGGTCGGTTGCGGGTCAGCAGCCAATGCTGTCAAAGGCAGACAAATTGTGCTGAGCAGCAGGCCTGCGGCGCGGCGGGCTAGAGCATTCATTCGTTGTTTGAACCTGTAGGACGGCCCGCGTGAACTTAGCGTCGGCGGGCGCGGGGGTGTTAGGATACTGATCCGTTTGCCTCAGAGACAGCCTTCACTGGCCAATTGCGAGTGAAACCTGTTTAAAGCGCAGGTAAAGGTAGCTGCTTAAGCGGCCGCTGAGTGAACAAGAAGTCCTAAACGCAGTCTGTTTTGCATGTCAGAATTTTCCGCGCCGCCCTCTGGCGGCCCGCAACCTTGAGATAGCCGTCATCCATGTTTGGTTCCAGCGACGACAAGAAGACCCCAGCTGCGGCTGGTGAGAAGAAAGGCCTGTTCGGATGGCTGCGCAAGAAGCCGCAGCAAGAAGCCGAACCAACGCCGCCAGAATCATCGCCGACGCAACCCGAACCGGTCGTCGATCAGGTTATAGCGACCCCCCAGGTCGAGCCATCTGCTGCCCCGCAACCTGTGCCCGAGAGCATCGCCCAGGCTGATGCGCCTGCCCCGCAGATCACTGTCGAGCCGGGCGCACCGTCACCTCAGCCCTGGCTGACCTTGCCGGTCACCGAAGAGTCGGTGGCGCTGAGTGATGAGCGCGAGCCGCACGTAACCCCGGCGATTCCGCTACAGGGTCATGTTCATGTCGTGCCTGAGCCTGTGGTGTCTGAACAGGTGGTGTCCGAACCTGTCGCCTATGAGCCGCAAGCCGAGCCTGTAGCCGATATCCTGCCGCTCAGCGTTCAAGAACCGGTATTGGTTGAGCCTGTTCCTGAACCTGAACCTGAACCCGTCGCGGCCCAGTCCGTTCTGCAGCCAGTGCAGCCTGCTCAGGCAGTGGTTCCGATCACAGCGCCAGTAGTTCCGGCACCTGCGCCTGAGGCAGAGGCCGGCAAGGTCGGTTTCTTTGCTCGCCTCAAGCAGGGCCTGTCGAAGACCAGCGCGAGCATCGGCGAAGGCATGGCCAGCCTGTTTTTGGGCAAGAAAGCCATTGATGATGACCTGCTGGAAGAAATCGAAACCCGTCTGCTGACCGCAGATGTCGGCGTCGAGGCCACTTCAGTCATCATCAAGAGCCTGACCCAGAAGGTCGCGCGCAAGCAACTGACCGACGCTCAGGCGTTGTACACCTCGCTGCAGGGTGAGCTGGCAGCGATGCTCAAGCCGGTCGAGCAACCGTTGGTGATCAAGGCCGAGCACAAGCCTTTCGTGATTCTGGTGGTGGGCGTCAATGGCGCGGGCAAGACCACGACCATCGGCAAACTGGCCAAGAAGCTGCAACTGGAAGGCAAGAAAGTCATGCTGGCGGCGGGCGACACCTTCCGAGCTGCCGCCGTCGAGCAATTGCAGGTCTGGGGCGAGCGTAACCATATTCCGGTCATCGCCCAGCACACCGGTGCCGACTCCGCCTCGGTGATCTTCGATGCCGTGCAGGCCGCCAAGGCCCGTGGCATCGACGTGCTGATCGCCGACACCGCTGGCCGTCTGCACACCAAGGACAACCTGATGGAGGAGTTGAAGAAGGTTCGCCGCGTGATCGGCAAGCTCGACGCCGACGCTCCTCATGAAGTCCTGCTGGTGCTCGACGCCGGCACCGGTCAGAACGCCATCAATCAGGCCAAACAATTCAACCAGACGGTCACCCTGACCGGGCTGGCACTCACTAAACTGGATGGCACAGCCAAAGGCGGCGTGATTTTCGCCCTGGCCAAGCAGTTCGGCCTGCCTATTCGCTATATCGGCGTGGGCGAGGGCATCGATGATCTGCGTACCTTCGAGGCCGAACCCTTTGTTCAGGCTCTGTTTGCGGAGCGGGAGCGTCCATGATTCGATTCGAGCAGGTCGGTAAGCGCTATCCGAATGGACATGTCGGGTTGCATGAACTGAGCTTTCGAGTACGTCGCGGCGAGTTTCTGTTCGTCACCGGTCATTCCGGTGCCGGCAAGAGCACGCTGTTGCGCCTGTTGCTGGCCATGGAGCGCCCGACGACCGGCAAACTGATGCTGGCAGGCCAGGACCTGGGGCAGATCAGCAACGCGCAGATCCCGTTTCTGCGTCGTCAGATCGGCGTAGTGTTCCAGAATCACCAGTTGCTGTTCGACCGCACCGTCTTCAACAACATCGCCTTGCCCCTGCAGATCCTCGGCCTGTCCAAGCCGGAGATTGCCAAGCGTGTCGATTCGGCACTTGAGCGCGTGGCGCTGTCCGACAAGTCCGATCTGTACCCAGGCGACCTGTCCACCGGTCAGCAACAGCGCGTCGGCATCGCCCGTGCGATTGTCCATCGCCCGGCCTTGCTGCTGGCCGATGAGCCGACCGGTAACCTCGACCCACGCCTTGCTGCGGAAATCATGGGTGTATTTGAAGACATCAACCGACTGGGGACCAGCGTGCTGATCGCCAGTCACGACCTGGCATTGATCGCCCGCATGCGCCACCGCATGCTGACCCTGCAGCGCGGTCGTCTGATCGGTGACGGGGAGGCCGGAGTATGAGTGCCACACGCAGCCCCAAGGTTTCAGAGCGCGTTGCGCCCAAAGCCGCCGATCCTTCGCCGCAAAAGCAGAAAAAACCGCGCCACGATCACGATGATGACGGCCCTGACTTCAGTGCATTGTTATCTGCCTGGCTGGAAAGCCATCGGTCCAGTCTGGTCGACAGCCTGCGTCGTCTGACCAAGCAGCCGATCGGCAGCTTCTTTACCTGTCTGGTCATGGCCATTGCCCTGAGCCTGCCCATGGGTCTGTCATTGCTGTTGAGTAATGTCGAGCGCCTGGGTGGTTCGTGGCAGCGTGCGGCGCAGATTTCGATCTATCTGAATCTGGATGCCAGCACCACTGATGGCACCCGCATGCGCGATGAGATCAAGGCAATGCCCGGCGTGGCAGATGCCGAGTACATCAGCAGCGAACAGGCATTGGGCGAGTTCAAGCAACAGTCCGGCCTGGGCGAGGCCCTCAAGGAATTGCCGGAGAACCCGTTGCCAGGCGTAGTGCTGGTCACGCCGGATGAAGTGGACAAGCCCGCGCTGGAAGCCTTGCGCACCCGGCTCGCTGGCCTGCCGAAAGTGGAGCAGGCGCAACTGGATCTGGTCTGGGTCGAACGACTGGCCGCAATCCTCAAGCTGGGTGACCGGTTCGTTTTCGGCTTGACGGTTCTGCTGGTCTCGGCTTTGCTGTTGGTAATTGGTAACACAATACGTCTACATATCGAAAACCGCCGCACCGAAATCGAAGTCATCAAGCTGGTGGGCGGCACCGACAGCTACGTGCGCAGGCCATTCCTTTATATGGGCGCGCTGTACGGTTTCGGGGCAGGGATCCTGTCCTGGGGGGTTCTGGCGTATGGCCTGAACTGGCTGAACGGTGCGGTCGTCGGGCTGGCGGGTCTGTATGGAAGCGACTTTGCGCTGGCGGGTGTTCCGACGGGTGATGGTCTTTCGCTCTTGCTTGGAGCTGTTCTGTTAGGGTATATCGGTGCCTGGATTGCGGTCGCTCGTCACTTGCGTGAACTGGCACCCCGCTAAAGGGAAATTTTTCGTTCACCAGATCGGCTTCTGAAAATCAAGGAACTTGGTTAGCGGTTCCGGGTCAATCTGGCTAGTGTTGAACTGCACATCACATGTGCGCTGGAGGTTTTTTCGTATGACCACTTCTTTGCAACCTGCTTATGCTTTAGTCCCGGGTGCAAACCTCGAGGCCTATGTGCACACGGTCAACAGCATTCCATTGCTGACGCCGGAGCGGGAGCGTGAACTGGCTGAGAGTCTCTACTATGAGCAGGATCTGGACGCGGCCCGACAAATGGTCCTCGCCCACCTGCGATTCGTCGTGCACATCGCGCGCAGTTATTCGGGTTACGGTCTGGCTCAGGCTGACCTGATCCAGGAAGGCAACGTCGGCCTGATGAAGGCTGTGAAGCGCTTCAACCCGGAAATGGGCGTGCGTCTGGTGTCGTTTGCCGTGCACTGGATCAAAGCCGAAATTCACGAGTTCATCCTGCGCAACTGGCGCATCGTCAAGGTCGCCACGACCAAGGCGCAGCGCAAGCTTTTCTTCAACCTGCGCAGCCAGAAGAAGCGTCTGGCCTGGCTGAACAATGACGAGGTGCATCGCGTTGCCGAAAGCCTGGGTGTCGAGCCGCGCGAAGTTCGCGAAATGGAAAGCCGCCTGACCGGCCACGACATGGCCTTTGACCCGGCAGCCGAAGCGGATGACGACAGCGCCTTCCAGTCGCCGGCCAACTACCTGGAAGACCACCGGTACGACCCGGCGCGTCAACTGGAAGACGCAGACTGGACCGATAACTCCACCGCCAACCTGCATCAGGCGCTGGATGTGCTGGACGAACGCAGCCGCGACATCCTCTACCAGCGCTGGCTGGCAGAAGAAAAAGCCACGCTGCACGACCTGGCGCAGAAGTACAACGTCTCCGCCGAGCGCATCCGCCAGCTGGAAAAAAGCGCGATGAACAAGCTCAAGACGTCGATTGCTGCGTAAGACTACCCGGCAACGAAAAACGCCCCGAGATGATCGGGGCGTTTTTGTTTGTGTATCAGCTATCGTGCGTCGCTCCGCGTCGCATGCCGTTCTGGACGCTCTGCGTCCTTTTCGCGACGCAATCACCACCGACGGCTGCTATTCAACCCCTGCAAATACTCATCCCCACCCAACTGACGCATCTGCTGGCGAATCCAGCCGGCACGGCGCGAGACGTAGCCGCTCGGGTGGCTGGCGCTCCATTGGCGGGGGTTGGGCAGGACGGCGGCGAGGTAGCTGGCCTGTTGCTCGGACAGAGCGCTGGCGTTGGTGCGGAAGTGGTGTTGCGCGGCAGCCTGGGCGCCGAATACGCCTTCGTCCCATTCGACGCTGTTGAGGTACACCTCAAGGATGCGCTCCTTGGACCACAGCAGTTCGATGAGCATCGTGAACCAGGCCTCAAGCCCTTTGCGCAGGTAGCTGCGGCCCGACCACAGAAACAGGTTCTTCGACACCTGCTGGCTCAACGTGCTGGCCCCGCGAATAGAACCGCCTTGCTCGTTGTGCAGAATGGCGGCCTGAATCGCATCGACGTCAAAGCCCCAATGCTCGGCAAACTTCTGGTCTTCGCCGGCAATGACCGCGATTTTCAGGTTGTTGGAGATTTTTTCCCACGGTTGCCAGTCGCGTTGCAGGTCGATGGGTTCGCCATCGAACCAGGATTCGACCTTGCGCTCGACCATCAGCGCCGTGCCCGGTGGCGGTACCCAGCGCAGGACCAGAACCACGAGCGCGCTGCCCGCAGCGAACCACAGCAGGGCTTTTATGAGGCGACGAAGAATAATTTGCAGCATAGAGATGGCTTGGCCGAACCCGTTGAGCGGGCCATTATACAGACCGTGCGCCTTCCGACGATTTTTCCCTGGAGTTCCTGATGCTTCGTAGTTTTTTGATGCTGGCCGCTTTCTTCGGCTTTACCGGCGTGGCGTTGGGCGCATTCGCGGCTCACGGCTTGAAAGAACGCCTGAGCGCCGAGTACCTGGCGGTTTTTCATACCGGCGTGCTTTACCAGCTTATCCATGCGCTGGCGCTGCTGGGCGTGGCCGTATTGGCGACGCACATCCCCGGACGCCTGATCAATTTTGCCGGGTTTTCTTTCGCCATCGGCATTCTGCTGTTCTCCGGCAGCCTGTACGCATTGACCCTGACCGGCATCAGCAAACTGGGCATCATCACCCCGTTCGGCGGTCTGGCGTTTCTGTTTGGCTGGTCGATGCTGGGGCTAGCGGCCTGGAGGCTGGGCTCTGCTCCTTGAGCGGTCCCGGAACAACAGGTCGCTTGAGACGAATGGCGTGGCTTTGCCTTGGTCATACCGGCTGATCGGGCTAGAATGCTGGCCCCCTAAAATGATGGCTGCTGTCGCATGCGCATTCAGTTGAACGGTGAATCCTTTGAATTGCCAGATGGCGAGACCGTCACTGCGCTGTTGACCCGCCTGGACCTTGGCGGACGCCGGGTTGCGGTGGAGCTGAACCTGGACATCGTGCCGCGCAGCCAACACGTATCGACCGTTTTGCGCGAAGGTGATCAGGTCGAGGTGGTGCATGCCATCGGTGGTGGCTAGTTTGCACTCGCCCTGCACCGAACCCCAATTTGCACGTTATGAGGATTTCCGATGAGCGATGTTCGCAGCGACAAGCCCTTCGTCCTGGCCGGTCGGACTTTCGAGTCGCGCCTGCTGGTGGGCACCGGCAAGTACATTGATATGGAACAGACCCGTCTGGCCATCGAAGCCTCGGGTGCCGAGATCGTCACCGTTGCCGTGCGTCGCACCAACCTGGGCCAGAACCCGGGCGAGCCGAACCTGCTCGACGTGTTGCCACCTGACCGCTACACCATCCTGCCGAACACCGCTGGCTGCTTCGATGCGGTCGAGGCAGTGCGCACCTGCCGCCTGTCCCGCGAACTGCTCGACGGCCGCAATCTGGTCAAGCTGGAAGTGCTGGCCGATCAGAAAACCCTGTTCCCGAACGTGATTGAAACCCTCAAGGCCGCTGAAATACTGGTCAAGGACGGTTTCGACGTCATGGTCTACACCAGCGATGACCCGATCATCGCCCGCCAACTGGCTGAAATCGGCTGCATCGCGATCATGCCGCTGGCTGGTCTGATCGGCAGCGGTCTGGGGATCTGCAACCCGTACAATCTGCAGATCATCCTTGAAGAAACCAAAGTGCCGGTGCTGGTCGATGCCGGTGTCGGTACTGCGTCCGACGCCACCATCGCGATGGAGCTGGGTTGCGAGGCGGTGTTGATGAACTCGGCCATCGCCCACGCTCAGCAGCCGGTGATGATGGCCGAAGCGATGAAGCACGCTGTAATTGCCGGTCGCTTGGCGTACCTAGCCGGGCGCATGCCACGAAAACTCTATGCCAGCGCGTCTTCGCCGCTGGATGGCCTGATCAAGTAAGAGCCCGTTGATGACTGATACACACGTTCCGCACCCCGAGTTGCCTGCTGCCGAAGAAGGCGAAGAGCGCCCGCACCGCCGCATCAAAAGTTTTGTGATGCGCGCTGGCCGTATGACCGAAGGCCAGCAGCGTGGTCTGGATCAGGGTCGCCCGTTGTTCGGCCTGTCGCTGACCGACACGCCGGTGGATTTCGATAAGGTGTTCGGCCGTTCTGCGCCGCGCACGCTGGAGATCGGCTTCGGCATGGGCCATTCGTTGCTGGAAATGGCCGCGGCGTCACCGGAACAGGATTTCATCGGTGTCGAAGTGCATTACCCTGGCGTGGGCGCGATGCTCAATGGCGTGCTCACCCAGGGGCTGAACAATGTGCGCGTCTACGATTGCGACGCCATTGAAGTGCTGAACCGCTGCATTGCCGATAACAGCCTTGATCGACTGATGCTGTTCTTCCCGGATCCGTGGCACAAGAGCCGTCACCACAAGCGCCGTATCGTGCAGCCCGAGTTTGCCGCTTTGGTGCGTAGCAAGCTGAAAGTTGGCGGTGTATTCCACATGGCCACCGACTGGGGGCCATACGCCGAATACATGCTCGAAGTGATGAGCGTAGCGCCCGGCTATCGCAATCTGGCCGAAGACAACCAGTACGTGCCGCGCCCTGCGGAACGTCCTATCACCAAGTTTGAACGCCGTGGTGAAAAACTCGGCCATGGCGTGTGGGACTTGAAGTTCGAGAAAGTCGACTGAATGAGCTGCGGGTTGGTCACAACCCGCAAGTCCTTCACCGCTTACTGAATTTCGTCCGGCTTGACGATCACCCAGTTCTTGTCCGCCGTCACCGGCAGATTCTCCTTGGCCTGAGCCTCGGCATTGGCCTTGATCATGCCGTTGAGCTGAGTCATGTACTTGTCCTTGCGGTTGATCCACAAGTGCACGCCGCCTTTGCTCACATCCACGCTGTGAAACAGCATGTAGCCGTCACTGGTTGGGGTGTCGCCGCCGACCAGCACCGGTTTTTTCCACTGATCGATGTAAGTCAGAATCGCCGCCTGCTTGCCGGCCATCCAGGTTGCCGGGGTCCATAGGTAAGGCGTCAGCTCCAGGCCCATGTTACTTTTCGCATCATATTTGCCCGCAGTGATCTGCTTGCGCGCGGTGGTCAGTTCGCCGGTCTTGCGGTCCTTGAGCAGCGTGGTGACGCCGATCACGTTCTGCGGTTTGACGTTGTAGCCGTACTTGGGGTCGGCGGCGACCATGCGCACCAGCTCTTCGGACGCAGCGGTCATCACATAGACCTCGATGCCGTTTTCCATCAGCTTGTTGTACAGCTCGGTCTGCCCGGTGAACACGCGTGGCGGCTCGACATTGAGCTGCTTGACGGTATCGCCGTCGTAATAGGTCGCAGGGATCGGCTTTTTCAGGGCCATCAGCTCATCGACGTAGCCTTTGAGTTCCTGAAGCGTGAAACCGGAAAACACCTGCGCCACCCACGGGTAGCAGACCATGTCGTCCAGTTCGCAAAGGCGGTAGTAGTAACTGAACAGGCTCTCCTTGTGTTCGGCGGTGTCTTTGAAGGGGATCAGTTTCAGGGACGGGTCAAGGGTTTCGCGGGTGATCAGGCCTTTGTTTTCCATGTACGGCAGCAGCGACTCTTCAAGGTCGAAGCGGTAGCTGGTGTTGTCCATGTCGAAGACCGCGTAATTGCTCTTGTTGGCATTCGCGGCAATCATCGCGTCAAGTGCCTTGGCGGCAGGCTCGGGCCAATGCTTCAATTCGGTGGCAGCAAAAGCCTGGCTGGCAAGCCCGGCGCAGAGTGCTACGGCCAGCAATTTAGGCGCGAATTTCATAGGCGATTTCCCCTTGTCAAAAAAACGAAGGGGCAGACCGTAACAAATTATTGTGAAGGCAAAAGTACATCAGCGACCCGAAAAAGGTCGAAAGACGCCGTTTGCCCCTTTATTTGCGACAGCAAAACCAAAAACGACACTTTTGTTACGGTTTTTCGTCGGCGACCTCAGATGCGCTGAAAAACGCTGATCAGACGCGCTCCCAGACTTCGAAGCTGTAAGCAGGCTTTTCATCAACGGCAGCGTTCTCGGCATTGGACACCAACGCCCACTGCGCCGTATCGAATTCCGGAAACCATGCATCCCCTTCAGGGCTCAACGCTACGCGAGTCAGGTACAGGCGATCCGCCTGCGCCAGGCCCTGCGCATAAAGCTGCGCACCGCCAATCAGCATCACCTCATCGACGCCTTGTTCCAGCGCCCATTGCTCGGCGCGCACCACAGCGGCGTCCAGTGACAAGAAGACTTCCGCGCCCTCGAGCTGTAAATCAGTCTGGCGGCTGACTACCAGGTTCAAGCGACCGGGCAGGGGACGGCCCAGCGAGTCCCAGGTCTTGCGACCCATGATGATCGGCTTGCCGAGGGTCGTGGCCTTGAAATACTTGAAATCCCCCGGCAGATGCCAGGGCATGGAATTGTCGACGCCGATCACTCGGTTTTCACCAAGAGCGGCAATCAGGCTTAGCGGGAGATGAGTTTTCATGGGTGCGAGGATATCAGAGGTCGCGGGGCGCGCGAATGAACTGATACGCGCCGTGCTCAGTCCCATGACAGCGGTTATGCTCACCGCAGTATTCAATCCCGCAGTATCCATTCAAGAGACCCCGTGTGACTGCACTGACCCCCCTCGATACCCTCTGGCTGACCGAAGCCGTGCGCCTGCGTGAACAACAGGCGGGCGCGCTGGATGATCAGGAAGCCAACCGCCGTGCCCGCGCTGCCGGAGGCGACCTGACTGCCCGCCTCGCGCACCGTGCCCTCGGGCTGGCCGAACGCGACGGCATGCTCGCGGCGCTGCATCGCTGGAAGCAGGGCGCGCGGCTGGCGTTGATTATGCTGGCCGTGCTGGCCGTCATCAGCGGCGCGGGCCTGGCCTTCGCGGCAATGGGTGACGGGCAGGCCCCGGTCAATGTGTTCTGGGCGCTGGGCAGCTTGTTGGGCCTGAACCTGGTGCTGTTGGCCAGTTGGGCGCTGGGTTTGATCTTCGCCGGGCGCAGCAATACCGGGCTGGGGCGGGGGCGGCTGTGGTTGTGGTTGTGGTTGAGCGAAAAGCTCGCCCGCGATGCTCAGGCCGCGCAGCTCGCGCCTGCGCTGGTTCTGCTGCTGCGACGCAAGCGTCTGAATCGTTGGCTGCTGGGGTTGATGGTCAATAGCTTATGGCTGCTGGCGCTGGTCAGTGCGCTGGTATTGCTGTTAATGCTGATGGCGACCCGGCGTTACGGGTTTGTCTGGGAAACCACCATTCTGAGCAGCGACACCTTTGTCGGCCTGACCCAGACACTCGGCACGATCCCCGCCTGGCTGGGTTTCAGCGTGCCGGATGAAACCATGATCCGCGCCAGCGGCAATGCCGCGCTGAGTATCGAAAACGCGCGGCAGGCCTGGGCTGCGTGGCTGGTGGGTGTGCTGCTGGTGTACGGCATCCTGCCGCGTTTGCTGCTGGCGGCGTTTTGCCTGTGGCGCTGGAAGCGCGGGCGGGCGGCGCTGCGTCTTGACCTTGAGCTGCCGGAATACCTTGAACTGCGTGAACGGCTGATGCCCAGCAGCGAGCGATTGGGCGTCAACGATGCCGAGCCTGCTGCGCTGCATCAGGTGCAGTCCAATGCGGGTGCTGCTGAAAGCGACGGCGCGCTGCTGGTGGCCATCGAGCTGGATGATCAGCAGGTCTGGCCTCCGCAATTGCCGTCTGGCGTGGCCAATGCGGGCGTGCTCGACAGCCGCGAGTCGCGCCAGAAACTGCTGGAGCAACTGACTCTCTATCCGCCTGCGCGGCTGGTCATCGCCTGTGATCCGCGTCGTTCACCGGATCGCGGCAGCTTGGCGCTGATTGCCGAACTGGCGCGTTGTGCAGGGGCGACGCGCCTCTGGCTGCTGCCCGCGCCTGCCGGGCAGACGCTCGACCCTGAGCGCCTCGACGACTGGCATGTCGCGCTGGATCAGTTGCAATTGCCCCGCACAGACAGCGCGCCCTTGAACTGGCTGGAGACGGGCCATGACTGAAATGGACAACGCACCCGCCATCAAGCTCGCAGTGGTCGGCCATACCAATGTCGGCAAGACCTCGCTGCTGCGCACGCTGACTGGCGATGTCAGCTTTGGCGAAGTGTCTCATCGGCCCAGCACCACCCGTCATGTAGAAGGGGCACGCCTTTCGGTGGACGGTCAGGCGCTGGTCGAGCTGTACGACACGCCCGGCCTGGAGGATGCCATTGCGCTGCTCGATTACCTGGAGCGGCTGGATCGCCCCGGTGAGCGGCTGGATGGCCCTGCGCGATTGGCGCGCTTTCTGGAAGGCAGCGAAGCACGCCAGCGCTTCGAGCAGGAAGCCAAGGTCTTGCGCCAGTTGCTCGACTCGGACGCAGGGCTGTATGTAATTGATGCGCGTGAACCGGTGCTGGCCAAATACCGTGATGAACTGGCGGTGTTGGCGAGTTGTGGCAAGCCGCTGCTGCCGGTGCTGAATTTCGTCAGTGCGCGCGAACACCGCGAGCCCGAGTGGCGCGAAGCCCTTTCGCGTCTGGGCCTGCATGCGCTGGTGCGCTTCGACAGCGTGGCGCCGCCCGAAGACGGCGGTCGGCGGCTGTATGAAAGCCTGGCACTGCTGTTGGAAAGTGCGCGGCCCCGGCTTGAGCGTCTGATTGAAGATCAGCAGCAGCAACGCCAGGCCAGAAAACACAGCGCGGGACGTCTTATCGCCGAGCTGTTGATTGACTGCGCGGCCTGTCGGCGCAGCGTCGAGACGCTTCCCGAGCAGGAGCAGCAGGCGGTGGAAGCATTGCGCAAGGCTGTTCGTCAGCGTGAGCAGCACTGCGTCGAGGCGCTGCTCAAGCTGTACGCGTTTCGCAAGGACGACGTGTCCACCAGCGACCTGCCGTTGATGGACGGCCGTTGGGGCGATGACCTGTTCAACCCTGAAACCCTCAAGTTGATGGGCGTGCGCGTCGGCGGCGGCGTGGCAGCGGGTGCGGCGGCCGGGGCAGGGGTGGATTTGATGGCCGGGGGCGTGACTCTCGGCGCGGCGGCGTTGGTCGGCGCGCTTGCAGGCGGAGCCTTGTTGACGGCGCGCAGTTATGGCGGGCGTCTGCTGGGCAAGCTCAGGGGCCGCAGAGAACTGACCGTGGATGATGCCGTGCTGCGCCTGCTCGCGCTGCGTCAGGGCCACTTGCTGCTGGCGCTGGGCGTTAGAGGCCACGCTGCCATTCACAGCATGGAATTGACCACACCGCAGGACAAGACCTGGCGCAAAGGCAAAATCCCCGAACTTCTCTCCCGAGCCCGCGCCCACCCGCAGTGGTCAACGCTCAACCCGCACCCCAAACCGAATCAGGCTGAACGGCAGGACGCGATTGGTGAACTGGCAGATGTGGTGTTGCAGGATTGAGGAATGTAGCGCCAGTTACCCACACACACACACTTGTGGGAGTGAGCTTGCTCACGAAGGGGCCGGTACGTTACCCAGAGATGGGGCGTTTGAACCATTGCTTTCGTGAGCAAGCTCACTCCCACAGAGTCATGTCAGCCTGGTGCTATCAGCATTTTTCAGCTTGCAGCTTGCAGCTTGCAGCTAAAAACTCGCCACTGATTTTTTATTGATTGATCGTTCAATAAAAAATCTTTAGACTGGCGTTACCATTTTGGTACAACGATCACTGCAGACAACCTGGAGATTTGCGCCAATGCCCAAGGTCGGTATGCAACCCATCCGCCGCCAACAACTGATCCAGGCCACGCTCACGGCGGTCGATCAGGTCGGTATGGGCGATGCCAGCATTGCGCTGATCGCACGCCTGGCAGGCGTCTCCAACGGCATCATCAGTCACTATTTTCAGGACAAGAACGGCCTGATTGCCGCGACGATGCGGCATCTGATGAACGCCCTGATCCAGAATGTCCGCGAACGCCGTCAAGCATTGACCGAAGACAGCCCCAGGGCGCATCTGCAAGTGATCATCGAAGGCAACTTCGACGCCAGTCAGGTCAGCGGCCCAGCCATGAAAACCTGGCTGGCCTTCTGGGCGACCAGCATGCATCACCCCTCGCTGCACCGATTGCAGCGTATCAACGACCACCGTCTGTATTCCAACCTGTGCTGTCAGTTCCGTCGCACGTTGCCACTGGAACAGGCACGCAACGCCGCCCGCGGGCTGGCAGCCCTGATAGATGGGCTGTGGCTGCGAGGCGCACTGTCAGGCGATGCATTCGACACCGAGCAAGCGCAACGGATCGCTTACGAATACATGGATTTTCAACTGGCGAAATCAGCGAACTGAGTGCTTTTGAAGCCCGCTCGCCGAACGACTGGATACGCGTGTTGCCCAATGTTTCCGGCACACTGAAATCAGTCATCGCCCCCCCACTGAATTTGCGAGGACTTTATGGCCCGTTTTGAATTGCAAAAACTCTACATCGACGGCGGTTATGTCGATGCCAGCAACACTGAAACCTTCGACTCGATCAACCCTGCGAACGGCGAAGTTCTGGCTCAGATCCAGCGCGCCAGCAAGGAAGACGTCGAGCGTGCGGTGGTCGCCGCCGAGAAGGGCCAGAAGATCTGGGCCGCCATGACTGCAGTCGAGCGTTCGCGCATCCTGCGTCGTGCCGTCGATATCCTGCGCGAGCGCAACGATGAGCTGGCCGCGCTCGAAACGCTGGACACCGGTAAAGCCATTTCCGAGACCCGTTACGTTGACATCGTGACCGGCGCTGACGTGCTGGAATACTACGCAGGCCTGGTGCCCGCCATTGAAGGTGAGCAGATCCCGCTGCGTGATTCCTCCTTCGTTTACACCCGCCGCGAGCCGCTGGGTGTGGTCGCCGGTATCGGTGCGTGGAACTACCCGATCCAGATCGCCTTGTGGAAATCCGCCCCGGCATTGGCTGCGGGCAACGCGATGATCTTCAAGCCAAGTGAAGTCACCTCGCTGACCACATTGAAGCTGGCAGAAATCTACACCGAAGCCGGCGTGCCGAACGGCGTGTTCAACGTGTTGACCGGCAGCGGCCGTGAAGTCGGCACCTGGATCACCGAGCACCCGCGCATCGAGAAAGTCTCCTTCACCGGCGGCACCGACACCGGCAAGAAGGTCATGGCCAGTGCGTCGAGTTCGTCGCTCAAGGAAGTGACCATGGAGCTGGGCGGCAAGTCGCCACTGATCGTGTTCGACGACGCCGACCTGGATCGCGCCGCCGACATCGCCGTGATGGCCAACTTCTACAGCTCCGGTCAGGTCTGCACCAACGGTACGCGTGTGTTTGTACCGAACGCCCTGAAAGCCGAGTTCGAAGCGAAAATCCTTGAGCGTGTGAAGCGTATTCGTCCCGGCAACCCGGAAGACGAAAGCATCAACTTCGGCCCGCTGGTCAGCTTTGAACACATGGAAAGCGTGCTGGGCTACATCGCCAAGGGTAAAGAGCAGGGCGCACGCCTGTTGTGCGGCGGCGACCGTTTGACCGGTGGCGTGTTCGACAAGGGCGCGTTTGTGGCTGCAACTGTATTCACCGATTGCACCGACGAGATGACCATCGTGCGCGAAGAGATCTTTGGCCCGGTGATGAGCATTCTGGGTTACGACACCGAGGACGAAGTGGTGCGCCGCGCCAACGACACCGACTTCGGCCTCGCTGCGGGCATCGTGACCCGTGACCTGAACCGCGCGCACCGCGTGATTCACCTGCTGGAAGTTGGTATCTGCTGGATCAACGCCTGGGGCGAGTCGGCGGCGCAAATGCCGGTCGGCGGTTACAAGCAGTCGGGCGTCGGTCGTGAAAACGGCATCAGCTCGCTGGCCCAGTACACGCGCATCAAGTCAGTCCAGATCGAACTGGGCGACTACGCCTCGGTGTTCTAAAGACCGTTCAAGTGGCACGCGACAAGCCTCAAGCAGACGCAATCAAAAGCGGCTTGCCGCACCCCATTTTCACAAGTATCGCCTGGCTGCTTCTGCTTGCAGCCCAGGCTTGAGACTTGCAGCTCTATGAGGGAGCCTCTATGACCACGCAATCCGAATACGACTACATCATCATTGGTGCCGGCTCTGCCGGTAACACCCTGGCAGCCCGTCTCACCGAAGACGCAGGCGTCACTGTTCTGCTGCTGGAAGCCGGTGGCCCGGACTACCGTTTGGACTTCCGTACCCAGATGCCCGCCGCCCTGGCGTTCCCGTTGCAGGGCCGTCGCTACAACTGGGCCTACGAGACCGAGCCAGAGCCGCACATGGACAACCGCCGTATGGAATGCGGTCGCGGCAAGGGCCTTGGCGGTTCTTCGCTGATCAACGGCATGTGCTACATCCGCGGCAACGCGATGGACTACGACGGTTGGGCGAAAGAGCCGGGTCTGGAAGACTGGAGCTACCTCGACTGCCTGCCGTATTTTCGCAAGGCTGAAACCCGTGACATCGGCCCGAACGATTACCACGGTGGCGAAGGCCCGGTCAGCGTGACCACGCCCAAGGCCGGCAACAATCCGTTGTTCCACGCGATGGTCGAGGCGGGCGTGCAAGCCGGTTTCCCGCGCACCGACGACCTCAACGGTTATCAGCAGGAAGGCTTCGGTCCGATGGACCGCACCGTGACCCCGAAAGGCCGTCGCGCCAGCACCGCTCGCGGTTATCTGGACGAAGCGAAAAAGCGCGACACGCTGAGCATCGTCACGCACGCGCTGACCGACCGCATCCTGTTTGAAGGCAAGCGCGCCGTGGGTGTGGCCTATCTTGTGGGTGACAGCGACACGCGCATTGAAGCCCGTGCCCGCAAGGAAGTTCTGCTGTGTGGCGGCGCCATCGCTTCGCCGCAGATTCTGCAGCGCTCCGGTGTCGGCCCGGCCGAGGTGCTGAACAAACTGGATATTCCAGTGGTTCATGATCTTCCGGGTGTGGGTCAGAACCTTCAGGATCACCTGGAGATGTACCTGCAATACGCCTGCACCCAGCCTGTGTCGCTTTACCCTTCGTTGAAGTGGTGGAACCAGCCTGCCATTGGCGCAGAGTGGATGTTCCTCGGCACCGGTATCGGCGCGAGCAACCAGTTTGAAGCCGGTGGCTTCATTCGCTCCAGCGAAGCGTTCGAATGGCCGAACATTCAGTATCACTTCTTGCCCGTGGCGATCAATTACAACGGCACCAAGGGTGTTCAGGAACATGGTTTCCAGGCGCACGTAGGTTCGATGCGTTCGCCAAGCCGTGGTCGGGTCAACGTCAAGTCCAAAGACCCGCGTGAATACCCAAGCATCCTGTTCAATTACATGGCATCGGATCAGGACTGGCAGGAATTTCGCGACGGCATCCGCCTGACCCGCGAGATCATGCAGCAACCGGCTCTCGATCCGTACCGCGGCCGTGAAATCAGCCCAGGCATCGACGTACAGTCTGACGAAGCGCTGGACCAGTTCGTGCGTGAACATGCCGAAACGGCGTATCACCCGTCCTGCTCCTGCAAGATGGGCACTGACGAAATGGCCGTGGTCGATGGTCAGGGCCGTGTGCACGGCATGCAAAACCTGCGTGTGGTGGATGCCTCGATCATGCCGATCATCACCACCGGCAACCTGAATGCGCCGACGATCATGATCGCCGAGAAAATCGCCGACAAGATCCGCGGCCGTCAGCCCCTGCCACGCAGCACCGCCGACTACTTCGTTGCAGGCGACAAACCGGCACGCGGCAAACCGGCACGCGGCAAGCCGCTGCGTGAGATCAGCCACCAGGCCTGATCTGATTCAACGACCAGTCGTCCTCACGCCGTGAGGGCGACTGGTGTCCGCCAGCCAATAGCGCGCATGAACGTGTAGAAACGGACCGTGCGACGCTTCGCTTGTGCGCGAGCGGTCGGATGACTCATTCACGGTCCATCGGAATGAATGTAGGAGCGGACATGTCCGCGAATGCTGCACTGCAGGCGATAAATATTCTACGGATGTAAAGCCCTCTTCGCGAACAAGTCCCACGGCCTTCGGCCAGAATCTGCCGTCAACCTCCCGACAGACGCCAATTGCCACTCCCCCTCCGCTCTGTCACAATCGCGAATGATTCTCTTTAGTTTGATCTTTCTCATCGAGGCCATTCGTGTCGTCAGTCCCAAGCGCTCATAGTGAGATCGTTGGTGCGTTGTATCGCGATCATCGCGGCTGGTTGCTGGCATGGCTACGCCGCAATGTCGCCTGCCCACAACGGGCTCAGGACCTTAGCCAGGACACGTTTGTGCGTCTGCTGGGGCGCGATGAGCTGCAATTGCCTCGCGAGCCGCGTGCGTTTCTGGCGACCATCGCCAAAGGGCTGATGTTTGATTACTTCCGGCGTGCCGCGCTTGAGCAGGCTTATCTTGGGGAGTTGCTGCAGATCCCCGAAGCCGAGCAGCCGTCGCCCGAAGAACAACTGCTGATTCTGGAAGACCTCAAGGCTATCGACCGCATGCTGGGCACGCTGTCCAGCAAGGCGCGGGCTGCGTTTCTCTATAACCGCCTCGACGGGCTGAGCCACGGCGAAATTGCCGAGCGTCTGGGTGTCTCGGTATCACGCGTCAGGCAGTACCTCGCCCAGGCCGTGCGTCAGTGCTATGTCGCGTTGTACGGCGAGCCGACATGAACACACGACCGGTATCTGCCCGTGTGCTCGACGCCGCAATCGAGTGGCAACTGAACATGGATGGCAACAGCGGCAGCGAAGCCGACCGCGCCGAACTGGCCCGCTGGCTGGCCGCCGACGAAGAACATGCCAGGGCCTGGAGCCAGTTGGGCATGGTCAACCAGCGCTTCGCCCTGCCAGCCGGCCCGGCACGCAAGGCCTTGCAGCAATCGCCGGTTTCGCTGCGGCGCAGCGTGCGCAAGCTTGGCGGTGGTCTGGCGGGAGTGTTCATGGCTTGCGGCCTGGCGCTGTTTATCGGGGACCGTTACTTGCCGATGGATTACTGGCTGGCCGACCAGCGCACCGCAACCGGCGAACAGCGCGAAGTGCGTCTGGCTGACAACACCCTGGTTCGTCTCAACACCCACAGCGCAATCGATGTGCGCTTCGACGCGCAGCAACGCCGGATCATTCTGCAGGACGGCGAAATACTGGTGCAGACCGGTACTCACGATGATCCCCGGCCATTCATCGTCGAAACGTCAGACGGCAACATGCGTGCGCTGGGGACGCGATTTCTGGTCAGGCGCGAGGCCGACGGGACGCTGCTCAGTGTTCTGCAATCGGCGGTGGCCGCCCATCCCCGCAACGCACCGGGCGAACAGGTGCTGCACGAAGGCCAGCAGATTCGCCTGACCCGCAGAGGCTTTGGCCCGTTGCTCGCGATGCCGTCAGGTGCCGATGCCTGGACGCGCGGCATGCTGGTAGTGGACAACGCCCGGCTGGCCGACATGCTCGCTGAACTGGGCCGCTATCGTGCCGGGCACGTTGGCGTCGATCCGAAGGTGGCGAACTTGCGCATCACTGGCAGTTTCCCACTGGCCGATACCGATCTGGCGCTCAAGGCGCTGCTGCCAACGTTGCCGGTGCAGATCGAGCAACACACCCAATGGTGGGTCACGGTGCTGGCGCGAGATGAGCCGGCGGCCGCCAACCCGGCAAAGCCCTGATACACCTCGATTTACATCAGCGTCGATTCGCCCTGACACTTTTCCGGTTTCGAGCGGCTTAGTCTTATACGTCATTTCGGGGCGCGCTCAGCGGTCGTCCTCATCGCCTGTGGATAACCCATGAAAAGCCAAACCGTGCGTCGCTGGTCCATCGTGCACACCTGGAGCAGCCTGATTTGCACCCTGTTTCTGTTGATGCTGGCGATCACCGGCCTGCCGCTGATCTTTCACCATGAGATCGATCATCTGCTGGGCGACGCGCCGCATTACAAAGAGATGCCGGCCGACACGCCGCATCTGAATCTGGAGCAACTGGCCAGAGCTGCCGAAGCCCATCGGCCCGGCGAGGTCATGCAGTATTTTGGCTGGGATGACGAAGACCCCAATGGCGTGATGGCAATCACCGCTGCCACGGCAGGCACCGAGCCCAACTCATCACACACTTTTGCCCTGGATGCGCGCACCGGTGAGGCGCTGGAAATGCCTTCGGCCAACGGCGGTTTCATGATGGTCATGCTGCGCCTGCACGTGGACATGTACGCCGAGTTGCCCGGCAAACTGCTGCTGGCCTTCATGGGGCTGCTGTTCGTGGTGGCGATTGTTTCCGGGACCGTGCTGTATTCGCCCTTCATGCGCAAGCTGGAGTTCGGCCAGGTGCGGGTCAACAAATCCACGCGCACGCGCTGGCTTGACCTGCACAACCTGATCGGCGTAGTAACGCTGACCTGGGCGCTGGTGGTGGGCGTAACGGGGGTGATCAGTGCCTGCGCCGACCTGCTGATCGCTTCATGGCGCAACGATGCGCTGGCGAGCATGATCGCCCCTTACAAAGACGCGCCGCCGCTGACGCAGCGAGCAGCGCCGACACGCCTGCTGGAGATTGCCGAGTCGGCTGCGCCCGGCATGCAGGCCGACTTCATCGCCTTTCCCGGTACGCGTTTCTCCAGCGAGCACCATTACGCTGTGTTTCTCAAAGGCAATACGCACCTGACCGCGCACCTGGCCACACCGGTGCTGATCGACGCGCAGACCCTGCAAGTCACCGCAGTGGTCGAACGCCCGTGGTACATGGACGCGCTGGGCATGTCGCAACCGCTGCATTTCGGTGATTACGGCGGCATGCCGATGAAAGTGCTTTGGGCGCTGCTGGATGTGCTGACCATCATCGTGCTCGGCAGCGGGGTCTACCTGTGGTGGGTCCGACGCCGCGCCGCCCGTTCAGTCAGCGCTGTTCAAGCGCAGGTCGCGCAATGAGCGCAAGGCCGTCGCGGTTCTGGAAGACCTTCGCCATCCCCGGCGTGATTGCCGTGCTTACCGCAGCAGGCCTGTTCGCAGCGCTGCTGGGTGACGGCTGGTGGGACACGCTGGCCTGGCTGGCGATGGGCAGTGCATCGGTCTTCAGCGTTCGGGGGTTGCTGGCGCGGCGCGGCTGATCAATACATTGATTGCAGCCCCGCCACACGCTGACTAGTCTAGGAGCCTGTCTCATTTGAGGAACACCCATGTCCGCGCCCACGATGACGTTGTACTTCAACGCCGCTTCGCCTTTCGCCCGCAAAGTGATGGTGATGCTTCATGAAACCGGTCAGCTCGACCGTGTGCAGTTGCAGCCAACGGTGTTGACGCCGGTCAGCCCGTCTGCCGAACTCAATGAAGACAACCCGGCGGGCAAGCTCCCGGCCTTGCGCCTGGCCGATGGCAACGTGATCCACGACAGCCGGGTGATCCTTGATTACCTCGATCACCAGCACGTCGGTTTGCCGCTGATCCCGCGCGAGGGCTCTGCACGCTGGAGACGCCTGACCCTGGCGTCGCTGGCTGATGCCGTGCTCGACGCCGCCGTGCTGATTCGCTACGAAACCGCCTTGCGCCCGCAGGAAAAACATTGGGACCAATGGCTGGACAATCAGCAGCAGAAGATCGAGCGCTCGCTGAGTTATTTCGAGCGCGATGCGATTACCGAGCTCAGTTCGTCGTTCGACGTGGCCTCCATCAGCGTGGCCGCTGCATTGGGTTATCTCGACTTCCGCCAGCCCGACCTGCGCTGGCGCAACGCCTATCCAGAACTGGCCAACTGGTACCTGGAAGTCAGTCAACGGCCGTCGATGCTGGCAACCCGGCCGCCGGTTTGAGTGGGAATGCCTTGCGTGACGCCCCGCTTCACAGGTCTGCGCTGCGCCGCGTGTTCAGGATCGGACGCGGAGCGTCCAGAACGGCATGCGACCCGGAGCGTCGCACGATAGTACAAAGCGATAAAAAACCTCAGCAATCAGGCTCGTCAGCGGTATAACGGCGTGCCGGGTTGATGGCTGCGCCGAACTCGCGCAATGCTTTGGCCCCGATCAGCAGCGGGAAGTTGAAGTGGCTGCGGTCTACAAGGTTGACTTCGACGGTGCGCTTCTTGTTGCCCAGGCAAAGTTCCAGATCAACGACAGGGCGTTTGGCGGGGTTGATGCCTTCGTCGTCCTCATCATCACCTTCGGCACGGCCCTTGATCTTGCTGATCCGCGACACCTTGTGCTCGTACACCTTGTCATCCGCGCCCTTGGTTGCCAGGCGGAAGCGAACCCAGTCATCGCCATCACGCTGGAACAGCTCGATGTCCTTGGCCGACAGCGAAGCGGTCAGCGCGCCGGTGTCCATCTTGGCCTTGAAGGTCTGGCCTATTTCCAGAACCTTGATGTTCTCGTAGCGGCCATACAGCGTGGGTTCAGCGGCCATGACCGGCAGAGCCAGCAGAGACAATAGCGCCAGGATCGGTTTCACGTGAGAGGTTCCTCGCAAGGGGCAGCGCCGGGGTGGCGTCCGGGTTTAGACAGCGAACCGGTGGCAGGTTCGGTGGCATGAGTGTCTATTCAGCATAAATGCCCAAGCGTGAAACATTTGTAAGTACCTGTGTAATTGGCGTAAAACGCGCAGATCATTATCATTGCCGCCCCTGAATCCTCAAGAGTCCGTCATGCGCCGTCTGCTCACCGGCTGTTTCGTTGCCATTCTGTTGCTGATCAACACACTCGTGCTGATCGGCCCGCTACTGATTTTCGCGTTGTTCAAGCTGCTGTTCAGAGGTCGAATGCGCGACCGTTGCTCAACGGGCGCGATGTGGGTCGCCGAGACCTGGGCTGAAATCGACAAGCTCATTTTTGCCTTGTGCGTGCCTACGCAATGGGACATCCGCGGCGATAAAGGCCTGCGCAGCGACACTTCGTATCTGGTCATCAGCAACCACCAGTCTTGGGTCGATATCCCGGCGCTGATTCAGGCGCTTAACCGCCGCACGCCGTTCTTCAAGTTTTTCCTGAAAAAAGAACTCATCTGGGTGCCGTTGCTGGGGCTGGCGTGGTGGGGGCTGGATTACCCGTTCATGAAGCGCTACAGCAAGGCTTTTCTGGCAAAGCACCCTGAACTCAAAGGCAAGGACCTGGAGATCACCCAGGCGGCCTGCGAACTGTTCAAGCGTCAGCCGGTGACCATCGTCAACTACCTGGAAGGCACGCGCTTCACCCCGGCAAAACATGCAGCCCAGGCATCGCCATACGCCAGCCTGCTCAAGCCCAAGGCAGGCGGCGTTGCATTTGTGCTGGCGGCAATGGGCGAACAACTGGATGCCATTCTGGACGTCGCCGTGGTCTATCCGGGCTCAGGTATTCCGGGTTTCTGGGACATGCTTTGCGGGCGAGTGCCTAAAGTAATCGTCGATATCAAGACCCGCGAGCTGGACCCTGCGCTGTGGCAGGGTGATTACGAGAACGACCCCGTGTTTCGCGAAAAAGTGCAGGCTTGGGTCAACCAGCTCTGGGTCGAGAAAGATGCGCGTATTGCGGCGTTGCGGCTGGAGCTGGCGGGGCACTGACATTTCTGATAGGTAGACGAGATTCCGTCGGCGGATGAAACTGGCCTTTAGTTCTGCGAGAGGCCACTTTCATGTCGACAATCGATTTTTCCCTACTTGGCACCTACCGCTACGACGCGTTGGACCGGCTGGCAAATATGGAATCGGCCGGCCAGGAGCCTGTCAGCCGATTCTATCGAGAGAGCCATCTGACGACCTCGACAAAGGGTGCCTCTCACCATTCTGTTGTTCAGACAGAGGACTTTTTACTGGGTTTGCGTCGCGTGGAATCTGGTCAGGTCCTGTTCGATTTGCTTGCCACTGATCAATCAAACTCAGTGCTGCAAAGCCTTGAGGTCACGCAAGGCACTGCATTCGCTTATAGCCCTTATGGATTTCAAAGTCCGCGTACGGCTTTACATGGTGCCCCAGGCTTTACCGGGCAGACGCCTGATCCGATAACGGGGCATTACTGGCTGGGAAATGGCGCTCGGGTATTCAACCCGACGCTGATGCGCTTCAACACCCCGGACACGCTAAGTCCGTTTGCTGAAGGGGGGCTGAACAGCTACGCCTACTGTGTCGGAGACCCTGTGAACTACAGTGATCCGACTGGGCATTTCCCTCTGAAAATGCTGGCAATGGTATTTACGCGCGCTAAAAATTTTCGTGTACCTGCGGCATTAAGGGTCAACGTGGACGAAGTGATAAGCACATCTCGTCAGGCCATGACGAGATCTCCTGATTTTTCGGGCAAAGTTTCTGGCGCCAGAAACTATCTTCGCCAGTGCCTTGGGGAACTTGATAAGCGCAACACGTTTATCAATAAACTTGATTCCGTTAATGAAAACCTGATCAGCCATGGCAATGACGCTCTTTCAAAATCACATGCCGGGTACTACTTGAGGTTAGCCCGTAAAGTGAATGCTGGAGAAATGAGCAACACCAGCGCCCATGTGGCGGCCGCCCAGAAGTGGATGCCACAAATTCTTGATCCACGCACCCGCTCGGACGGTCTCGTCGGCACAGCTTTCAATCTGGGAGGTGCGTTTGGCGAAGGCGTGAATGATCACAAACGCTATAAAACCGGATTAGCATTAACCGGGAGCGCCAGCAGCAAAGCCCGAGATATCAGATCAACTACCGGCTCCCCATAATCCACTCAAACTCTGCAATGCCGAACCGCTGGCACCTTGCTGCCCGAGGTATTGCAGAATCAGCGGGGCAAACTGGCTGACCATGGTGCTGTCCATGCCCAGTGCCTTGAAGGCGGTGTTCACGTCGCCCATGTTCTGCACATTGCCCAGCGCGCTGTTGAGCATCGAGTTGTTGGCCGAGTTGCCGCCCAACAAACTGCCCAGCCCGTTTGCGCCACCCAGACTCTCAAGCGCCGATGTTCCAGACAACTGCTCCAGCCCAGGGACCGACTTGCTCAATTGCGAATAATCAGCGCCGGTCAGCTTATTCTTCGCCAGCCCCAACAATGCGCCCGTTCCGCCGACAGCCTGCTCAGGTGTGACATTCAATTGGCTGCCCAGCATATTCAGCAAGCCAGCCGCCTCGGGTGCCGCCGTGGCTTTCTGATTGCCACTCGTGGCATTGGAAACCGCATTTGCGGCGTCATTCAGATTGAATGCAAACGCCGGGCTTGCCGCCAGCGCCATCAACGTTACCAAAGCCATACCGCGTGCAGTTTTCATTGCGTCACCTTTATCAAACCGGAACCGCTCTTGAGTGGGCGGTAAAGCAGACGGTTTGACTGGAGGAACAGAAGCTTGTTCCCGGCGCAGAGCACCCGAGCGCGGTGATTTATCGCTTTGGGCCGCCTGGCCTGTAACTTATCTGCCCCGTGCCGTCAAAAAACACCTATGTATTACCTCGCGTTTCTGCAAACCAGCATCGTGTCGGTCATTTGAAATGCGCGGAGCAATCAGCAATGACCGACATCTACACCCCATCGCCTACTTCCATGCCAGTCGCCGCTCAGGAAAGGCTTCGGCATCTATTGGCAGCCGAGGGAGACGAGCAATTGGCCGCTCTCCTGCGAAGGCCACGTCCTGAAGGTTTTACCCTGCTTGAGGAAATTCAGATCCTCGGGGCTTTCAGCGCTTTCGGGCGCTGGGCAGACGACAACGAGCTACTGAGCACCCTGAAATCACTGCTGTTCGACGTCGAACTGAACGCGTTCGCGGATGGGACAGAGCGCGTTACCCGGTCCGTCAGCCCGGAAAACTCCGAGTCAGGCCTTGAGCATGAACTGGCCAAGGCTGCGTTTGATATCGCTCAGCGTCAACAACGTGAGCCACGCTCCCCGATAGCCCGAACAGAGCGCATCGATCGTACGTTGGGGGATTACCCCAGGCTGCTGAACACCCTGCGGGCACGATTACGCGACCTGGAAACCGGTACTTGTGCGACTAACAGAGTATTTCTAGCCGTAGCCAATGACTCTCCGCTGTTTGCTGGCGTTGTTCATGGCAGCACGGTTTTGCAGCACTTCAAAGCGTTGATCCGGCTTACCGCCAGCCTGAATCTGGCAGGCGACATCGATGTAGAACTGCTGCCCGGCGTGCACCGTCAAGAGCTGCGCTACGTCCTTGATCTCGTCAACAAAAACCAGGTGGATTTCCGGCAGCCTTTTACCTGCGTGTTGCAGGTCTGGCCAAATGGCGCCAGCCCCGTTTACGCACTGCAATTGCTGGGCGTGACCGCTGGCTTGCAACCGGTGCAATCGACCTTGTCAGACCTGCACCTGCGGGTCATTCGGCTCACCGATAGCCTGGCCCCGCTTGCGTCGCAGCTGGATGCCGCCGATGCCCGTCGTCATCTGACGATTCGCGATGATCAGGCTGTTTCACTGCACAGTCTGCTCGATTACTACGGGATCGGTATTGCGCCGGTAGCCACCCGTCACGATCTGCTCGCAGGGGTCGCTGCGCTTCTGCCCGGCGAGGCCGATGTCCAGCACACTGCGCTGGCGCCGGGCTTGCCTTTTACCATCGCCGAGCAACAACGCTTCATGCTCGATACGTCGCAGGTGTACACATTTCGTCAGCGTAGCGTCCAGGCGCATGGCACCGACGACTACGGCGTAATCGACCTTGCGCTGAGAAAAGAAATTCAGTGGCACCTTGCCCGATGCCGCACCTTGCTCAACAGTCAACGGCATTTTGGCGCGTCACTGCAAGACAACGAAAACGCATTGCTGGCCATGCTGCAGCAGTCCGGTGGCATCACGCTGAAACTTGTCGTTTACGACAGTGACGGCCATGCCGATGTCTACCGTGAGCAGCACACCGTCAACCCGTGGAGCGTGCGGGATCTTTCGGACTATTTTGACGCCGCCCGCCAAGCGCTATCGTCTTACATGATCAATACCATTCGCTATGGCGAGGCCGAGGGCGCGATCAATATCGAGCGGCTGATCGTTGAAGTGATCGTGCCCAATCTTGTCCCGCGCAGCCATCCGTTGACGGACATCGACATCGAAGCGTTCGATATTCGTACCAAGGAGCCGCCGTATCTGTACGTGGACCCTTTATCGGTAGGGGCTTACGATACCATCGCATCACGGTTTGTGGAGCTGACTGACGAATTGCGCGGGGTGCAATGGGATGCCGGCCAGTCTGCGACATTGCAGCGTGCCGCTTGTCATCTGCTGGCCCAACATCGGGAGGATTTGCCTGCCTTGCCGCCAGAACAGCACAAAGCGGCCTACGTCAAGCGCTTGAATGATGCGGTCAACACCTACTACCTGGTGATTGCGGAAAACCTTGAGGTCCAACAGCGCCTGCTCGTTGTTCTGCAGCCTACCCAACCGGAATGTGTATCGCGTGAACTGTGCCGGTATCTGGGGCTGAATGAACATTGCTGGCCAGTGATTGCGCGGGCTGCGTTCGACATCAGTTATGAAGCGGGCTGGATCAACAGCGGTACGTTTTTCAGGCATGAAGAGTCCGTGGGTTATCGAACACTGCTGAACGTACTTTATGACGAAGACCTGCGCCGTGAGCTGGCGCTGGCCGACAATCGTGATGAAAAGCTCAAGCTACTGGCGCAGGCCCTTGCTGACAAAGCCCGTTACACCGCGAGCCTGGATGCGCTGCAAACGAAACTGGTCGGTCTGTTCGACGCGAACATTGCCTTTGTGAACAACGGCAATCTGCCTTCCCAGCTGACGACACCGAAGGCCGCGTTCACGCTTGAGGCAGAGAACTACGCCATCAAGGCGACCGATGACTATCGTGCTTTAGAGGCCGAGCGGATCGTGTTGACCTCTGACACTGCTGCCGAGCGGCTGGGCGATCTTGAGGGTGTGGCGATTTCGGACAGTGACAGGTCGATTCACTGCATCGAGTTACTGACCACAGACGAGAAAACCCGCCTTGAGCGCAGTGCTCAGGCGTTCAGGCAACTGCTGAGCGCCAGAGCGAACGACGATGACATTCAAAACATGTCGACCAGTGCACAGCATGTGCTTCAAGTGTTGCATCAGGTTGGCGGGCTGCTGCCGGTGGTGGGTAACTTCATCAACCTGGGGTTTGATATTTACGATGGTAACGACGAAGGCATAGCGCTGGATGCAATCAACATCGTTGCAGAACTGGTGTTATGCAAACTGCGCACAGTTCGTCCCAGAGTGCTGGGCACGCTGATGCTGCAAGGCACCAATGTCTGGACGATGGCCCAGCAGATCCAGGCCCTCGCTGAAGCTGTAGAAGCCAACGACTACGAGGCCTCGGTGAAGACTTTCGGCTTTCTGCTGATCGGCATGCGTTCGGCGTTGCATTGCGGTATATCGGTGGTTAAAGGAATCAAGTCTGCTGCGCTGCGCAATAAACAGACTGGCGTCGAGCAGGTTCTGCCCGGCACGCCCGATCTGGCCGAAACCTCTGACTCCCACGAGCGCAGCAATGTGATCGAGCACGACGCCGTAGGCGAAGACCCAGTGAGCAAGCAGACGTCTGCTGACAGCTCCTATTGGAGGGTTGCCGAGGACGGGCAGATATCCGAGCATCAAACCGGCAGGAAAGTGGCCAGTGTCGACTGGAATGGCAACGCGATGGTCGAGGGTGGCGCGCGAGCCGTACTGCTGGGCGGGATCAGCGAAAAAATCTACATGCTCAACGGCCAGGCGTGTCGTACGGTCAGCGGCATAGCAGGGCCGGAATTGCGGCCACTTCATGCGTTGGACCTCGAAGCCGGGCAATGGCGCAAGCACCCGGAGTCAACTGCTGATGCCCCGCAGTTGTCCCGTTTTGCCCACACCGAAGCGTTTCCCTCAGGTTTCAGCGGCCGACCGGAGCGTTTTCTGGCGCCCGCCAACACCGTCAGTTGGTACGACAACTGCGTGGCAACGCTTGAAAAAGTGCCTGCCCGGCTCATCGACGCGCAAGGCGGATCAACCCGGCAGGACACAGCCCTGGGCGTTATCGAACACAAATACGTCACTGAGCGCGAGGGCCATGTCGAGGTGCTCGAACATGCTGGCAGCACGGCTGGCACCACCCGTTTCATTCGCACAGACGGTAGCCGACTGGACGTAGACGGGACGTTGCCTGCCATCGCGCGTTATAAATCTGACATTCAGGCACATATCGTTGCGGCCCAAGGCATGTTCGTGACCGTCCAGATCAGCGACACGCTCGAGGGACTGGCCGGTAGAAAAACCGTGGCCGGTGTTCTGGCGACACTCAGTGATGGCAGCGGGCAGGAACTGGTGATCGAAGCGGATCGGGGCGTGCACTATCGAGGCACAGTTGCCAGTGAAGATTTTCTGGCGCTGGCACCGGGCGAGACATTGTACGACCAGCAGCCTGTTGCTCTGACCATGAAGAAGATCAGCTCTCAAGCCGATCCGAAAAGGGCCTTGCCCCACTTGTGGCACCATCAGTCGGACTATCGCAGCGGGCTGGCCCACGATGACTTTGCATTGGAGCTGTTTTATGGCGCAAAGGCTGCGAACGAAGCCTATGCGCGAAACCCTCAGTGGGTTGTGAAAAACATCGAAGCCGTTGCCAAAATTAAATCGCGACTGCCCTCGTCCATCACGTCCGTCGAAAATCCGTTCTATATGCTCGATACCCCCGAGGAACTGGCCATCCTCTTTGCTGCGCGTAATCAGGCGGCGCTGGCCAACACCTTGTTGGGCCATACGGTCGAATGGGGGGCGGCGTCGAAACCTCGTTCGCTGGGCCTTGGCGAGAAAATCCTCAGGCAGGTTCGACTGATCAACCCGCTCATGGCGGCGCATGAAGGTATTCCGGCGCTTGCCAGCGAGCGAGGCACCTTCGTCAGGCAGCTTCAGGAGAGCCTGGCGCAAAACAACCTGATGATGGTCGAGGCACGCCTGAAGTCCGGCGAGAAAGCCTGGTTTGCTCATTCGGCTGCCAAGCAGCTCTGCATGCTGGCAGGTCATCTGCAGGACGAGTTTTACCTGAGCCATTCGGGGTCGGTCATCGATCATGTCGAAGCCTGTTTTCCTGATCCCGGCAGAATTGAAAGTATCGCCTTGCTGTCCCTCAATGACGTCTCGGAAACCGATGCCCGCCGCATCTTTCTGTCCTCACAGCGCGGGTATACCTATGAGTCGGTCACCAGCCTTGAGCAACCGGCCGCACCCACACACCTGAGTGGTGCTGAACTGCAGTTGCACATCGACGACGCGGTTTATCCGGAGCGCGCCAAAGGCGTGGGCATTGCCAGCGCCGTGGTTGACCTGTCCGATGCCGTGGTGGTCAGCGCAGGGCCAAAGCGAGGCAGTTATTCCATTGATGGCCGTGACTACATCACGCTGGACAACGGCAGGGTCTACCGGGCTGTCTGGGACGAGCGCAATAGCGTCTTTCTGTTGGTACCACCGCAAGGCCGGTCGCGAGCTGAAACCCTGGCGCTGCCCTGGGTGCGCAACATCGGTGGGCATGAGTTCACGCTCATTAACCGGCCAGCACTCAGGGGCGGAAATATCAGCGATCAGACGGTCTGTAACATCCGTACCCGGCGCTATGCCTACAAGACCGCAGCCCGCGAGCGCTTTGCCACTCAGGACACATCAGGTGGAACGCTTAAGGTCCACCATGAGGACCTGAACATCATGGACGACAATGTTCTGGTACCCGGAAAGCTCAATGTGCCATCGAGCCTGTTCCACACCATCAGGCCGGACCGAAATGGCTATGTGAGGCTAGAACCCAAGGCAGCAGCGCCCGAAAGCTGTATTTCCAGCACCGAGTTTCTGGTCTCCAGGTACGCCGGAGGTGCAACCCCGTTTGACTACGAAGGCGAGCGCCTGGGCGTGGCGGCGCCGGTCGTACCTAACGTCGAGGTCGTCGCCTTGCAGGACGGTCAGCAGGTGAAGCTGAACATTTCGACAACACCGCTAGAAGGCTGGATAAAGGCGCAGGGCTATTCTGACTACTTCACCGACGATCAGGCACTTCCCGACATCGGTGAGGGTATTGGGTTTATTGAGCGCGACGTTCTGGAGGGCTCTCCGTCATCGGATTACCCGTTTCATTTCATGTTCGTGGCCGGCAAGGTACTGGACCCGAACGGGCAGGTTATCGGCGTGCTGGCCTCCGACCTGTCCGAAGCCGAGCGTGAAACCCACCGGGAGGTTGCCACCACACCATTGCCTGCCAGCCGCAACTGGAACATTCGACTGTTCCCGTCAATCGACGACATGCGCGGGGCTCCTGCCCCTGATAGTCATTACTACGCCAGGGAGCACTACTATTCGGTGCTGGTAAGGGCTGTGCGCGAATAAGCTGAAATCGACGGCGCTGGAGGTGTGTGCTTCCGGCGCCTTTTGGTACGGCAAATGGACCAGCACCTAGCAGTTCTGCTAGCTGGGCGAAAACTCTGAGCAAGCCCAGACTGGCTGCCACAACGTTGCATCAAAGGAATGACACCGTGGCTATTTCTGATCGATCCGTACTCTGCGTCTATCGCTACGATCCATTGGATCGCTTGGCCGACTGTTTGGCTGCGGGGCAGGGCAGCGCACGGTTTTTCTATCAGAAGAATCGTCTGGCGACGCAAATTCAGGGGCAGATCCAGCATTCGCTTCTGCGTACGGACGAGCATTTGCTGGCGCAACGGCGTACGGAAGACAATCAGAGCGACAGCGCGTTGCTGCTGACTGATCAACAGCAGTCTGTCATCGCCGCTCAGGGTTTGGCGTTGGCGTATACGCCTTATGGTCATCGTCATCCTTCAGCGGGGCCGATGAACCTGCCCGGCTTTACAGGCCAGCGAGTTGATCCGGTGACAGGGCATTATTTGCTGGGCAATGGTTATCGGGCGTTTAACCCGGTGTTGATGCGGTTCAATAGCCCGGACAGTTTGAGCCCGTTTGGCGAGGGTGGTTTGAATGCGTATGCGTATTGTGAGGGGGATCCGGTTAATCGGGTTGATCCGAGTGGGCATGTGCCAAAATTTCTGAAACGCTTCGTGCCTGTTAAACGCCTGAAATTAAGCAATCGTATCAATTTGGGAGAGGGGCTTGATATATACACCCAGTTGAAAAAAACGGGCGAGAGGACATTGGTAGTGAATGCCCATGGCTTCCCGCCATCGGTGCCTGAGTTTCCGGCATTAAAAATAAAGAATGGGGATGTGTCCCCGGAATTACTTTACTACAGGATCAAACAGAAAAAAATTAATATCGACGATTATGAAAGCATACATGTTGTATCTTGTTATTCAGGAGACAGCGGGGCCGGATCTTTTGCGAATAATTTAGCTGCGCTCACGGGATTGCCGGTCAAAGGGTATATAGGAAGGGTTGTATCCCAAGTCTCCGAGCACAGTGCGTCGTTAGGGATCCTCCGATCAACTCACCGCGCCGTGGCCGATAGCCGGACTTTTCCTAAAATAAGCCGCTATTTGTTGAAAAATCGATCGATTAATCGCGCATGTGC